>DYIW01000045.1 GCA_020723465.1 Phycisphaera mikurensis
CCGTTTCCAGGCGCGTGCCTTGTGGATCTCGTCCAGGATCACCAGCGGAACCTCGGCGCCGGCTTCCGGCACGACGGCGCGCGGCTCCTTCGCCCAGAGGCGGCGCAGCTCCACCGAGTCCCAGTTCCAGTAGCGGCCGCGGCCCTGGCGCCGGGCGAGCAGCATCTTCGCCAGTGTGGTCTTGCCGCACTGGCGCGGCCCGGAGACGAAGGCCATCTTGCGCCCAGGGAAGCACAGGCCGGCGAGGACGCGCGAGAGCTGCCGCTCGATCATGTCTGACCAAATTATCGGATGATGTCAATCTGGTCAAGGTGGGCCGGCCGGGACGGAACGCGCGCGCCGGGACGGCCCAACAGCGCGCCGCGCGGTGCGTAGCACACTTCACGGCAATCGACCGCGCCGGAACGTCAGGGCCGAACCGAAACGGAAACGAACATGACCACTTCCCGCAGGACATTCCTCCAGGCTTCGGCAGCGGGCTCGCTCCTCGCCCTGGGCGCGCCAGGCGCCAGAAACGCCGTGGCCCAGGAGCCGCAGTCCGCCCCCGGCGCGGGCCAGGCCAAGGAGAAGCTCAAACTGCTCATCCTCGGCGGGACCATGCTCCTCGGCCCGGCCACGGTGCGCGCCGCGCTGGCGCGCGGGCACAGCATGACGCTGTTCAACCGCGGCAAGACCAACGCCGACCTCTTCCCCGAGCTGGAGAAGCTCCACGGCGATCGCGAGACCAACGACCTGGCGGCGCTCCAGGGCCGCTCCTTCGACGCGGTGATCGACACCTCGGGCTACGTGCCGGCGCACGTGGCCGCGACCGCCGCGCTCGCCGCCCCTTCGGCGCGCCAGTACGTCTTCGTCTCCTCGTGCAGCGTGTACGCCGACCACAGCGTCAGGAATGACGAGGCCTCGCCCGTCATCGAGGTCACCGACGACGAGGCCGCGGCGCCCAAGACCATCCGCGAATCCCTGGCCAACTACGGCGGCATGAAGGCGCGCTGCGAGCGCGTGGCCGAGGAGACCATGCCCGGCCGCGTGACCGCCATCCGCCCCGGGCTGATCATCGGGCCGGACGACATCTCCGACCGCTTCACCTACTGGGCGGTGCGCGTGGCGCGCGGCGGCGAGGTGCTCGCGCCCGGGAACGGCAGCGACCCGGTGCAGCTCGTCGACGCGCGCGACCTGGGCGCGTGGATCATCCACTGCATCGAGCAGAGTATCACCGGCACCTTCAACGCCGTGTCCCCGGCCGGCCGCTGGAACATGGCGGAGATGCTCCACGGCATCAAGGCCGCCTTCCCGTGCGACGCCCGTTTCACCTGGGTCGACGCCGAGTTCCTCGCGGCCCAGGGCGTCGCGCCCTGGACCGACCTGCCGGTCTGGCTGCCGGCCGAAGGCGAGCACGCGAGCTTCCACCTGGTCAACACGGAGAAGGCCGTGGCCGCGGGCCTCGCGTTCCGGCCGCTGGCCGAGAGCGCGCGCGACACCGTGGCCTGGCACGACGCGGCGCGCCCCGGCTACGTGTTCGGCAGGAGCCCGGGCCGCGCCGGCCTCAAGCCCGAGCGCGAGGCCGAGCTGCTCGAAGCCTGGCGCCAGCACCTCGCGGAGAAGAACGAGCCCGCGGCCGAGGGGGACCGCTAGGCACGCCCGCGGACGCCCGCGCGCGGCCGCCCCTCTCGCCACTTCCGTACGGCCTCGGCGTGCTTCGCGTAATGGCCGTACGTATCGAGCCGCAGCCGCCGCCGGAAGCGTGTCTCCCGCACGAACTGCTCTTCTGGCACCTGCTGGATGAAGTCGATGAGCCGGCGGTGGATCTCGTCCCGCTGTCGCAGCACCTCCGACAGCGACAAGCCCCGCTTCTGCTCGGTCCTCTGCGCGTTGAAGGCATTGATGCCGCCGTACGTGACGGAATACCGTGGCGGCTTGCCGCCCTGAAGGATGAGCGGCAGATGCGTCAGAGACTCCTCTTCCCACCAGCTCACGTGCGCGATGATGTCCCTCACCGACCAGGCGCCCGTGACACCCGGGCACATCATCTCCGACTCTGACAGACCGGCGTACGATGCCTTGAGCGCGCTCCACGCCTTGTTCAAGCGCTTCAGTAGGCGTGATCCGTCCATGGCTCCCTCTGCATCCCGGTCACCAAGTCCACGACGCCGCGCGGCGGCAGCGCGGAGCGCCCGATTGTATCCTTGGGTTTGCGCTTCCTGCAGCCGCCGGGCGGCGAGTCTCCCATGGGCGACGGCGTCGCGCGCATGGCCCCCGCGTCACCCGCGCACGCGGCCGGGTGCAAGCGCTTGGTCCATTGCCCCAGCTCTCGAAAGCCCGTGGCGCCGTTTCCCCGCGGACCCCTTGGCCTCGGGCATGACCTTCGCCAGCCTCGCGCGCAGCTCCCCGATCGCCAGGACCTCGGCCCAGTCGGCGAGCGCGTAGGACTTTGCGCCGGGATAGACGATGAAGGCCCGGTCCAGCTTCAGGTCGTGCCGGGCCACCTGCAGCGACTTCGTGATCCCCGGCGCGTCGGCGTACTTGAACTCGAAGCCGTAGCGCTTGCCGCGCTGGAAGACGAGCAGATCCAGCTCTGCGCCGGCCTGCGTGGACCAGAAGTAGGCCTCGCGGTCTCCCGCTACCCTCAGCACTTCCTCCAGCGCGAACCCCTCCCAGGAAGCGCCGAGCTTGGGATGCCCCTCGAGCGCGCGGAACGACGCCACCCCGAGCAGGGCGTGCAGCAAGCCGGTGTCGCGCACGTAGACCTTCGGCGACTTCACCTGCCGCTTGCCCACGTTTTCGAACCACGGCGGGAGCTGGCGCATCACGAAGGCGCCGCTCAGCACGTCGAGGTGGCGCTTCACCGTGGTGTGCGCCTCGCCGAGGGAGCGGCCGATCTCGGATGCGTTCCAGAGCTGTCCGTGACAATGCGCGACCATGTTCCAGAAGCGACGGAGCGCCAGCGGCGGCACCTGCACCCCGAAGCGCCGCAGGTCCCGTTCGAGGAAGGTCTGGATGAAGTCGTCGCGCCATTCCCTGCTTTCCTGGTCCGTTCTCGCCAGGTAGGAGCGCGGGAATCCTCCGCGCCACCAGAGCCGCCGCAGCGCGGTCGATCCGACCTCCGCGAGGTCGAAGCCCGCCATGGGAACGAGAGCCACTCGGCCGGCAAGCGACTCCGAGACGCTCCGCACGAGATCTGGAGACGCGCTGCCGAGGACCAGGAACCGCGCTGGCAGCGGGCGCCGATCCGCCAGCACACGCAGGATCGGGAAGAGTTCGGGCCGGGTCTGCGCCTCGTCGAGGATCACCAAGCCGCGGAGCGGCTCGAGAGCCGCCAACGGCTGCGCCAGGCGCTGGTGATCCCGTAGGTCCTCGAGATCGAAATACTCCGCGCGGCGCCGCCCGCCGATCTGCCGCGCCAGCGTCGTCTTCCCGCACTGCCTCGGGCCGAGCAGCAAGACGACGGGGTTGGTGCGCAGCCGCCGCTCGATCCGGCGGCGCAGCTCGGGCCTTCCGATCGGAGTCCTCATGCCATGCATTTTGAGCATCGGTCGCTCAAAATGCAAGGATGCGTGAATCCGCCGCAGCCCGCGCCAACCACATCCAGGACCGCCCGCTCCTGGCGGCGCAGGCCGGTCTCAGCGCCGGCGAGGCCAGCGAGCGGCCCTCCGCGTGACCCCATTCGGCGCCCGATAGCGGGCGGCTCGGGGAATGCCGGACGCCAGGCTCCTGTGCCGCCCCAGTGCATGTGCGGATCTCGGCTGAACGCTAGTTGACGCGTCGGCGGTTCGCTAGTTTCTGGGACTCGCCAAGGCATGGCAGGCACCGAACGGCCGGCCCGCGCGCCCTGACCGCTGCACCGCATGTAGTGACAACCTTTCGGCCGGAACGAACGCAAGTCTTTACAGGGAAACGATCCGGGTTTTTCAACTGCGGAAGTTCGGCTAGTCCCCGTTGACCCCGACTGTTCTGGCGGCCTGCAACTGCTGGCACAGGCGCTCGTACGCACCGGGCGCACAACACGAGATGAGGACGCGGTCACCCGCGAGCGGCTCCCGGACCTTGTGGCAGGAGATCACCACGCCCCCGACGACGACGGCGAGCTGCCCGCCGGCCACCCGGCGCGAGAGGTCGGCCAGGGCCCTGCCGGCTCTCGGGGTGAGGGTCAGCGCGATCTGCCCCCGGCCCTCCTCGTCCTCGCTCGCCACCGGCTCCGCTGCGAGCTCCAACGCGACCGCGCCCTCCTCCCGCAGCAGGAAGCTCCGCGCCGGCCCCTCGTCCACGGCGGCGGGGGCGTACCGAAACCACCTCTCGCCGGGCCCGGCCGCGGCGAGAGCTCCCGGTTCCTCCACCACCGAGACGACCTCGTAGACGCCGCACTCCGGCCCCCGTTCCGCCGCATGCTGTCGTTCGACGCCGCGCCTGTCTTCCGCCGCCACTCACACTTCATCCGCGTTCACCACGACAGCGAACGGGACGTCGATCGTCTCGAAGTGCTTCTGGCCGCACCTCACCTTGTCCGCCTCCGTGTTACGGAGCTTGAGGAAGTCCCGCGTGCCTTTCGTTTCTCGGACGAGGTACAGCGCTTGCCCATCGTGCTTGAGGATGGCCCAATCCGGGTTGTACCCACCGACCGGCGTGTCGACCTCGAACCAGCTTGGCAGCTTAACGAAGAGCTTGATGTCTTCGCGCTCGTCGAGCTTCTTGGCAAACTCCCGCTCGACCTCGGAGTCGTACGCGACGTACTCGTAGACGGAGTTGTTCACCCGAAGGGCGTCGAGGTAGTTGATGAGCTCCTCGTTCTTGAACAACAGCATCTCCCAGGCGGCGTCAGTGCCGTCGCCACGGATCCGCTCGTACTTGATGCCGTCCACGAGCAGCCGGTGCAGCTCGTGCTCGAGGATCGCCGCCACCTGATCGAGGAAACGCTGCGGATTCACGAAGGCGTCGGCGAGGCGACCCGACTCGGTGAGGATGCGGACGAGCGTCGAACGCGTCAGCGCGGTCCCGTTCTGCAGGTAGGCAAGGAGGTCCGGAAGGCCGCGCGTGCCGTACTCGGGGCGTTCCTCCGCGACGCTGGCGGCCCTCGTGCTCACGCCGCCCTTGCCCAGCTCGAGCCTGCCGGCCGTCACGCGGATCCGCGGCGCCTGGATCCTTTCCATCCGACGGATGGCCTCGACGGCCCGCCGGACGAGCACGTCGGTGTCGAACTCGACCCGGTACGTCGTCCGGGGTCTGATCCGCTCCCACAGGGCCTCGAACTCCGGGCTGAGGAGCACCTCCTTCTTCAGTCGGTTGGTGCCCTGGTCGCGCTCCCGACGAATGTGTCGCTCGATCTGGTACGAGGCGAGCAGGTCGACCAGCGCCGGAGCGAGATCGCGCTGTGCCTGAGGCAACTCGATCCGAAAGTCCTTCCGCCTGGGATCGAAAGCGGGCTGGATCCTGCCTTCCGCGTCGACCAGCCCCTGCCCGACGAGCGCCGCGCGGATGGCCTCGGCGGCCTCGCGACCGATCGGCTGCGCGACGCCGTCGACGACGCGCGCGAGCTTGACCAGCGCCGTGAACGGCACCTTGCCGAAGGTCACGCCGCATTCCTCCTCGTACTCGGTCTGGAGGGCCCGGGCGAAGTCCTCGTAGCTCTCGTTCGCCATGACGTAGAGGTGGTTGACCGACTCGTCGAAGACCCGCGCGCCGCTCTGGTCGACCGGCAGCCGCAGCCCGCGCCCGATTTCCTGGCGCTTCTTCACCGCGCTCCGGGTCTCGTTCAGCGTGCAGATCTGGAAGACGTTCGGGTTGTCCCAGCCCTCGCGCAGCGCGGAGTGGCTGAAGATGAAGCGCAGCGGCTCGTCGAGCGACAGCAGCCGCTCCTTGTCCTTCATAATGAGGTTGTAGACCTCGTCGTCGGCCAGGCTGTCGCCACGCGTGTCCTTGACGAGCCCCTTCTTGTCCTGCGCGAAGTACCCGTCGTGCAGGCGATCCACGGGCTCGCGGAGCCACACGATCTGGCGGAAGCGCACGTCCTTCGCCAACTCCACGAGCTCGGCCTCGAAGGCCTCGGCGAACTTGCCCTTTCGCGGCTGCCCGTCGGGTCCGTAGTCGCGGTAGTTGGCCACGCGGTCGATGAAGAAGAGCGAGAGGACCTTGATGCCGCGCCCGTGCAGCGCGAGCTCCTTCTCGAGGTGCTTCTTGATAGTGTGCTTGATCTGCACCCGCCAGACATCCTCGCGCAGGCCGCCGATCTCCTCGCCGAGTCGCAGCGCCCGCCCGTTGGCGAAACGCAGGTGCTCGCTGCCCGGCTCGGCGTTGATCTCCGCCACTTCGAAGCCTTCGCGGTAGCAGGCTCGTTCGCCCGAGAGCACGAAGAGGTCGGCGCCCTGCTTGACCGTCACCATCTTCTCCCTGGGGCCGGCCGCAGCCTGCGCATGGATGCGGAGCTTCGCCTTGATGCCCTTCTTGTAGTCGATGCGATCCACGCGGACGAAGGCCTCGTTGGCTGCACCCTCGGGGATCGCGCTCGCGACCACGATCTGCTTCACCAGCTTCAGATCGAAAGCGCGTACTGGGTCGAGGCGATAGACCAAGTTGTACGGGTTGCGGTGCGTGGCCGAGTAGCGCAGCGTGCACAGCGGGTTGAGCGCCTTGATCGCGTCCTGGGCCTTCTCGGTCGCGTCGACGCTCTGCGGCTCGTCGACGATCACGATGGGCCGTGCCGCCTGCGCGAACTCGATCGGCTGCCGGCCCGAGAGGCGGTCGCTCTCCTTGTAGATGACGTTGCTCTTCTGCTCCTCCTCGCTGCCGGTGAAGTTCTTGCGGAAGGCGTCGATGTTTATCACCATCACCTGCAAGGCGTTGCTCGTCGCGAACTGGCGCAGCCGGTTGACCCTTCTCGCGTCGTAGACGAAGTGCTCGAAAGGCGGGTTGTCGTAGAGCGCGCGGAAGTGCTCGGCGGTGATCTCGATGTTCTTCAGCACGCCCTCGCGGATCGCCACGCTCGGCACGACGATGACGAACTTCTGGAAGCCGTAGCGGCGCGACAGCTCAAAGATCGTCCGCAGGTAGACGTAGGTCTTGCCCGTGCCCGTCTCCATCTCGACCGAGAAGTGGGGACACGGGCGCGACCGTCCGGCCGGGACATCGAAGAGTTCCCAGGCCTCAGGCGCGGCGGCGGGGTCCGCCACCTCGATGTCGTTCTGCTCCTGCACCCGGCGCAGGTTCTCGCGCAGCCTGTCCTCGTCGAGCAAGAGCCGGTTGCCCACGCCCAGCTCCGTCCGCTCCTGCCCGGCGAAGAGCTCGCCGAACCCGCCCATCCGGATGACCGCGTACTCGGGCGCGCCCTCCGGCTGGCCGTCGAAGAGGTCGGTCACCGCGGCCACGGCAGCGAGCTGGAAGGGCTGGTTGGGATCGAACTGGAGCTTCATTCCCCGCCCTCGACGGTGGTGTAGGCCTGGTCGGGCCGGTTCGTGGCCTCCGGGAAGCGCGGGCGGAGCCGGCCCTCGCGAACCAGGCGGGAAAGATGCCGGCTACGGAGGTTCGCTGCCGACCGGTTGAGGCGCCGGCCCAACTCCTCGGCTGTCAGGAACCGTCCTCTGCAGAGTTCGCACACGGTGCGGTCCATGAGTTCCGTGGACACCCTCCCTCGGGCGGCGACCGGCTCGGCGATCCCGCGGAGTGTCCTCTCCGCTTCGGAGCCAGAGGAGTCTGGCGCCGAGTGAGAGGAGTCCGGTCCCGAATGAGAGGAGTCCTCGTCCAAATGAGAGGAGTCCTCGTCCAAATGAGAGGAGTCGGGTGGGACCTGGGGCGGTGAATCCTCCGCCCCGAAGAGCGCTGGCTCGGGCGGCCTGTCGCCGGGCAGGCCGTAGGTCGTCCACCGCCGCCGATTGTCCGAAACCAAGTAGCCAGCCTCGCAGAGTCCGGCGAGCATGCGGGTGATGTCGACCGGGTGTTCGGCCAGGAGCTGCTGCAACCGGGCGTTGGAAACCGCGCCCTCCAGCCAAGCGGTCGCCAGTGCCTGGACCTCGGCCGGCGAGAACGAGTCCATCACAGCTCCGAACCGCAGCCGGAGCCCGCGGAAGGCGTCCTCGGGAATCAGGCTCACCATGGGCAAGGACAGAAGGACCCGGTCAGGCTGGTCGATGACCTCCAGCCGTGGCGTGCGCCAGTGCTGAGCGCGCCACCCCGCCCGGATCTTGTCCGCCCCGGATCCCGCCCGCTCGCCGCCACCGATGAGCAAGAACATCCGCTGGAGGGCCGGGTTGCGGCACTCGCTGATCCCCCCGCGCTGGTACTGCTCGAGGGAAACGAGCAGGGTTCCCGGGTTTGAGACCTCGTAGCGATCCGGGTACCGCTCGATCACGATCCCGCCCTCTCCCGAGTAGTCGGCGTGGATCAAGGCGTTGACGAAGGCCTCGCGCAGCGCCTCGTGCGCCGGCGTCACGTCGCGCCGCTGCTCTCCTTCGAGCCGGAACGGCGACGGGATCCCCACCGCGAGCTTCGGCCAGACCCGCGTGTAGAACTGGAGCAGGTTGGGCTCCCACGTCCCGTCGGGGTAGATCCGATCGCTCCAGCGCGTGCCGGGGTCGAGCCTCTCCCGGTAGTCCACGAAGTAGCTCGGCGCAGCCTCGGGGTCGCGGAGCGGGAGGTCCCTGCCGAACATCAGGATCCCCGCCAACGTCAGGCCCTGCTGGTCCTGGACTCGATCGCGCCGCCATCCGCCCAGCCGCTCGAGCAGGTCCACGTCCGGCAGCGCGACCCACGGATGGTCGTCCCCCTTGGTGAGCTGCAAACGACGCCGGTATTGGGTCAGGCTCGCCGCGTCCAGATCCTCGAGCGAGTACCCCGTCAGGATGCGTTGGTCTCGCGGCACCTCGTCGGCGTCGGCGAGCATGCGGCGGACCTCGGCGTCGGTGCAGCGATAGTCGCCCTCATGACGCCTGCGCCAGGTGTTCCCGAACGGGTTGCCGCCGAGGTGGATCGGGCGCTGAGTGCGCGTCGCGCGCGGAACTCGGATCGCCAGGAGCCGCGCATCCTCCACGCTCGCCATCTCGACGTGACGCGGCTCGAGCAGGTTGAGGCTCACCCGTCCGCGGTCGTTCAGCCCATCCCAGAGCGCCTTCTGCAGCGCCGCAAGGCGCGCGTCGTCGAGCCCCTCCAGCCGAACAGTCCCTTCGCGCTGCGCGGCCCCGAGCACGACCGTGCCCCCCTCGCTGTTCGCCATCGCGCTGTACGTCTCCCAGAACGAGCCCGGGAATCCCCCGCGTGCCGACTTGAACTCCCAGTCGGTGCTTTCGCCGACGCGCGCCGCCTCGAGGATGCGGTCGATCAGGTCCATCCGCACCTCCTGCCCGTCACCCCGATGATCGGGCAGAGTCGCGGCCCATGATTCGGCGAGCGTGCGCCACGATGGTTGCGTCTCATGCGCGGGCGACCCATCACGGCACACCGCCGGCCGCCGCTGCGACAGCGGGCATCTCGTCCCAGACGCGGCCGTCGAGACCGCGCCCTGCGCGCTTCTTGTTCGTTCCGCCCCACTGCTTGAAGAAGAACGGCGCTCGCGCCCGGCGGCACTGGTCGCGCAGGTCGATCGCCCACGCCGGGTCCATCGGCCGCGCGCCCGGACCGGACTCCCCCCCCACGATGACCCAGTCGATGCCCCCGAGGGCGAGGCCGGGCAGGGGTCCCAGGAGCGGTTCGAGCGACAGGAACTTGATTCGCGCTTCGGTGGACCTCAGTTGGTCGATGCGACGACGGTAGCGGGTGCTCTCGACGCTCACGCCCATCCAGACATTCGGCGGCCAGGAGAGCCGCGGACTCAGGTCGAGGAGCCGCTCGGCGCGCTTGGTCAGGACCTGGAACCGGTGCCAGTGCGCCCGCGCCATCACATCGAACACCTCGTGCACGTAGGCCAGCGGCACGCCCGGATGGAACAGATCGCTCATCGAGTTCACGAAGATCGTCTTTGGTTGCTTCCAGCGCAGCGGCAGCTCCAACATGTGCGGCTGGAGCGCGAGTTCGAAGCCGTTCGCGTAGTTGGCCTGCCCCATGGCCTGCAGCCTCCGCGCCAATCGCTCGGCGTAGCAGTGCTTGCAGCCGTGACTGACCTTGGAGCAGCCCGTGACCGGGTTCCAGGTGGCCTCGGTCCACTCGATGCCAGAGCGCAAGGCCATCAGCGCACTCCCTTCAGCAGGTGGTTGGCGATCCGCAGCGCGATGTCTCTGCCTCGTACGTTCCCGACCGCGAAGCACAGCAGGTAGAGCGGTACGTTGCGCGAGTTGCGTAGAACTGCGGGCTCGGACGCGACACCTGCGAACACGCTCTCGAGTCGGCGGTTGAAGTACGTACCGATGACCTCCGTGCTCCTCTTCACCACGCGCTCCTCGTCGCCGAACAAGGTCGTCGCCGTCTCGACCTTATAGAACTCGTTGTACCAGTCCTCCGTGCCGAGCAGGCGGTTCAGGGCCTGCCGCCACGACTCAGGGATGTCGCCGGACCTCGGGAGCAGCCGGTTCACGCCGATGCCGAGCGGGAAGAGGATCCACAGGTCGATAGCCCGCGTCCGCGCCACCGCCTCGATCGTAGTCCGCTCGACCTGCATGCCGTACGGGTCGAGGAAGAGCACCGCGCGGCGCGTGCGCCAGCCTCCGTGGCAGAGGCCCTGGATCTCTGCGTTCGCTTCCTTCGGACGGATCTCGATGACGCCTGCAAGGGCCGGGAAGTCCGCCTTCAGGTTCTCGAGCTGTGCGCACCGGGTCGGGTCGCGCTCGATGAACACGTAGCGGTCGAAGTGCGGATCGGTCGCGAGCGCGCGTCGCGCCGACCCTTCGAGCAGGGCCTGCGGCTCTGCATCCGCGAGATCCGGGAACAGCAGGGCGCAAACGGCACGTGCGCCCTCGTCCACGCGCCCGGTCTCGCGGTAGCCGCTGCCGGCGAAGGCGTCAATGTAGAGCTTTTCGAAGGTCTTCTTCTTCAAGACCGTCGTGTAGGCGTTCAAGTACTTGGCGACGACGCCGAGCTTCTGCTCGGTCCAGCTTCCGCCGAACCGTTGCTCCGCGCCTCGCTTCGCCTTCTTCGCCATGCCCTTCACACCGTCCGGAAGTTGGAGACGCCCTTGGTCTTGAAGATCTGCACGGCGTTGGCCTTGAGCTGATCGTTCCTGGCGAAGCCCTCGTCCAGGCAGACCACGCGCTCGGGGGTCCGCGCCGCCATGGCGCGGATCAGCTCCAGAGTCAGCGCGCGGTCGAGGCAGATGAGGAGCGCGCCGCCCGCGACGCTGTGGACCGTCTTGCCGCAGAGTTCCAGGGCTTCGACCGCCGTCGCCAGCGGGAAGCCGCTCTTCAGCAGAATCTCGTGGAGCAAGTCGTCCCCGGTGCGGCCCTCGCGGATGTGGTCGATGTGCAGCTCGAGCTGGCGGGCGAGGCCCTCGGCGTCCTTCGCCTGATCCGCATCCCAGGTAGCGAAGTTCGACTCGGCCAGCTTGAAGACACGGAAGCCGCGGTCCTGCTTCTTGCCGCCGTCGAGGTCGAGCTTGCCCGCATCTTCGTCGGTGAGCTTCCGGATGACGCGGCGGACGCGCTCCTTGGTGATGTCGGCGATGGTCGGGTAGTCCTCGCGGCCCGTGGGCTCGGGGAGCTGGACGAGGATGAACTTGCGGTTGCCACCGTCCTGTCGGTTCAGGTCGAGCACGGCGTGCGCGGTCGTGCCGGAGCCGGCGAAGAAGTCGAGGACCAGCCCGTCTTCACAGCCGGAGACGCTAATCATGCGCGACACAAGTCGTGTCGGCTTTGGCGAATCGAATGCACCAGAGCCCACGATGTCTCCAACTTGCAGCGTCGCTCCCTGTGTGTGCCCAACGTCGTCGTAGCTCCAAATAGAACGCGGGACGACACCCGACATGTCCCGGAGGAACATCTTGAGACGAGGAAACCGCGCTCTCCCATCTGAACCCCAGTAGAGCAAGTTGCCTTCGATGTTCTCCTGAGTAACGTCCCTTGCATGCTTCCAAACAGCCGTCTCTTTCGGCCACACCTCCTCGTGAGTATTCGGATTGACAATTGGGTAGTACAGATTCGGTCGCTCTGCTTTGGTCTTGTTGCACGTGTAGGTCGCGCTATTCCAAGGACCTCGCGGATCGTTGTCAGGATTCCTATAGTAGGCGAGCTGCGAGTCGTTCCTGTTCAAGCGGCTAGGCCTCCATACGTCCTTGGTTCTGGCGAAGACCATCACGTAGTCATGGTCACTGCTGAACCACTGCGAGTCATTCGCAGGAGATACCTTCTTCTGCCAGACTACAGTAGCGACGAAGTTCTCCTCCCCAAACACCTCGTTCATCAACCCCCGCAGGTTGTGCACCTCGTTGTCGTCGCACGACACGAAGATCACCCCGTCCTCCCGCAGCAGGTTCCTCGCCAAGTACAACCGCGGGTACATCATGTTCAGCCACTTCGAGTGGAAGCGGCCGTCGGTGTCGGTGTTCGTGCCGAACTTGCGCCCTTCGCTGTCCACCTGGCCGGTGTATTCCAGGTATGTCTGCAGGCTCTCGGTGTAATTGTCCGGGTAGATGAAGTCCTTGCCGGTGTTGTAGGGCGGGTCGATGTAGATCATCTTGACCTTGCCCAGGTAGGACTTATGCAGAAGCTTCAGCACCTCGAGGTTGTCGCCCTCGATGATGAGGTTCTCGGTCGTGTCGAACGCGACGCTCTCCTCGCGGCAGGGGCGCAGGGTGGCGAGGCTCGGGGCCTGGATCGTGCGGAAGCAGTCGGCCTTGCCGGGCCAGGTGAGGCCGAAGCGCTCCTTGCCGGCGTCCACCGCCTCGCCCAGGGTGAGCTTCAGTCGCTCGAAGTCGATACTGCCGCGCTCGGTCTCGATCTCGGGGAAGAGACGCAAGAGTTCCCGCCGCCGCTCCTGGGCAACGTCGAGAGAGCGCAGGTAGAGCTTCTCGGGTTGGTCGTCCTTCATCGTGCTCTCCCGGTCATGTGGTCTCCCACAGCTTACGGACTGGGACCGCGAACAGGCCGTCGCGGAAGCGGATCGTCGCGCTGCCGTCGTACAGGACGATGCCAGCGACGAACCGTTTCCCGGCAGCTTCCCGGAGCTTCCGAAGGCCCCGCAGATCGGCTTCGTTCACCGTTGCGGCGGCCTTCACCTCCACGCCGGCGACCGCCGCCTGTCCCCGCTCGATCACGATGTCCACCTCGAAGTCGTCGCGATCGCGGAAGTGGAAGAAGCCGAGCGGCTCCGGACCGAAGCTCGCCTGGCGCCGCAGCTCCTGCAGCACGAAGCTCTCGAGCATCGAGCCGAGCGCCGGTCGGCCGGCGCCCAGCGCCGCGGCATCGACGCCGAGCAGTGCGCACGCGACCCCCGTGTCACCCACGTGGAGCTTGGCCCGCTTGACCAGCCGGCCGAGCTGGTTCGAATGCCACGACGGTAACCGCTCTAGCAAGAACACGCGCTCGAGCAACGTCACGTGCTCGTGGATGGTCTGGCGCGTCAGCTCGAATGGGGCCGCCAGGTCCGCGACGTTCACGAGCCGCGCGGTCCGTGCCGCTGCCAGGCCGAGCAGCTTTGGCAGCGTGTCGCGCGAGCGGATGCGGCTCAGATCACGGACGTCCCGCTGGATCTGGGTCTCCACGTAGTCGCGATACCAGGCCCCGCGCCGGCCGGGCATTCGACGTGCCAGGGCCGCCGGATACCCGCCGGCCGCGATGCGATCGGCGAGATCGGCACCGAGGCGGTCGGCGATGCCGGCCGTGAAGGTCCCTCCGAACAGCTTCGCGAGGAAGCGCGAGCGCACGCCCTCGATCTCGCACTGCGCGAGCGGGTGGAGCCGCAGGATCGCCATCCGACCGGCGAGAGAGTCGGCCAGGGCCGGCACGCAGAGGATGTTCGTCGAGCCCGTGAGGATGAAGCGCCCAGCGGTCCTGCGCCGGTCGATTGCCGCCTTGAGCGAAGTGAGAATCTCCGGGACCCGCTGCACGTCGTCGAGAATGGACCTCGCCGGTAGCGCATCCACGAAGTCGATCGGATCGTCGCGAGCCGCGGCGCAGACCGCCTCGTCGTCGAAGGACACGTAGCCGAAGCCGAGGGGCTCGCCGATGGCACGCGCAAGCGTCGTCTTGCCGCTCTGGCGCGGACCGTGGATCAGGACAGCCGGGCTGTCGCGGAGCGCTTCGCGCAGGCGAGGCGCGAGGTAGCGCGGGAAGGTCCGGGCGGCTCGGGGCATGACGGATGCTAGGCTCCCATGCCGGCTGAATGCAAGTACCGATCCCGGCTGAACGCTAGTTGGCGCGTCGGCAGTTCGCTCGTTTCGGGGAGTCGCCAAGGCATGGCAGGCACCGAACGGCCGGCCCGCGCGCCCTGCGTGAGGCGGCTCCCGATCTCGTCGAGCAGCGGGACATCGTCCCTGCGCGGGACCATCGCCGTCACCGGCTTCCGCGTCTCGTCCGGCAGCTCATCGAACCAGGCGGCAGGCACGTCGAAGGTACTGTAAGGCGCGAAGCCGGAACGTGCGCAGGCGATGCTTCTCGAAGGTCTCGGCGTCAGGCGCCCCCCGGGCGCCTCTGCACGAGGACCCCCGTCTCGCCCGCCCGCATGTAGTGACAACTTTTCGGCCGGAACGAACGTAAGTCCTTACAGGGAAACGATCCGGGTTTTTCAAGTGCGGAAGTTCGGCTAGTCCCCGTTGACCCCGACCGTTCTGGCCACCCGCAACTGCTGGCACAGGCGCTCGTACGCACCGGGCGCACAACACGAGATGAGGACGCGGTCACCCGCGAGCGGCTCCCGGACCTTGTGGCAGGAGATCACCACGCCCCCGACGACGACGGCGAGCTGCCCGCCGGCCACCCGGCGCGAGAGGTCGGCCAGGGCCCTGCCGGCTCTCGGGGTGAGGGTCAGCGCGATCTGCCCCCGGCCCTCCTCGTCCTCGCTCGCCACCGGCTCCGCTGCGAGCTCCAACGCGACCGCGCCCTCCTCCCGCAGCAGGAAGCTCCGCGCCGGCCCCTCGTCCACGGCGGCGGGGGCGTACCGAAACCACCTCTCGCCGGGCCCGGCCGCGGCGAGAGCTCCCGGTTCCTCCACCACCGAGACGACCTCGTAGACGCCGCACTCCGGCCCCCGTTCCGCCGCAGCCCGACAGCCCACCAAGGAGACCGCCGCCAGCAGCCAACACGCTCGCACGCCGCTCATTGCTCCGCGTGAGATTGCCCTTCTCGTCTTCATTCCAGCCGTCTGTGAAGCACTGTGCCGCATTCCCCATCCCGAGCCGCGTCCGCCATGACACGTTCAAGCCTCGGCCGTATGCGTGACTTGTAGAAGGCCATGGCGGCTTCTTCCGAAGGGAACGTCTCCGCCGACTGCCATTCCTGAGGTTCCCCGCTGCACTCTGCATTGTCCCAAGTGTGAACGATGGCGCGGTAGGCGTTGGCGGCGGGATCGAAAGAAACGCCACTTTTCATCCGGATGGCCGGCGTCAGATCACGCCTCTCCGGTTCGCCCTTGGCAGCACAACACTTCTTGAACTTCTTCCCGCTGCCGCAGGGACAGGGATCATTTCGTCCCACTGTCATTCTTCGTTCCTCCTCGACGCGCCGCCCGATCACTTGTCCTCGCGCGCGCGCCAGGCCTCGAGCAGCGCGGCCTCGTTCTTGACCGGGACTTCCGGCGTCGCCCTGCCGCGCTTCTCCTCCGGCAGCCCGTCGAGCCACGCGATCTGGTCCTTGATCGTGGCCTCGAGCGGCCGGAAGGTCAAGCCGGCCGCGATGGCGCGCGCGTTGCTCCAGCAGTGCCCTCCCCTGGTCGCGCCGGCGTAGGGCTCCCAGATCGGGAACGCCACGCCGCTCTGCCCCTCGAGGAACGCGAGGTCGAGCCAGGTGAAGGTCGCGTCGCTGCCGCAGGCGCGCGCGCTCGTCTCGACCAGCTCCTTCATGGTCAGGCGCTCGGCCGGACCGCAGGCGTTGAACACCCCGGTGATGTTCTCCTCGGCGAGATGCACCACCCACTCCGCCAGGTCACGCCCGTCGATCACCTGGACCGGATCCTCCGGGTCGCCCGGCACGGCCACCTCACCGCCCGCGCGCACGCGCAGCGGCCAGTAGATGAAGCGACGGCTGTCGTCCCCGGGGCCGACGATGTAGCCGGGCCGCACGATGGTCGCGCGCCCGGGCATGGCCTCCTCTGCCGCCTGCTCGCACAGCGCCTTGAGCGCGCCGTAGTACTCATAGTTCTTGCCCATGTCCTCGCTCGCCGGGTCCGGCATGGTGGCGACTGCCGCGGTCTCGTCCTGGCCCTCGATCGAGTTGTCCGCATACGCGGAGATCGACGAGATGAAGATGTACTGCCGCACGTTCGGAGCGAGCAGCTCGGCCGACGCCCGCACCATGCGCGGGAAGTAGCCGCTGTTGTCGATCACCACGTCCCACTTGCGCCCCGCAAGCGCCTTCAGGCCCTCGCCCTTGTTCGGGTCGCGGTCGCCGAGCAGCGTCTCCAGCTCCGGGAACAGGCCCGGGTTCCGCCGGCCGCGGTTGAAGAGCGTGACCTCGTGGCCACGCGCCAGCGCCGCCTGGACCTCGTGCGGGCCGATGAAGCCGGTGCCGCCCAGGATGAGGATCTTCAGGCGCGGGCGCTCGCCCTGCGCCGGGTCTTCTTGCGTGGCGAAGAGGCGGCCGCTGGCGAGCAGCAGGAACGCGGCGATGACCGGGGCGAGGAAGGCAGCGCGAGATGACATGTTCCGAGGTCTCCTTGGATGAACGAGGCCCTCCCGCGGGAGGGCCGAGGACGGATGCGGATGATACGCCTTTTCGGCCGCGGCCGTTGGCGCGCGCACACAAGGTGGCCACGCTGTTACTGGCGAAGGGAAGGGACCGTCGCTCACCTCAACCGGACAGCCCCTCCACGTAGCGCGCAAAGCGGGCGTCCGTCTCCTTCAGGTCGAGCTTGCCGAACACCCGCTTCACGGCGGTCTTTGCCGGCGTGCCGTCGGCCAGCGCTTCGAACAACTCCTCGAACCGGCGGCCCGTCTCGCTTCTGCCGTGCCGGAGATAGTGGATCAGGGCCCAGGCCTGCGGATAGTGGAGCTCGGGCTTGGCGTAGAACGCGTCGCGATCCTGGTAGAGGAAGCTCTCCAGCGGCTCCAAGCGCCCGGCCGCCTGGAGGGCGACCAGGTTCTCCTCATGGATCTGCCCCTCCTTCCAGCCGGTTCCCTCGACGCCTCCGACCTCGTAGTACTCGGCCAGTCCCTCGTTGAACCACGGCGGCGCGTCCTCGACCACCCGATCGAGGTACTGGTGGAAGCCCTCGTGCTGCACGGTCCTCATCATGTCGCGGCGGTCGCGCTGGTTCCAGATGAAGAGCTGCTTCAGGTCTCCCGAGTACACACCGAGGGTGTGGTACGCGTCCAAGCCTCCCAGCACGCGTTGCACGTACAGCTCGTAGCCGTCCTGGCCCGCGAACAGGAACACCTGGAACTTGCGCCGCTCCAGGCCGGGAACGGGGCGCAGCCTGGTGGAGAAGGCGGCATAGGCGCGTTCGAGAAGCGTCGTCGCCTCGCAACAGGTCTCGACGTCGATGTCGGACAGGACCTGGTAGTTGCGGGACGAGTGTTCGAACCGGCGGGTCCAGTCCGGCCCCCTCGTCGCCAGCGCGAGGTAGCGGCCGTACCCCTCGAGGTCCTCGCTGGTGACGCCACGCGCGCCGGCGGCGCCGACCGCCTGCTGCGCCTCGGCCAGACGGCCCTGGCGGAACAGGTGCTTCACCAGGTCGAGGGCCAGGTCGGCTCGCCGCGGGTACTCCTCGACGAGCGCGGCGAGCGCTGCCTCGGCCTGTTCCGGATCGTCGTGGAATCCGAGTCGGATCGCCTCACGACGGGCCTCGACGAATCCCGGCTCCTGCTTCGCAACCAACTGGTAACAGCGGAGAGCCGCCTCCCGGTCGCCGAGTTCGGCGTGGAAGCGCCCGCGCAGGAAGGCGGCGAAGACCTCTGACATCCTGCTCTCGTTCTCGTCGACCCAGATCAGCCCGCCTTCGCTCTCGCCGCGGTTCCAGTACATGCTGGCGATCCGGAACAGGTCGTCATGGGTCGGGCTCTCTTCGCCGGGGTACTTCGCGACCTCGATCTCGGCCACGGTCGCTTCCGGCGCCTTTCCGCAGACCTCGCCGCGCACGAACCACTCGGGCAGCCTCAGCGACAGGTCGAGCTTCTTCTCCCACTCGAGCAGCGCCTTCTGCGCCGCCGCGTCCTCGATCTGCTGCACCCAGGACGGCTGCGCGTTGCCCGACACCACGATCTCCGTCCACTGCGGGAGGTTGCCGAGCGCCACCGTTCCATACACGTCCTTCGACTTGGCTGCGGCCAGGAACGCCCGCCCCTGGTACTGAGCGGTGACCTTGGTGCTCCCGACCAGCACCTTGATGGAGAACGGCTTCTCCGACTTGCAGGGCGTCGTGTCCTTGGAATCGAGCACCTTGTTCTCTTCTCCGCGGTGCCGCGCGATGTACGCCCGATGGTGGTGGATGATGTTGCCGATGAGTCGCCGTTCGAAGCCGAAGGAGATCAGGAGGAACTCGTCGTTCTCGAATCCGCAGTACACCGCCGGCGGCTCGTTCTTGCCGTTGGTGCTCGGGTACGAGTCGCCCTTGATCTCGACGCTGTACGGCCCGTCGAACAGAATGGAGTGGATGTACATCCCCTTGCTGGCGCGGAAGTCGCCGAGCTGGCCGCCGGTGTAGCGGAGCTTGATCTCACCGGTCTTGCGATTGTAGGACTCGACCTTGCCCGAGACGAGCCGCTCGATCGCCGGCACCTCGACCTCGACACGAAACGCGGAACGCTTGACGTCTTCCTCGATGCGCGCGCGCTGCTGGAGCACATACGGCTGGCGCTCGTGCTCGGCGAGCAACGCCGTCAATCCGTCGTACGCCTGGCGCCATTGCCCCTGTTCCATCAGGCTCTCGCAGCGGGCGAGTCCCTTCTCGAACTCCTCCTGCTCGCCGCCGAAGGCGGTCGCCCCGAGGGCGAGGGCGAACCAGGCGGTGACGCTTCGAGACCGCTTGCTTCCCAAGTGAGCACCCTCCATCCGCGTTCCTGCGCTGTCGAACGCGGGGAAAGGATAGTGGAAACTCGGTTGACTGGGAAGGGCAAGGCAGCGGTTCGAAGGGTGGCCGCAGTCCGGCCGGGCTCGCGCATGCGGTGCCCGGGGTGTCCAGACCGGCCTTTCCGGCCGCGGCCGTTGGCGCGCGCCAGGACGCCGCGTCAGAGCTTGGCCGCGACGAGCGCCAGGATCTCCTCCTCCGCGGCGCGCGCCTGCTCCTCGAGCGCGGCGCCGCGCGCCAGGATCTCCGCCACCACGCCCTTGTCCTCGAGGCCCTTGGCGTTGGTCTTGACGTTGAGGAACGCGCCACGCACCGCCGTGCGCGCACACAGCGCGGCCACGCCCGCGTCCGAGACCGAGTTCGGATTGCCGATCTCGGCCATCGCGCGCGCCATCTCCATCGTTGCGAGCGCCACCTGCATCACGCGCAAGGGCGCCTCCATCGCCCCGCGCGTCGCCGCCTGCACGCGCCGCTTGCGCTCCGCCTGCTCCTCCGCGCTCTTCTTCGGCAGCGCGAACGCGGCCATGAGCGCGTTGAACGCGGCCGTGTCCTCGTCCACCAGGCGCAGCAGCTCGTCGTGGCGCGCCTTCCCTTTCTCCGCCCAGGCCGAGAACACCTCCCAGCGCTCGTCCCAGCCGCGCTTGTGTGCGGACAGGTTCGCCACCATGGTCCCGAGCGCCGCGCCGAGCGCGCCCACTGCCGCCGAGACCGACCCGCCGCCCGGCGCCGGCGACTCGGACGCGGCCTCCTCGACGAAGGCCCGCAAGGACAGGTCCACGAGCCGCTGCGGCGCGCCTTTCGCGAGCACGTACTCGATGATCTTCTCCTCGGGCTTGAACGGATAGAGGTCGTTCAGACCGAGCGACTTCACCGCGATCTTGATGAGCTCGGCGTCGGACACGCCGGCGGAGCGCTGCTGCTTCCTCAGGAAGTAGCGCCCGGCCTCGAGCAGCGCCTGGAGCGGCACCAGGCCGACGATCTCCGAGCCCGTGACGCGCAGGCCGCGCGCCTCGGCGCGGCGGCAGGCCTCGTCGAAGGCGACGTGGATCGGCGTCACGCTGATGTTGGTCAGGTTCACCGACACCTGGGCGATGCCGTACTCCTCGATGAACCAGCCGATGCCCTTGACGCACTTCAGCGCGCCCGGCACGTTCACCGGGTTGCCCTTGTCGTCCTTGACGATCTCGCCCGTGACCGGGTCGCCGCGGCGCAGCACGCGCCCCTTCTCGCGGATGTCGAACGCGATGGCGTTGGCGCGCCGCGTGGAAGTGGAGTTGAGGTTGATGTTGTAGGCGACGAGGAAGTCGCGCGCGCCAATGACCGTGGCGCCGGAGCGCGCCTTGAACTCGGCCGGGCCGAAGTCGGGCCGCCAGCGCGGATCGGCCAGCTTCTGCTTCAGGCCCTCGTACTCGCCGGCGCGGATGGCGGCCAGGTTCCGGCGCTCCGGGCTGAAGGCCGCGTTCTCGTAGCAGTAGACCGGCAGGCAGAGCTCCTCGCCCACGCGCCGCGCGAGAGAGCGCGCGAACTCCACCGTCTCCTCCATGCTGACGCCCGCGATCGGCACGAGCGGGCACACGTCGGTGGCGCCGAAGCGCGGGTGCGCGCCCTTGTGGCGGCTCATGTCGATCACCTCGCACGCCTTCTTGATGGCGCGGAACGCCGCCTCGACCACGTCCTCGGGCGCGCCGGCGAAGGTGACCACGGTGCGGTTCGTCGCCTGGCCCGGGTCGACGTCGAGCAGCCTCACGCCCTCGACGGACTCGGCCGCGGCGGTGATCTGGCGGATGACGTTCTGATCGTTCCCCTCGCTGAAGTTGGGGACGCACTCGACGATGCGGGACATGGTCGTGCCTCTTCGTGCCGGGAATCGGGGACAAGCGCCACGATCCTGCCCCCCCAGCCCGCGCGAGGCAAGAAGCGAACGCGGGCGACGCGTGTCTTCGAGGACGAAGACGGCCGCGGCTCCGGCGCGACGTGACGTCGAAGACCATCGAGGCGATGTCGGAAGGCGATGCTCAAGGAGTGGGCCGGCCAGGCCCACCGGCGGCGCATCTTCAAGGCCGCCAAGAAGGACATGCCGAAAGAGCAGTCGGAGTCACGGCTCCTCCCAGGTATCCTGGTTTCCTTGACCCCGAGTCAGCCGGGGAGACGCGGCCGGCCGAGCTGGCATGGGAAGATGCAATCGAGGTGGAGGATGAACGCCCTGTCTCTCCCGCGGACCGGCCGGGTAGCGCGGTCGGTCGTCCTGATGGTGAGGATCGTCCTTGGCCTGGCATGCACGGTCGCTCTGTTCGTCGGGCTCTTCCAACTGGCCGGCGGCGCCGACTGGTGGCCCGCCTGGGCCTACGCCGGCATTCTGATCCTCCTGCACGGCGCGAGCAGCCTCTACCTGTGGCGAAAGAACCCCGAGGTGCTGAAGAACCGCGGCCGGTTCGGCGCAGGGACCAAGCGCTGGGACTTCGTCTGGCTGGCCGTGTTCGGAGTCCTCTTCCTCGGCAGCCTCTTCGTCGCCGCGTTCGACGCAGGGCACGGCGGCGGCGACATGCCGCTGCTGCTGTGGCCGGTGGGCCTGATCCTGCATTGCGCCGCGCTCCTGCTGATCACGAGCGCCATGGCGGTGAACCCGCACTTCGAGAAGACGGTCCGCATCCAGCACGACCGGAGCCACCGCGTGATCGACTCCGGGCCGTACGGCCGCGTCCGCCATCCCGGGTACCTCGCCGTCGTCGCCATGCTGCTGGCGGCGCCTCTCCTGTTCCTCTCGTGGTGGATGTATCCGCCGATCGTCGTGACGAGCGCCTGGCTGGTGGTGCGGACCGCCCTCGAGGACAAGACCCTGCGGGCCGAGCTACCGGGCTACGCGGACTATGCGGCGCGCGTGCGCTTCCGGCTGGCGCCGGGGCTGTGGTGAAGAACGGGCACGGAGGCGCCTTGCCGCGGCGCTCCGCCGTGAGCGGGAACTCGCACCGGCCCGTGGCGTCACCGCTCGGCCTTCGCCTGCCGGCCGGGTACAGCGGTTCGGACCGCGGCGCTACTCCTCCGAGTCGCCCGAGACCTCGCGGATGAACTCGCTGACGGCATCCACCAGGCCGTCGGCCAGCGGGCGGCCCTCCTCGGCGTAGGCGCGCGCCAGGTCGGCCGGAGGAGTGGACGCGACGTCGCGCGTCTCCGCCTTGAACATGTGGTTCGCGTTCTCGAGCACCAGGCGCCGGCATCGCCGGTCGCCGTTCATGACAAGCGCGAAGACGGCATCGCCGTCCGCCGTCTTCACCTGGAGGTCGCGCTCGCCCGACAGCACGAGCATGGGACCGTGGAAGGCGCGGACGGACTCGAGCGGGTCGATGACCAACAGCTCGCGGGCCACCTTGCCGTTCGCCGGATCGACGCACGCCTCCCAGATCCCCCGCACCGGCGCGATCAGGCTCAAGTCGGGGGGCGAGTCGGCCCCGTCCGGCAGCCTCAGGACCGCCTCACGGAAGGAGTCGAGGGCCGCCCGGAGCCGTTCCTCGTCGGTCTCCTGGATCCTCGGAAGCTGGTCGGCGAGCTGCTCGACCACGTAGTCGATGATCCGTCTGGACGGCCCGGCAAGGCTGATGACGCCGCCGAAGTGCGGCTCATGCTGCACCGTCCCCGCCACGCGCAGGGCGTGCAGGGCACCCTCGCTGTTCCCGAGCAGGAAGATCCGCCCGCATTCGGGCCTCTCGCTCAGGAACCGGTAGGCCAGCTCCCCCTCGTCGCGGTAGTGGTCCAGGCAGAGGACCGAGAGGTCCCGCATGTTCCTGCCCGACCCGACCTTGTCGAACCGCAACGATCCGATGCCGCGCTCGCGGAGAGCCTCGGCGAGCTGCCGGCCGCTGCCGTTTCCCCCCGGCAGGAGCGGCGACAGCCAGTCCCTGTCGGTCGGTCCGCTGCCCGCGAAGAACAGCACGAACGGCGCACCGCACGCGTCCTCGGGCACCTCGATGGTGGCGGGCAGACGATAGCCCTCCCCGTCGAGGACGACCTCCTCGCCGCGGACCGGACCTGCCGCCATCAGCAAGCCGAAGAAGAAGAACTGTCCCGCTCTCGACGACACGGGACGCGTCGCTCTGAACATGATCGACTCGACCTTCCGGAAGGGTGCCTCGTCGAGGTACGCAGGAGCGCCGCGCGTGTTGGCGCGCGCGGCCGCAGCCTCTACGCTGGACGCATCGCGCCGCGCCAAGAGCGGCCCTGTTCCTGGAGGGATCGCGCATGTCGAAGAGTCTCGCGTTGCTTGCGTTCGTGCTGGCCGGCTGCGCCGCCCCCGGCCAGGAGGAGGAGGCGCCGCACCGCAGCCTCGACCTCGGATACGCCGACTACGGCCTGAGCTTCGGCGACTCGCCGCGCTGGCGCGGGATCCGCGTCAACTTCCAAGACGGCGCCTTCCAGGACGTCCGCGGCCTCAACCTCACGCTCTGGACGCCCAAGCCAGAGCCAGACTCCCGGCTCATCGGCATCGCCGCCGGCCTGTGCGGGCCGGGCGCGGGCCGCATCACCGGCATCTCGCTGGGCCTGGTGAGCGTCCTGGCCCTCGAGCGCATGCGCGGCCTGCAGGCGAGCGGGCTGGCCACGATCTCGGAAGGACGCATCTGCGGAATCAGCGCCTCGGGCCTGGCGACCATCGCCAAGGGCGACCTGTGCGGCCTCGCGCTCTCCGGGATCGCCACCCTGGCGCGGCAGAACATGACCGGCATCCAGGCCAGCGGGTTCCTGACCCTCGCCGAGGGCAACATGACGGGCGCCCACCTGAGCCTCTTCTCGACGTACGCCGAAGGCGCCATGACCGGCCTGAACGTCGCCGGCGGCGCGGTTCTCAGTGGGACCCGCCTGCGCGGGATCAACCTCGCCGGCCTCGGCCTGGGAGCGGAGGCCTGGCCCGCACCTGCGCAGGAGGGTGCGCCGCTGGCCGGGCCTGACGCCGAGACGCCGCCGCCGCGGCGGGCGTCGGTCGAAGGCCTCAGCGTCTCGCTGCGCATCGTCGCGGACGAGTTACTCGGCCTGTCGGTCGCCGGCGCGCAGTGCCGCGCGCGCGTCATGAAGGGCGTGTCGGTCGCCCTGCTCAACCGCTTCGCCGAGACGCAGCAAGGCGTGGCCATCGGCCTCTTCAACCACGCCGCCGCACTCGAAGGCTTCGGCTGCCAGCTCGGCCTGGTGAACCACGTGGCGGAGAACCCGCCGCTCCTGCGCTGGCTGCCGGTCTTCAACACGCGGTTCTGATCCCGTGCACGCCCCGGCCGCCAGCGCTGCCGCGACCCCGCCCGCGGCTCCCGCGAAACCGCGCACGCGGGCGCGCCGCCGCATCGTGCTCGCCCTGCTGTTCGCGACCGCGGCGTTCTTGGCTGCCTGGGCCTTCTGGTTCGAGCCCGCGCGGTGCCGCGTGCGCGTCCACGAGCTCGCGCCTTCCGGCTGGCCGCAGGAGCTGTCCGGCCTGCGCGTGGCGCTGCTCGCCGACTTCCACGTGGGCGCGCCCCGAAACGGCCTGGACAAGCTCCGCCGCGCCGTGGCCCTCACCAATGCCGCCGCGCCCGATCTGATCCTGCTGGGCGGGGACTACGTCATCCACGGCGTGCTCGGCGGCGCCTTCGTGGAGCCGCGCGACATCGCGGCCGTGCTCGCCGGCCTCTCCGCCCCGCTCGGCGTGTACGCCGTGCTCGGCAACCACGACTGGTGGCTCGGCGCGCGCCGCGTGCGCGCCGCCCTCGAGGATGCCGGCATCCCGGTGCTCGAGAACCGCTGCGTGGAGATCGAGAGAAACGGCGCACGCTTCTGGCTGGCCGGCATCAGCGACCTGTTGGAGAGCCCGATCAGCCTGGAGCGAGCGCTGCGCGTCATTCCGAAGGACGGCCCCATCCTCGTGCTCACGCACAACCCGGACCTGTTCCCGGAGATCCCTGCGCGCGTCAGCCTCACGCTCGCCGGCCACACGCACGGCGGGCAGGTGCACATCCCCGGCCTCGGCCGCCTCATCGTGCCCTCGAAGTACGGGCAGCGCTACGCCGCCTTGCACGTGGTGGAAGACGGCCGCCACCTCTTCGTCACGCCCGGACTTGGCGTGAGCGTGCTGCCGCTGCGCTTCCTCGTGCCGCCGGAGATCTCGCTGCTCGAACTGCGGAGCCCGGCGCGGCAGTAGCTACCGCTCGCCGAGCTGGAGCACTTCCTCGACCCAGCGCTGCTCGAGGACGCGGTCGGCGAAGGCCACGGCCTCCGGGTCAGCGAAGGAAGCGAGCGCCTCGATGTAGGCGCCCGCGTCTCCGGCGAGCGGGCCGACCACGCGCGCGCCCGGCAGGTCCCCGCCCAGGCGGTACCCGAAGGCGATGGCCTCGGCGGGGCAGAAGTTCTGGAAGACGGGCACGCGCACCCCGACGTGCAGCGCCCAGTCCTGGGGAAAGCCGCGCTCGAGCACGACTGCGACGCGGCGCTGCAGGTTCTCACCGCGGGCAGAGAGCACGCGCGCCGCGTAGGACGCCGGGCCGGAATCGAGCACGTCGCGCACGAAGTCGAGGAGGTTGAGGGGAAAAGGCGCGCGCGGCGCGAGCACCACGTCGAGCACGGCGAAGGGGTCCACGGCGAGGCGCGCGCGCACCGCGTCCGCGACGCGCTCCCGCGCCGCCCAGAGGTCATCTCCGCGGAGCCAGAGCGCGACGTGCTGCGCGCCCGGCCGCGCCGCGCGCGCCGCCGCTGCTGCGTCGCCCTGGTCCACGTCCAGCACGAAGACGTCCGGCGGATCCACGGCCGGGTCGGGATCGGCGAGCCACGGCCGCGGCTCTTCCTCCACGCGGCGCTCGAGGCGCTCCTCGACCTCGCGCAGAAGCGCGGGAATCGCTCCCTCCGGCAACTGCGGCGTGGCGCGCACGTGATACGGCGGCGCGAGATCGAAGAGGATGCCGTCTCGCGCGGCGTCACGGCGCATGACCGTGCCCGGGAGGACCGAGAGGATGAAGACCTGCGCGTGGCTGGAGAGGCCGCGCTCCGCCAGGAAGTCCGCGCCGGCGAGCACGTCCTCGGGCCGGTCCTCGGGCAGGCCCACGATCAGATCGACGAGCGGCTCGATGCCGCGCTCCTTGAGCAGCGCCGCGGCCGCGGCCACGCGCTCCGGGCTGCCGCCGCGGCGCGCCCGCGCCAGCGCCTTCGGATTCACCGACTGCAGGCCGAGCTCGAGCTTGCTGAAGCCGGCCGCGGCCAGGAGGTCGGCCTGCGCGGCGTCGAGCCCCTCGGCGCGCACCTCGGCGAACAAGGCCGGACGGCGGCGCGCGTCGAGGGCGGCGAGCGCGCGCAGCAGCTCGTCGCAATCAGGGCGATGGTTGAACGTGGGATCGAGGAAGACGACCTCGCGCGCGCCGCGCGCGGCCAGCTTCTCGACCAGGGACGCGGTCTCGGCCACGCCGAGCGTGCGCAGGCCTCGGCTGCTCCGCGGGTAGAAGCAGAAGGTGCAGCGCGAGCGGCAGCCGCGCGCGCTCTCGACGTAGGCGGCGCGCCGGCGCTCGATGGGC
>DYIW01000440.1 GCA_020723465.1 Phycisphaera mikurensis
TCCACCGCGCGCCCAGAGCGCGCGGCCGCGGCCCGTGGCCGCGGGATCTACTACTGTCGGGAATCGTCGCGTGGCGCGACCATTCCCGGGAGTCGTAGATCAGCTCATGCGCAGGGAGGCGACCAGCGGCAGGTGATCCGAGGCCTCGCGCGCCAGCGGGCTGTCGCACACGCGGCAGCGCGTGACGCGCACAGGCCCGCGTACGAACAGGGCGTCCAGCGGCCGCAACGGCCGCAGGGCCGGAAATGTCGCCTCCCGGGCCGCGACGCAGGAGAACCCGGCCGGCTCCAGGACGGTGCGCCCGAGGCGCCCCCAGACGTCATTCAGGTCACCGCCGAGGAGTACCGCCACATCGCCGTGCACCCGCTGCGCGCCGTGCCACTCGAGCAGGTCGCGGAGCTGCCCGCGCCGTTCCGCCTCGGCCAGTCCGAGATGCACGTTGTACACCCAGACACGGCGCCGCCGCGCTCCCAGCTCGACCGTGAGCCGGGCGTGCAACGCGCTGCGCGCCTTCTTGAAGCGCCGGGTCAGGTCAATGTTCTCGCGGTGGTCCAGCGGGACGCGGCTGAGCAGGGCGTTCCCGTACCTGCCGCGCTTCAGCCTGACGTTGGCGAAGAAGGCCCGGTGCGGCAGCTCCAGAGCGTCCCCGAGCAGATCCACCTGCCGGTGATGCCGCGAGCGCGGCGCCCCCTCGTCCACCTCCTGCAGCAGCACCAGGTCGACGCGGCACGCACGCAGCACCTCGATGACGCGCTCCGGGCGGTACTTGCGATCCACGCCGCCGATCGCCTTGTGGATGTTGTAGGTCGCCACTCGGAGCGCGACCGCTCCCTTGCTTCCGGCCACCGCTCCGGCCTCCGCCGCCACGGGAATCGAGGAGACTCTGCGCGTCTCGAGTCTACCAGGGCCGCCCGGCACGTCCCTGGTGACCCGGGCAGGACGATTCTCTATGCTGGCGCGATCATGCAGGACCCAGAGTTGATCCCGGAGGAATCGACGCGATGACGGAATCCCCACAGGGCATCGAAGCAGCCGAGCCGAAGAAGACGCCCCAGCTCAACCAGTATGCCGAGGTCATCCGCTCGCTCGTCGGGAAGGTGGTCACCATGGTCAACCCCGAGTCCCTGGAGGACGCGCCCATGGGGTACCAACTCACCACCGGCTTCTACCGCGCGAAGATACTGAGCGTGCAGGACGACTTCGCGACCATCGCCACGGAGCTGCTGCACAAGGGCAAGGAGACGGTGCGCGAGCCGGTCAAGCAGTTCATCCCGCTGACCCGCATCAAGCGCGTCACCATCGCCAAGTCGGACGTCCTGCTGCACCTCTAGGCGGCCGGCAGCGGCCGGCGGCGAGGCCAGCGCTCCCACTCTGCCCATGGCGTTGCTCGCCGCCTACGACTTGGCGCTGCAGTACCACGGCAAGCCCATCTTCCGCGGCGAGTCCGTCGCCATCGAACGCGGCGACCGTCTCGGCGTGGTGGGCCCGAACGGCAGCGGCAAGAGCACCCTCCTCAGGATCCTGGCCGGCTGGGTGAAGCCCGAGGCCGGCCGCGTGGTGCGGAGCCGCGGGCTGCGCGTGGGCTACCTGCCCCAGGAGCTGCTTGCGGGCGGAACGAGCGCGCTCCTCGACTCGCTGCTCGCCTCGGCGCCGCGCCGCGAGGAGTTCGAGGAGCGGCTGGCCGCTGTGCAGAGCGAGATCGCGGAGTGCCCTGCCGGGCCGCGCCAGCTCGCTCTCTCGCAGCAGCTCGCCGATCTCACCCTGCAGCTCGGCGACCTCGACAAGCGCTTTGCCCCTCACCACGCGCGCCGGATCCTCGCCGGCCTCGGCTTCTCCGCGGCCGATTTCGAGCGGCCCCTGGCCGAGTTCTCCGGCGGCTGGCGCATGCGTGCCGCGCTGGCCGCGCTGCTCTTCCAGCAACCCGAGGTCCTGCTGCTCGATGAGCCCACCAACCATCTGGACATGCCCTCGGTCAACTGGCTGAACCGCTTTCTCGCCGGCTTCCCCTGCGCCTTCGCCCTGGTCTGCCACGACCGCGAGATCCTCAACCGCCACGTGCGCCGCGTCCTCTCCTTCGAGAGCGAGGGCGTGCGGGCGTACCGCGGCGACTACGACGCCTATGTGCGTCTGCGGGCGCAGGAGCTGGAGACTCTCGAGAACACGGCGCGCCGCGACGAGCAACGGCGCAAGGAGCTGGAGGCGTTCATCGAACGCTTCAAGGCCAAGGCCACCAAGGCGCGCCAGGCGCAGAGCAAGGCGCGCCTGATCGAGAAGATGCGCGAGCGGCAGGTCGATCTGCCGGCGCCGCGGCGCTCGATCTCCATCACCTTCGAGCGGCCGGCGCGCAGCGGCGATCCGGCGCTCGAGCTGCTGGACGCCGGGCACTGCTACGGCAGCCTGCGCGTGCTGGCGCACGTGAACCTGACGGTGCGGCGCGGCGACCGCATCGCCGTGGTCGGACTGAACGGCGCGGGCAAGACCACTCTCCTCAAGCTCGTGGCCGGCGAGCTGCCGCTGCGCGAGGGCACGCTGCGTCTCGGCGCGAACGTGCGCCCCAGCTACTTCGCTCAGCACCACGCCGACGTGCTCGCGCCGGAGCGCACCGTGCTCGAGGAGGTCTGGCGCGCGGCCCCGCGGCTCAGCCAGTCCCAGGCGCGCGGCCTGTGCGGCGCCTTTCTCTTCAGCGGCGACGAGGTGGAGAAGCGCATCGGCGTGCTCTCCGGCGGCGAGAAGACCCGCGTCGCCCTGGCCCGCCTGCTCGCCGCGCCCGGCAACCTGCTCCTCCTGGACGAACCCACCAACCATCTCGACACCGGTTCGGCCGAGAAGCTGACCGAGTCGCTCCAGACGTACCGCGGCACCATGCTGTTTGTGTCCCACAACCTCGACTTCGCCCGCCGCCTGTCGACCAAAGTCTGGGACGTGCGCGACGGCACCGTGGTCGAGTATCCGGGCGCGCTCGCCGACTACCTGGAACGCTGGAGCGACATCCAGGACCGGTTCGCCGCCGCCGAAGCCGGCGCTTCCGCCCCGCACCAGGCACCCGCCGAGAAGGAGGCGCGCATCAAGGACCGCCAAGAGCTGCTGGCGCGCCGCCGCGAGCGGGCGCGGCTCGAACGGCGCGTCGCCGTCCTCGAAGCCCAAGTCGAGGAGCTGGAGCGCGAGACCGCCCGCCTCGAGCGTGAGCTGTCGCAGCCCGCCGTCTATCAAGACAAGGCGCGCGCCGCGGAGCTGGCGCGGCGCTTCCTCGCCGGGAAGGAGGAGCTGGCGCAGCGCCTCGCCACATGGGAAGGGCTCTCGGCAGAGCTTGAGGCCCTGCCCGAGGAGTGAGAGCCTGAGCAGGTATCTACCGGTAGCCGCGCCGGGTCGAGGAGCGAGC
>DYIW01000441.1 GCA_020723465.1 Phycisphaera mikurensis
TGCCACGAAACACGAGTCGATCGAATCCCGACAGGACCCCGGTGATCCGCGAGCCAAAATGCGATAGAAGTTCCTTCATGGCGTCGTCCTCGCGCAGCGGCTGCTTCAACAACCGTCCTGTTGGCTCAGCGACGCCGCCTCCACTCTTCGGTTGCGGGCGAAGCCCGCGCTGAGAGGCAGCGATGGCCAGGAAGCGCGTCGTCCTGTTCCTTCCCTCGCGCGTCGACCCGAGCATCGGCGACCTGGCGTCTCCCGACCTCCTGCCGCTCGAGCTCTTGCACCTCGCCAGCCCGGTGGAGCGGCTCGGCTACGAGGTGCAGGTCATCGACGCGCTGGTCGAGCCCGACTACCTGCAGAAGGTCCTGGCGGCGTGCGAGGGCGCGCTTCTCTTCGGCGCCTCGTGCATCCTCGGCTACCAGGTGTACGACGGGTCGCTCGTGGGCCAGGCCGTACGCGCGAAGCACCCGCGGCTGCCGCAGGTCTGGGGCGGGTGGTTCCCCGGCTCGGTGCCGGAGCTGTACCTGGCGAGCGGCTTTTGCGACGCGGTGTGCATCGGCCAGGGAGAAGTCACCTTCGCCGAGCTGGTGCAGGCCATCGACCACGGCGCCGGCCTGGAGGGCGTCGCCGGCCTGGCGCTGTGGCGCGACGGCGCGGTGCATTGCACGCCGCGGCGCGCGGTCGCCCAGCTCGACGACCTGCCCGCGCCCTCGTTCCACCTCATCGACCTGCCCAAGTACTACGACCTGGCGGGCCGGCAGGCGCCCTACGGCCGGCGCGTGCGCAACAAGCTGCCGAACCCCCTCGGCGTGCCCCCGGACCGGCCGCTGCGCGGCCTGTCCTACTTCACCTCCTTCGGCTGCCCGGAGCCGTGCGAGTTCTGCTGCTCGCCGGGCGTGTCTGGGCGCCGCTGGGTCGCCCTCGACGCCGACCTGCTCGTGGACCGCCTGCAGGAGATCCACCGCCGCCACCCGTTCGACGTGCTGCGCCTGCAGGACGCCAACTTCGGCATCCAGGAGAAGCGCACCGCGCGCTTCTGCCAGCGCCTCATCGACTCGGGCATGAACATCCGCTGGAACGCCACCATCGAGATCAAGCAGGTCTGCCAGTACGCCGACGCGACCATCGAGCTGCTGAAGAGCTCCGGCTGCCACATGCTCATCACTGGCGCCGAGGCGGCGACGGAGGAGACGCAGCGCATGATCCGGAAGAACATCAAGGAGGGCTGGACCGACCGCGCCATCGGCCGCATGTACGACGCCGGCATCCAGTTCGCCGTCACCTACATCATCGGCTACCCGGGCGAGACCCCGGCCTCGATGTACGAGACCATCTACGAGGCGGCGGCGATGAAGACCAAGTACCCGACCTGCTCGTCGGAGGTCTTCCCCTACCGGCCGATCCCGGGGTCCACGTACTGGGCGCCGTCGGTCCAGGCCGGCTACCCGGTGCCGCGGGACTTCGAGCAGTGGGGCCGCTTCTTCGACTACAAGTTCAACTCATGGTGGGGCAAGGTGCCGCCCGACGTGCAGGAGGCGTGGAAGGTCTTCACCACGCTGGCACCGTGGTTCGACGGCAACGCCGGCGGCCGCGGGCCGATCTCGCGCTACCTGAGGAAGCGCGCCGGCCACCGCCTGCGCAACCGCCTGCTGCGGCGGCCGTACGAGTTCTCCGCCTACGACCTGTTCCGGCGCGTGGCCGGCAAGCGGGCCGCGAGGCTGATCTGAGCGCGACCGCGCGCTATACTGCGCGCTGACCGCGCGCGCCAGGAAGCCGATCGATGAGCGACAGGAAGCGGGTCGTGCTGTACTACCCCGAGCGCGGGAATCCCGACCTCGGCCAGCCCTACAGCGCCGACCTGCTGCCCCTCGAGTTCCTGCACATCGCGGCGCCCGCCCGGCAGCAGGGCTTCGACATCGACATCGTCGACTCGATGATCGAGGAGCGCCCGCACGAGGCGGTGCTGGCGCGGCTCCCTGGCGCGTTCGCCTTCGGCTCGACCTGCATCATCGGCTATCAGGTGGCCGATGGCGCGGCGCTCGCGCGCAAGGTGCGCGCGGCGCGCCCCGACCTGCCGATCATCTGGGGCGGCTGGTTCCCTTCCGTGGCGCCGCAGCTCTATCTCGCCAATGGCCTGGCCGACGCCGTGTGTCTCGGCCAGGGCGAGGTCACCTTCAGCGAGTGGCTGTGCGCGCTGCGCGACGGCCGTCCGGCGGCAGAGGTGCCCGGCCTGGCGCTCTGGGCCGACGGCCAGGTGCAGCGCACTGCTCCGCGCAAGGTGGTCCAGCTCGCCGACTTGCCCGAGCCGGACTATGACCTCGTGCCCGTGGACAAGTACCTCGACATCCAGGACCGGCAGGCGCGCACCGCCAAGGTGCGCTACCGCTTCCCCGATCCGCCCGGCTTCAGCATGGAGAACCCCTACCGGGCGATCTCCTTCCTCAGCTCGTTCGGCTGTCCCGAGGACTGCTCCTTCTGCTGCTCGCCGGGAGTGACCGGACGGCGCTGGGTGGCGCTGCCGGCCAAGACCGTCGTCGACCGCCTGGAACGTCTGCGGCGCGCGCACGACTTCCACATCGTGCGCTTCCAGGACGCCAACTTCGGCGTCAATCCCAAGCGCGTGCGCGAGTTCTGCCAGGAGCTCATCGCGCGCAAGCTGGACATCCTGTGGAACGCGACCATCGAGGTCGAGACCATCATGCGCATGGACGACCAGACGCTCGACCTCATGCGCGACTCCGGCTGCCACATGATGTGGGTCGGAGCGGAAACGGCCACCGAACCGATGCAGGCTTACATCCGCAAGCACATCAAGCAGGGGCACGCGCGCCAGGCCATGGAGCGCATGTGGCGCCGCGGGGTCAAGATCGGCCTGTTCTGGATCATCGGCTACCCGAACGAGACCGAGGAGTCGATGCGCGCCACGCTCGACCTGGCGGCGGACATCAAGTACCACTTTCCGAACTGCACCTCGGAGGTGCTGCTCTTCCGGCCGTTGCCCGGCACGGTCTGCGCCGCGGACGCCGAGCGCGCCGGCTACGAGATGCCGCTCGACTTCGACACCTGGGGGCGCATGGTCGAGTACAAGTTCGGGAACGAGACGTTCGACGCCCTGCCCCCCAGGATCCGGCGCGACTTCCACCGCTACTCCTACCTGGTGCCCTGGTACGACGGCCTGGTGCGGGGCAAGTCGCCCTACAAGCGCTTCTTGCGGCGCATGGCCGGGCTGCGCTTGAAGCACCAGTGGTACGGCCTGCCGGTCGAGTTCAAGCTGCACGACTGGGGCCACCGCGCTCTGCGGGCCTTGGGCATCGAGCGGCGCGCCCGGCTCGAGGCGTG
>DYIW01000046.1 GCA_020723465.1 Phycisphaera mikurensis
CCGGCCCGCACGCCAAGCCTCAGCGGCGAGGAGGAGGTCCATGCCTCGCGCGTGATCCGCTGGGACGAGATCGACGCGCTGGCCGGCCGGCGCGACTTCGCCCGCACGCTGCTCGACGCGCTCGCCGAGAAGGGCGCGCGCGAGCACGATGGACCTGGTCACGTCCGCGAGCGTGAACTCGCTCGCCGGCTTGACCAGCGTCTCCGCCAGGTTGAGCGGCTGGGCGCCCTCGCGCAGCAGGCGCGCCTCCTGCTGCAGGTTGGCGACGGTCAGGTCCTCGAGCGCGAGCGGGGCGCCGGCGGGCGCGGCGCCGATCACGCCGGCGACGTCGAGCTGCAGCGCGGCGGACAGTCCCGCCCGCAGCCAGGGCGGCGCGGGCGTGGCGGCGCGGCTCTCGAGGGCGAGGATGACGTGCGCGTCCGCCAGGCAGGCGCACGCATGCTCTTCGCCCATCTCGCTGACGTAGAGGCAGACGAGCGGCGGCCAGAACACGTTCCAGTAGCGGCCGGCGCGAGCCAGCTCCGCTTCGGCCTCGCCGAACAGGCCGCGCTCGACGAGCGCGCTGGCGTAGGCCGCGTGGCGCTCGCGCGCGGAGAGCACGATCGCCAGGCAGTCGTCCCACTGGCCGGGCTTGAGATTGGTGCGGCGGCGGATGGCGGGCTCGCCGTCGAAGATGGCAGCCAGGCGCGCGCCCGCCTCTTCGAGGGCGGAGTGCAGGCGCTCGGCCTGGGTGCGCGGCAGGTCGGTCACCAGGAAGGCGTGCTCGCCCGAGACCAGCTCCGCGCCGCCGAAGGCACGCGCCACGCCGGCCTGCTGGAACTTGGCCTCGATCTCCGCGGGGTTCTGCCACTTGCCCTCGTGCATCACCCATCCCTGGAGCGCGCGCGCCGCGTCCTCGGTCAGCCAGCGCTCGCCGACCCGCACCAGGCCCTTCTCCAGCGCCTCCTTCTCCTCGACGCTCATCCAGCGGCCCTGGTGCAGGACGAGGCCCTGGGCGCGCATCTCCTCCGCGGTCTTCTCCTGCTCGAGCCGCTCCCGCTCCGCGCGCGTGACCCAGCGGTCACCGTGGCGCACCAGACCGAGCGCGCGGTTGGCGAACTCATTGTCCGGGTCGACCTGCTTCAGCAGCTCGAGCACCTTCCGGCGCTGCTGGACGAGACCGCGCTGCGCGCACCAGCGCGCCAGCTCTTCGAGCGCCGGCGCGTCCTTCGTCTGTTCGAGCGCGGCGAAGCGCGTCGCGAAGACGGCGGCCGCGTCTTCCTCCTCTTCCTCGATCTCCAGCACCTCCGACTCCTTGAGCTCCACCTTGCCGCAGGCGGTGGCCACGATCACCAGCCCGTCGCGCTTGCTGACCTCCCCGCGCAGGGTGCGGCCGTCTTTCAGGTGCACGATGTCGGGGAAAGCCGCCGGCGCGAGCAGGAAGAGCAGGAGTGGCAGGAGAAGCACGCGCCGCGCTGGCACGCCGGAATGGAGCTGGCACAAGTGCTCGATCATGGTCCTGCATGCTACTCGGCCGCGGCGGTCCGGGTAACGCGGCCGGGCGCGCCTCAGTAGTCCTTGCGCCGGAAGATCAGGATGGCGCCGGCCAGGCAGGCGCCGCCGATGCCGAGGCACAGCGCCAGCTCGGCGAGGGGCAGGGCGCCGCCCTTGACCAGGTCCACGTACACGTCGATCGAGGAGAGGCGGTAGAGCGTGAAGGGGCGCGCGGCGTCGATGAAGTAGAGCATGAACGAGATGATGCACACGCCCCCGATCACGGCCGCGACCTTGATCTGCTCGTGGAGCAGCACCGCGGTCAACAGGGACAGGGCGTAGACCATGCCGATAAAGGCCGAGGCGTGGAGATTGGCCCAGAGGAACGGCAGCAGCGCCACTTCGCGGTCGATGAGGCAGTCGGCCAGGAACGGGAGGGAGACCGTCACCAGGGTGAGCGGCAGGAGCAGCTCCAGCAGGTGCACGGCGGCGAAGCTCACCAGGATGCGCGTGCGCGAGATCGGCCGGGAGAGGAGCAGGCCGATGGTGCCGATCTCCACCTCGCGCACCACCGTGCCGAGCGCGAGGATGATGGCCGCCGCCGGGCCGATCATGTTCGCACCCTTGAAGAAGTGGTTGATCCCCATGAAGACCTGCAGGCGCTGCTCGCCGGCGTCCAGCAGGGCGGTCGCGACGAACGACAGGAAGTCGGGCATCAGGTTCATGAGCTGCGAGAGGTTGGCCTCGAACGTCGGGTAGGCGCGCAGCACCACGACGACGTTGATGACGAGGATGGCCAGGTAGGCCAGGACCTTCCACCAGTCGTCGCGGAGCGCGCGCCGCACGATCATGGCCGCCTCCGCGACAGGTAGACCGCGTGATAGATCTCCTGCAGATCCGGACGGTTGAACTCGAGCGAATCGACGTCCAGGCGCGCGAGCGCGGCCAGCGCCGGTCCGATCTCCCCGTCGATGCGCAGCAAGAAGCGGTCCCTCTCGCGGCGCACGTCGCGCACGCCGGGGATGGCGGCGAGATCGGGCTCGCGGCCGGCGCAGAACGTCACGCTCAGCACGCGGCGAAAGTCCGCGCGCACCGCGGCGACGACCTCCGGCGGGATGATGCACCCGCGGTCGAGGAACTCGATGCGGTGGCACATGCGCTCCACCTCCTCGAGCACGTGCGAGGAGAGCAGCACCGAGCGGCCGCGCGCCTGTTCCTCGGCCAGAAGTTCGGCGAAGAGCGCCTGGCTGGTCGGATCGAGTCCCTTGGTCGGTTCGTCCAGGATGAGCAGCTCCGCCCCCACGGCGAGCGCCTGAACGAGTCCGAGCTTCTGGCGCATGCCGGTCGAGTAGCTCTTGATCTTCGGCTCGAGCGGCAGCTCGAACAGGCGCGCCAGCTCCAGGCCGCGCCCGCGCGGCGCGTCGCGATAGAATGACAGGCAGAAGTCGAGGAACGCGCTCGCGCGTAGGTTGCGGTACATCCCCAGGTCGCCCGGCAGGTAGCCCACGCGCCGCCGGATCGCCTCGGAGTCGCGGATCATGTCCAGCCCGAGCACGCGCGCCGCTCCCGCGCTCGGCCGCGCCACGCCGAGCAGGAGCTTCATGAAGGTCGACTTGCCCGCGCCGTTCGGGCCGACGAAGCCGAGGATCTCCCCGCGCTCGAGGTGCAGGCTGACGCCGTCGAGGGCGACGGTGGCGCCGTAGCGCTTGGTCAGGTCGCTCGTCTGGATGACGGGTTCGGTCATGGGCCTTCCTGTGCCACTAACCGCCGGGATCTTCGCACGGCACAAGGTCCCCAACCTTGTTGCCGAGAACCCGAGGCACCCCAGTCCTCGGAAGCCGGCAGTTGGTCGAGGGCTCCTCCGGCTTCCAACTTCGGACTTCAAACTTCAAACTCGCGGCGCCGGCCGGACCGGACCAGTGAACGCCGACACGTCCGGCTGCGGCGCCGCCGCGCTATGCTACATCACCCGTGGTTCAAGAACGCGCGCAGTCGGGAGCGAAGCAGTGCGCTGGCTTCGGAGGTTGACGCGCCCGGCCGTGCGCTGGGTCACCTTCTCGGTGCTCGCCGCCCTGGCGCTGCAGGGCGTGGCGCTCGCGCGCCTCGATGCGCTGCCCTGGATGCGCGCCGCGTTCCTCCTGGTCGCGCTCGCCCTGCTCGCCTGGGCCGGCCTACATCGCTCCGGCGAGCGCCCGTTCTGGCCGGCGCGGCTCTTGATCGCGCTCGCGGCGGCCGGCCTGTTCTGGCTGAGCCTGCTCGAGGCGGCTCTCTCCTGCAGCACGCTCTACGCGCTCGGCTTCCTGGCGCACGCTTTCGGCTTCCTGGCGCACGCGAGCGCGCTGTTCGCCCTGCTCATGCGCGGCGCGCGCGGTGGGACGGCGCAGCTCGCCGTGCCCTTCCTGCTGCGTCTCGGGATTGTCGCGTCCAGCACCCTCCTGCTCCTGCTCGCGGTCGAGGCGGGCTTCCGCCTGGTCATCCCGGTCAAGGTCTACGACATCGTGCCCGACGGCTTCGGCTCCGCGCCCTGCCTGGTTGACGGAGAGGACGGCCTCCTGTACGCCTCGCCCGGCTTCCGCGGCAAGTACATGCATCCCCAGTTCCTTGGCACGCGCGTCGAGATCAACGACTACGGCTTGCGCGATGGGCTGGACGAGGCGGCGCCGAAGCGCGCGGGTGAGGCCTCGATCGTCGTGCTCGGCGATTCGCTCGTCTTCGGCACGGGCGTCGAGCTGAACGAGACCTTCCAGGAGCGCCTCGAGGAGCGCGGCCAAGAGATCTGCGGGCGGCCGCTGCGCGTCTTCTGCGCCGCTCTGCCCGGCGACGGGCAGTACCAGGGAATAGTGCGGCTGGAGGCGCTGGCCGCGCGCGCCCAGCCGGACGTGGTCATCGCCGCGGTCTATGAGGGCAACGATCTCGAGGACAACATACGCGCCGGCGCGCGCCGGCACGGCCTCCTGCCGAGCAAGGAAGAGGAGACGCGCAGGCGCAGGGAGAGCGAGCGCACCGGGCCGCTGCTGGCGCGCTTCCTGCGCGGCGTGCGCCACCCGCCCTTCTGGATCGGGTCCAGCTCGACCGTGCAGTTCCTCCTGCCAGGACTCGAGGCGACGCTGGTCAGTCTGGGCCTGCTCGGCGAGCAGGTGCCGACCAACCAGTTCCTGAACTGGATGATCGCGCGCGAGCCGCCGGGAACGGTCCTCATCGGCCTGGGCTACACGCAGCAGCTCCTGCGCGAGTTGCGCGAGCGCTGCCAGACGCTCGGTGCCGATCTCGTGGTCCTGGTCATCCCAGCGGCGATCCAGGCCGACCCGGCGCGCTTCGATGACCTGATGTCCTGGTACCCGCCGGCGCAGCGCGCGCAGTTCGATCGCACCGCCTTCCACGACCAGCTGGTCCAGGCGCTGCGCGGCGAGGGGCTCACGGTGGTCGACATGCTCGGACCCCTGGAGAAGGAGGCGCGCGCCGGGCGGCCGCCGTACCACCGCGAGGGCCACTGGAACGCGTGGGGCCACGCGTGCGCGGCCGCGGAGATGGTGCCCGTGCTCAAGGGGCGGTTCGCGGTGCGCGCGCGGGACCGCTGAAGAGCTGTCACCTGTCAGCGTTTGGCCCGCGCCGCGGCTGGATCCGGCGGGCACGATGCACCAATTCCGGGGCGGGAGCGGGCTTGGGCAGCCCGTCGAAGAAATCATCCTGCCTGCGGCGGCCCCTCCCGTTCTCACGCGTTCATTTTGGCTTTCGGAAGATCAGCGCGCCACGCCGCTCAGGCCGGCCAGCTCCCGCTGCACCTCGAAGGCCCAGGACAGGGCCTCGAAGTAGCAGTCCTGCACGGCGTCCTGGCCGAAGGGCGCGCACTTGCAGGCGCGCGCGTCCGATCGTTCACAGGCGGTCACGGCCGCGAGCGCCTCGCCCAGCACTCCCTGGCGGTCGAGCAGCGCGGCCTGGATGTCGTCCGTGAGCGAGACGCTCTCCAGCACCTCCTTCATCGACATGTCCATGAGCGCGTCCACGACCGAGAGCAGGCCGACCGTGAAGAACTTGGCCGAGGGCCCGCCTTCGGCCAGGGCCGCGTACTGCTCGCAGAAGCGCGCGCGCACCAGGGCCGTGGTCATCAGCTCGCGCGGCTTGTCGCCGATGGTGGTCATGAGCAGCAGGCTGACGCACTTCTGGATCATCTCCATGCCGAGGAGCACCACCGCCTGGCGGATGGACTCGATGCGGCGCGCGGGCGCGTAGAAGGACGAGTTGACGATGCGCAGCAGCATGTAGCTGAGCGAGACGTTGCGCTCGACCACGCGCTCGACTTCCGTGATGTCGGCGTCCGGGTCGTACAGGGTGGCGGTGAGCCGCACCAGGGCGAGGTGGTCCGCGGGGATGCGCTTGCGCCGCAGCACCTTCGGCCGGCAGAAGAAGTAGCCCTGGAACAGGTCGTAGCCCGCGTCGCGGCACACCTCGTACTCCTGGTGCGTCTCGACCTTCTCGGCGAGCAGCAGCAGGCCGGGCCGATCCAGGATGCGGGCGTGCTCGGCGATGGCCTGCTGGTCCAGCGCCTGCGTCTCCACCTTGATGACCGTGGCCAGCTCGATGAGCGGTTCGAGTCTCTCGTGGTACACGAAGTCGTCGAGGGCGATGCCGTAGCCCAGGGACGCCGCCTCGCGGATGGCGGCGAGGGCCGGCCCGTCCGGCTCGACGTCCTCCAGCACCTCGAGGATCACGCGGTCGCTGGGCAGCGCCTTGTAGAGCCCCTCGACCAGAAAGGAGCGCGTCATGTTGATGAAGGCGCGGTGCGGCCCCACCAGGTGATCCAGGCCGATGTTGTAGATGGTGTTGATCGCCACCGTGGCCGTGGCCTGGTCGCCGTCCAGCACGCCGTCTCCCGGCCAGCTTTCGGAGCGGTAGAGCAGCTCGTACCCGTAGGTGTCGAGCTGGCGGTCGCAGATCGGCTGTCGCCCGATGAGAACCGTGGCCATGTTTGTTCCGGCAGCCTCCCCTGTCTTGTGACTGGGCCGGGGACGTCTTCCCCTCATCGGCGCCGGGTCCCCTCCGGATGAAGGGATTCCCGCCTCAGCGGGGCCTCGTGGCCGCGCGCAGCTCGTCGGCCAGGTTGCTGAACTCGTCCACCAGGGTCTCGATCCTGTGCAGCATCCGGCCGGTGGCGTCCGCGCGCGCGGGTGGGGGCGCGGCGGCGGGTTCCGGCGGGTCCAGGCGCGCGCTCAGCGCGTCGATGGTCCTGACCAGGCGCGCGGCGTCCTCGAGCGCCTTCTCGAGACGCGCGGCCGCCGCGCCGAGCGGTCCCTGGCCGGCCGGCCGGCCGGCCGCCGCGCTCTCACGCGCCGCCTCGAGGGAAGGGGTCCGCACGCTCGTTTCCATGCCTGCCGCGAAGCTCCGTCTTGCCGTTGCTTCTTCGGCCGCCCGCGGCCGCGGACGTGAGCGGAATGCCGGGCGCGCGCCGAGGTCCTTGCGGAAGCGACCCATGTGGCGGACAATGTCAGGCGAGTCTCAAGCCTCGCGCGCCGCGGGGGCGCCCGCGCGGCGCGCGCACCAACAGCAGCGGCCCGGCGGACCGGCCCATCCGCCCGCACGCGCGCGCCGTGCCGCCCAGCAAGAGGAGGATCACCCAGTGACCCGGTCAAGAGTCCTTTCCTTCGGTCTGGCCGCCCTGCTCGTCCTCGGCGCGGCCGCGGTTGCCCAGGAGTCGGGCGCGGCGCGCAAAGCGAGCGCCGAGGCCTTCCTCGCCCAGCACGGCGGCGCCTGGCAGGTCGTTCCCCAGGTCGTCAGCGGCAACCCGGGCTTCGCCTGGGGCGGCCGCTTCTCGCTGCCGGTCGCGCCGCGCACTCCCGCTGCGTACGAGGCGGCGGCGCGCCAGGTGGTCGACGCCAACCGCGCCTTCTTCGGCTTCGATTCGGCCAGCCTGGTGCTGCGCGCGGTGAAGTCCCTGAACCTCTCTCGCGCCGGCTCTTCCGACAAGGTGGCGGTGACCTTCGACCAACTGGTGGACGGCATCCCCGTGTACGGCGGCACCGCGGCCATCCTGTTCGACGCGGCCAGCGGCGACGTGCTCGCCCTCGACACCACGGGCGTGCCGTTCGCCCAGGAAACGCGCCTCGTGCCGGGCTCGAGCGCGAGCGACGCGATCGCCGCCGCGGAGGCCGCCTACGCCCAGCACTTCGGCCTGGCCGCCGGCCGGGTCGACGCGGTGGACGTGGCGATCCTCGGGGCGAACGCGTACTTCGGCTGGAAGAGCGCCCTGACCGGGCGCGGACCCACCCTGGCATACGTGGTCGATCTTTCGACCCCGGGCATCTTCACGCGCGAGTACGTGCCCGCGCAGGGAAGGGTGTACGTGTCGGCCGAGGGCGACCTCGCGGTTTTCAAGGTCGTGCCCCGGGCCTTCGCCATCGACGGCAACGTCAGCGGCAACGTCAACACCGGCCAGGAGCCGAACACCACCACCAACCAGGAGACGCCGCCTCTGCCCAACATGTGGGTGCGGCTGAACAACGCCTCGGGCAGCGTCCTGGCCACGACCAACGCCAGCGGCGCCTATTCCACGGGCACGAGCGGCCCGTCGAACCTGTTCTTCGAGCTGCGCGGCCCGTACGTCAACGTCAACAACGCGGCCGCGGCCGATTCCACCTTCACCCTGAGCGGCGTGTCCGGGTCGGGCAACAACGTGCTCTTCAATCCCACCAAGGCCGAGTTCCCCACCGCCGAGGTCGCCGGCTTCTACTGGGTGAACGTGTTCCGGCAGTGGGTCGTGGCCGTCGATCCGACGGACAACACCATGGACTTCTCGGTGCTGACGAACGTCAACAAGAACGACATGCTGTGCAACGCCTACTTCGACTACTCCTCGATCAACCTCGAGCGCGCCGGCAGCGGCTGCGACAACACGGCGTATGCCGACGTCATCATCCACGAGGAGGGCCACTGGGCGAACGATGTGTACCAGGGGAGCGTGTCGGGCGCCTTCCACGAGGGCAACGCCGACAACTACGCCTACTACATCAGCGACGATCCGTGCCTGACCACCTTCCAGGGCACGGGCTGCCTGCGCACCGCCCTGCAGACGTCGATCCTGAAGTGCCCGACCGACGGCGACGAGAGCTGCCACGGCGGCTCGAGCCACACCGAGGGCCAGGCGCTGGCGAGCGCGGTCTGGGCGGTGCGCGCGCGGCTCGGCACGGCGCTCGGCGACGCGGCCGGGGACGCGGTGGCCAACGCCCTCTTCTCCGCCTGGATGAACGTCTACAACGACGCCGCCATCCTCAACGTCATCCTCGACCACTGGCTGGTGCTGGACGACGACAACGGCAACCTGGCCGACGGCACGCCGCACAGCCCGCAGATCTACGGCGGCTTCGGCGACTACGGCTGGCCGGCCCCGCCGGACGTGAGCATCAGCGTGACCAGCGCGCCCGCGATCAACGCGCAGGTCGGCCATCTCACCGGCACGACCGTGATCGCGACCATCACCTCGGCGCAGGGGACGATTACCGGCGCGTCGCTGCGTTACGCCGTGGGCAGCGGCTCCTTCAACACCGTGGCCATGATTCCGACCGGCGGCACGGACGAGTACTTCGGCCAGATCCCCGGGGTGGCCTCTCCCGCGACCATGCGCTGGTACGTGTCGGCGACCAGCTCGGCGGGCGGCTCCGCCACCTCGCCGGCGAGCGCGCCGGACAACTTCAACCTCTACCACGTCGGCCAGCTCGTGATCCTCGGCTCCTACACGTTCGAGGCGGCCACGGACGAGAGCTGGACGCACGCCAACCTCTCCGGCACCTACGGCGACCAGTGGCACCGCGCCAACCCGGCCGGCTCGAGCGCGAGCACCGACCCGGATGCGGCCTACTCGCCGGTCAAGGTGTGGGGCACGGACCTGTCCACGACCGGGTCGGACGGCCTGTACGAGCCCTCCTGCTCGGGCGAGCTGAGATCGCCGATCTACGACCTCTCTGCCTCGAGCTCGGTGCGCATGCAGTACCGGCGCTGGCTGACGGTCGAGAAGGGCATCTATGACCAGGCGGACATCCGGGTGAACAACACGCTCGTCTGGCAGAACAACGCCTCGACCGACCACCTCGACGGCGCCTGGACCGTGCATGACCTGGACATCACGGCCCAGGCGGCGCTGAACCCGTCGGTGCAGATCAAGTACCGCATGACCTCGGACGGCGGAGTGGAGTTCGGCGGCTGGAACATCGACGACTTCATGCTCTACCGGGTGGACGCCTCGAGCTGTCCGGGGCCGAGCGCGTACGGCAGCGGCGAGCTGGGCTCGACCGGACAGGTCGCCACGATGGGTTACTCCGGCGGCCTGCCGCAGGTCGGCAACCCGAACTTCGCCGTGACGTGCTCCGGGGTGAAGCCCAACCAGTTCGGCGTGCTCTTCTCTGGCGACAGCCAGGGCTACAACGTCGAGGGCTGGGGCGTGATCCTCGTGGCCGGTCCGAACTTCCTGCGCACGTACACCACGTCGGACGGCGCGGGCGCGGCGGCGGTGACCATTCCGATCACGCCGGCCATGGCCGGCACCACGCGGTGCTACCAGTTCGCGTTCCGCGACGCCGGCTTCGGCGGCGACGTGCAGGGCGCGAACGGTCTGTCCGTGACCTTCTGTCCGTAGCGTCGCGCGCTGCGGCTTGACCGGGAAGGCGGCTCCGCAGGCGCGGGGCCGCCTTCCTTGCTTGGCGCCCGCAAGGCGCGCGCGGCCGGGGGCGCGCCTCGGTACTCTGGGCTCGGCTGGTGACGTCGCTCGTGGAGGTCGAGGCGTGAAGAAGCCCGCGCGCAGCAGACGACCGCCGCCGGCGGCTGGATACGACGGCCAGGTCGGCGGCATCGGCGCCCTGCTCGAAGCAGCGTGCCGCACGTCGGCCCGCGCGGTCAACGCCCTGCTGACCGCGACCTACTGGGAGATCGGCCGGCGGATCGTGGAGTTCGAGCAGGGGGGAAAGGCCCGCGCGAAGTACGGGAAGGAGCTTCTTCAGCGGCTGGCGGCCGACCTCACCGCCCGGTTCGGGCGCGGGTTTGGCGCGGTGAACCTCAGCTTGATGAAGAGGTTCTTCTTCCTTTGGCCCGCCCAGCAGATTCTTCAGACGCCGTCTGCAGAATCGCCGCTGGCGCGCATCGCGGCGCGCTTCCCGCTGCCCTGGTCCGCCTACGTGCGCCTGCTCGCGGTCAAGAACGAGCACGCCCGCCGCTTCTACGAAACCGAGGCCCTGCGCGGCGGCTGGTCCGTGCGCCAGCTCGACAGACAGGTCAACAGCCAGTTCTACGAACGGACGGCCTTGTCACGGAACAAGGCGGCGATGCTGGCGAAGGGCGCGCGCGCTCGGCCGGACGACGCGGTGACGCCGGAGGAGGAGGTGAAAGACCCCTACGTGCTCGAGTTCCTCGGCCTGAAGGACGAGTATTCCGAGACGGACGTGGAGGAGGCGCTCATCCGCCACCTGGAGGCGTTCCTGCTGGAGCTGGGCGGCGAATTCTGCTTCGTCGGCCGCCAGCGGCGGCTCAGGATCGGCGACGACTGGTTCCGGGTCGACCTCGTGTTCGATCACCGCCGCCTGCGCTGCCTGGTGCTCATCGACTTGAAGCTCGGCCGCTTCACCCACGCCGACGCCGGGCAGATGCACGTCTATCTCAACTACGCGCGCGAGCACTGGACCCGCCCCGACGAGAACCCGCCCGTGGGCCTCATCCTGTGCACTCAGCAGAACGCGGCGCTCGCCCGTTGCGCCCTCGACAACCTGCCCAACAAGGTCCTCGCCGCCGAGTACCGCACCGTGCTGCCCGACGAGAGGCTGATCGCCGCCGAGCTGGAAGAGACGCGCCGCCGGCTGGAGCGGCGGGGGATCGCGGACAGGCGGCCATGAACCGACCGGAGCCGTCGCGCCGCGCCGCCTTCCTGTTCGCGCTCGCGCCCCTCCTGCTCTTCCTGATCCTGGGGGGCGCGCTGGTCGGGGACTTCGGGCCGACCTGGGACTGCGCCATTGGCGAGTACCCGCACGGCGAGCAGTACCTCGCCTTCCTGCTCTCCGGGGATCGCGCCTATCTCGACTTCCCGCCGCCGGCGAAGCCGGCGACCTTCCGTCAGCCGCACCTCGACTACGCGTCGATCGACTGGCTCTCCTGGCCGCAGGCCTATCCCTGCGCGGCGCTCCTCTCCGCGCTCTCCTGCCGCGTCCTGTGGAGCGGCCTCGGCCTGGTGCCCGCGCTGCAGGCGCACAACCTCGTGGTCGTGCTCTGCGCCAGCCTGCTGCTCTTCCTGATCACGGCCTGGAGCGCGGCGCGCTTCGGCCGCGTGGCGGCAGGCGGCGCCGCCGCGGCGCTCATGCTCTGCCCGCGCTTCTTCGCCGACTCTTTCAACAACCTCAAGGACGTGCCCGAGGCCCTCCTCTACGTCGCCGCCCTGCTGCTGGCCTACGCGGGCCTGCGCGGCGGGAAGCTGCGCCTCTGGGCCGCGACCGGCGTGCTCACCGGCCTCGCCCTGGCGCAGAAGCCGAACGCGCTGTTCATCCCGGCGCACGGCTTCCTGCTGTACGCCTGCTTGAACGCGCTGCGCCTGCTGGGCCGCCGCCCGCTCCTGCCCTTCCCCTGGCGCGGGCTGCTTCTGGCCGCGCCGCTCTTCCTCGCCGCCTACTTCGCGGTGTCTCCCATGCTCTGGACCGACACCTGGACGCGCCTCCTCGAGCACTTCGGCTTCATCCTGCTCGTGGGCACGGAGGCGGGCGCGGACGCGCTCGACGGCGTGCGCCACTTCTTCTGGACCACGCCTCCGGCGATCCTGCTGCTGGCGCTGATCGGCCTGTTCAGCCGGCGCGCGAGCGCCGACGAGCGCTGTCTCCTGGTCCTGGGCGTGGTCGTGCCCGTGGGCCGCACCGCCCTGCCCGGCATGTCGAACTTCGACGGCGTGCGACACTTCATCGAGTTCATGCCCTTTCTGAGCCTGCTCGCCGGCCTCGGCCTGGCCGCGGTCCTCTCCGCGGCGCTGGCCGCGCCGCCCCTTCGCGCGCGCGGCAAGGCGGCGCGCCTGGGCGCGACGCTGGCGCTCTTCGGCGCCTTCTTCGCCTTCCCGGCCGCGCAGGTGATCGCCACCCATCCCTACGGCATCTGCTACTTCAACGTCTTCGCCGGGGGCCTCAGCGGCGCGCAGGCGCGCGGGCTCCCCGAGGCGACCGACTACTGGTGCCATTCCTACTGGCGGGGGCTCGATTGGATCGCGGAGCACGGCGCGGCGCAAGCGGGCGTGATCGTGCCCGTGGCCGAGCACGTGGCGCGCGTGGCCGCGCCGCTCAAGCTGCGTCGCGGCATCGCACTCTGCGATCCGCACGCCACGCTGCCGCCGCCCGTGCTCTACGTCATGTACGCGACGCGCCAGGGCTGGTACGACCCCCTGGCCCGTTCCCTGGAGGCGGAAGGTACGCCCTGGCGCGAGGTCAGGGTCCAGGGAGCGCCGATCCTGAAGATCCACGAGATCCGCGACGCCGGCGCGATCGCCGCCGCCCTGCGCCTGTGGGCCGAGTACCGCGCCTACGTGCGCGTCGGCCTGTGGCTCTTCGATCACGCGCGCGGCGGGGAGGGGATCCTGAAGAACGCGGCGCGGCTTGGCCGCGAGGAGACGCTGCGGCAGCTCGGCCCGCTGCTCGGCGCGGAGGTGGCGGGCGACCTGGACCTGGCCGTGGCCTACGCCCTGCGCCAGCCGTGACGCCGCGCGGATGTTCGAGCTACTTGCCCGGCGCCGCGAGCGCGTCCAGCAGCTTCGCCAGGCGCGCGCCGATCTCCGGGCTCATGGCGGCGACGACGTAGGTCCGGCCGGAGAAGAGCGCATGCCCGCCTCCGAGCAGGTCCGCCAGCTCGCGCGCCAGCGGCGCGTCCGTCTTGAGCAGCAGGTACTGGAACGTGCCGCTCTCGAGCTGCGCCTCCAGCTCGGCGCCGCACGCGGCGAGCGCCGCCGGCTCCGAGCCGAGCTCCTGCGGCCCCCCCTGGAACAGGCCGAGGCGCCGCAGCAGCTCGAACTTGACCAGGAAGTCGTTCGTCATGGACCAGTGTCCGCAGCACACGCGGCAGGCGCCCAGGCCGGGGACGTACATGCCGGTCATCGGGTCGGTGAAGACGGTAGGCAGCGCGTGCGTCGCGTCCGCGCGGATGGCGTCGAGCGCCTGGAACAGCTCCGCGGGCACCCGCTCCGGCCGGCGCGCGAAGCGGCTGTACGCGACCGCGGGCGAGCAAAGGGCCAGCAGGCTGGCGAGCACCAGGACGGCCGCTCGCGCGCCGCGGCGGCGCAGGCGCGCCAGCACCTCCCTGAGACCGAGCCCCGCGAGCAGGGCGAGTGGCAGGGTGCAGCCGCCGCAGAGCTTGGTCAGGCCGCTGTGCAGGAGCACGAGCAGGACGAAGACGAGCAGCGACCAGCTCGCGAAGAAGGCGCACTTGCCGGCGAGCAGGCGGCCGCGCGCGGCCGCGGCGCCGAGCGCCGCGAGCAGCCAGAGCAGCAGGAAGGCCGAGGCCCAGTCCTTGTCCCCGAGCAGGCTCGCGGAGATGTCGGCGAAGTCCCGCCACACCGGCTGCGCCGACACCCACAACGAGTAGAGGGAGAAGGGCAGGATGCCGCCGGCCAGGCAGGCGAGCACGGCGAGGCGCCGGCGGAAGAGGGGCCGCGGGACGGCGCGCGCGAAAGACGCGGCGACCAGCAGGACGTAGGCCGCGAGCACCATCAGCGGTTCGTAGGGGCGCGTGCCCGAGAGGCACAGAGACGCCAGCACGATGAAGAGCGCCGCGCGCGCGCGGAACGGGCGCGCCGCGTCCTCGGCGCGCGCCAAGAGCAGCGCGAGCAGCGCGAGCAGGGCGAGCGCGGCCGTGTGGAACGGGTAGACGGTGAACGCCGTGGCCGGGTAGAGGTCGTGGTAGACGAGGTCGGGAGGGTAGGACGAGGCGAGGCGCAGGGCGCCGCCCGCGGGCGTGGATTGCAGCAGGAGGGACAGCCAGGAGACGCCGCCGCCGCCCACGGCCAGACAGACCACCGCGGTGGTGAGCCGGCCGTCGAACCCGATCTCGCGGCACAGGCTGGCGAGGGCCAGGATGAACACCGGGATGAGGAGCAGGCCGAGCACGTTCAGCACGGCGAGAGGCGTGGTCGAGAAGAACAGGGCGAGGCGGCCCACGGCCAGGAAGAACGGGGACACGAACAGCGCCTGGTGCTCGCTCGCGGTGTAGAGGTTGCTGAACGGGAAGACGCCGGCCCTGCTCTGCTGCGCCCAGGCGGCATAGGACAGGCAGTCCATCGCGTTGTAGGTCACGCCGTAGGCGGCGGACTCGGCGTTCGCCGCATCCGGCGTGTACGGCCCCCAGCCCGACACCAGCTCGTGGAACAGCACGTTCGTCAGGAGCAGGGCCAGCAGGATGACGAAGGTCGGCTTGTTCATGCGTCCCTGCGCGCGGGCTCGGGCCGGCCGCGCCCGGCTTGACCGGTCGCGCGCGCGGCCACATACTGACGGCTCCCCCGCGGCCATGAAAGAAGGATCCTTGGCCAAGGCGCAGCGCATCAAGACCGCGGCGGCCGCCGCCGCCCTGGCCGTCTTTCTGGTCTGGGCCGTGGCAACGGCGCTCGTGCGCGAGGCGCGCCTCCTCTCCTCGGTCAGCCTGGCGGAGCGCCGCGCCCTGCTCCACGTCGGCCTCGAGGACGTCTACCGCGCCAGCGCGCGCGAGCACTACGAGATGTTCACGGCCCTGCGCGCGCACGTGCCGAGGGACGTGCGCCTGGTGATCTACTCGCACGTGAGCGCGGAGCAGCGGAGCGACCCCTTGCTCGGCCAGGACCTGAAGAAGCGGCTCACCCTGCTGCGCGGCAAGCTCCAGGCCCTGCACTTCCCGGCGCAGGTCACGCCCCTCGCCGGCGACATCGAGAACCTCGAGTTCTTCCTGGACCAGCTCGACCCGTCGTACTACGTGCTCAACATCACGCCCGAGATCGACTTCCCCGGCCAGGCGCGCTTCGACCTGGTCGCTCGCGGCGCGACCTTCACGCTCTACCGCTTCCGCGAGGCGGGCTGACGGCGATGGGCGCGCTCACGCTCTTCCTCGTGCTGGCGACGCCCTGGGTCATCGGCTGCGGCGCGCTCCGCCTGCTCGGCGTGCGCGTCCTGCACGACCGCGTCGCCTACGCCGGCTGGGCATGGCTCGCCGGCTCGCTCGTCACCGCACTTCTCCTCTGCGGCTGGCTTCTCCTCGGCCTTCCGATCGACTCCTTCCCGAGCGCGGCGCGAGTCGTGGCCGCGGCGGCTGTCTTGCTCCTGGCGTGGACTTGGCTGCGCGGACGCCGCACGCCGCCCATGGCCCCGCCCGTCGCGCGCAGCGGGCGCCTCGAGCGCCTGCTCTTCCTCGCCGTGGTCGCGGCCTGCCTGGCCCTCACGGTCGATCGCGCGGTCCGGGCCAACGCCGCGGAGGTGGTGCTGCTCGGCGACGAGGCCAGGATCTGGGCGAGCAAGGCCAAGGCGATCTACGTCAGCGGCGGCCTGAACGAGCGCTTCGCCGCGCTGATGGCGCAGGAGGAGATCGTCCTGCACCAGGACTACCCCCTGCTCAATCCGCTCCTGCAGGTGTGGACCTTCGCCCACTACGGCCGCGTCACCGACGTGGAGAACCGCTGGGTGATCCAGGCGAGCATCGCGGCGCTCCTCCTGGTCGCGGCCGGGGCGCTCCGGCGCGTGGCGCGGCCGCTCTACGCCGCGCTCTTCCTGCTGCTGCTCGTGACCAGCCACCAGCTCCGCGTTTCCACCGGCCTGGTCGAGGCGGACGGCCTGGTGGCGCTCGGCTTCCTCGCCGCGCTCGACCTGCTCGCGCGCTTTGAGGCGGACGGCGCGCGCCGCTGGTGGCGCCTGGCCGCGCTCGCGCTCGCCTACCTCGCCTGGAGCAAGAACGAGGGCACGGCGTTGGCGCTGGCCGTGGCCGTGGCGTTCTTCATCCTGCGGCTCGGGCGGAGGCTCCGCGGCGGGCAGGCGCTGCGCGGCAGCGAGCTGCTCGCGCTGCTTCTTCCCGCGGGGGTGGTCGCGCTGCATCTTCTGCTCAACGCGCGCTTCGGCTTCGTGAACGACATCACCGCGAGCGACGCGGCCGGCAGCTTCGCCGCGCGCGCGCTGGCGCACGCCGGCGTGCACCTGCGCGCCGCCGGCGCCTACGCCTGGGAATACGCGGTGCGCCGCCCGGGCGAGACGCACCTGATGTTTCCGCTGGCGCTCGTGCTGCTCCTGCTCTTCCCGCGGCGCATCGGGCGCCTGCTCCCGCTCTTCACGCTCGCCTGCGGCCTGGCGCTTCCGGGCTTCCTTCTGGTTTACCTCGGCACCCCGCACGACATCGAGTGGCACCTCTCCTGGTCGATCCAGCGCATCCTCTTCCAGCTTCTGCCCGTCGTGCTCGTCTGGGTCGCGGCCGCCACGCAGGAGATCGCGGCCGCTGCCGGCTGCGGCGCTACGGCGCGGCCTGGAAGTCGAACTTCAGGTTCGTGCTGCCCTCGGGCGGGAGCGTGAACACGAGCGGCAGGCTCCCGCCCTCGCCCCAGCCCCAGGACACGGTGTAGTTGCCAGGCTCGAGGCCGGCGATCGAGAAGGGGCCGCCGCGCTGCGCGCCGCGTGCGAGCGGCAGGTAGCGGGCCTCGGACTCGCCGGCGCCTTCGCCGAGGAAGCGCAGGTAGATCCAGTAGTTTGCCGGCGGCGCGAGGCCTTGCGGCGTGCTGAACGTGCCCGCGCAGGGGACGCCGGGATCAAGCTCCAGCTCGACGGTGAAGCCGGCCGGCACGGCAACGCTCTGCCGCGCCTGGCCCGCGCCGGGGTGCGTCGCCGTGAGCGTGAACGAACCGGCCGCCGTGACCTCCAGAGACACCTCGCCGTCCTCGTCAGTCAGACCGAAGGCCGACGCCTCCCGGTTCGCGGGATCGGCTCCCCTGAGGCTCACGTCGGCGTCCTCGATTGGCTCCTTCTCGCCGTGGCTGAGCACGCGCACCGAGACGCGGTAGGTCGTGAAGTCATAGTCCTGGTTCCACTGCTGTCCGGGCGCGAGGCGGACCGTGTCGCGGCGTATGGGATACCGGATCGTGGTCGATCCCTTCTTCTGCCCGAACCACACCACCAGCTCGACCTCGCCGGGCGCGACGCCGGTGATCTCGTAGCGGCCGTCCTCGTCCGTCTTTCCGGAGTTCTCCCGTTGGTCGCCGCCGGCCATCGCCTGGACGCGCGCGTCCTCCAGGGGCTCGCCGTTCAGGCGGACCGTGCCACGCACGGTGCACGGCAGGCCTCCTCCCGGCGAGCCGATCTCGATGTCCAGGCGCGCGACCTCGCCGGCTTCCACGCGGAACGGCCCCTCCGCCAGCGGGCTGGTGCGGTCCATCTCCCGGGCGCCGGCGAGGAGGTCGCCGTTCAGGCAGCGCGGGTAGACCGCGTACTGGTAGTAGCCCGGACGCATGTGGCTCAGGGCGAACTCGCCGCGCGGATCGGTGACGGCCAGCCAGGGAACCGGGAAGGAGGTGGTCGCTTCCTGCTCGAGGATCAGCACGGAAAGGGTCTCCCGGGGAGGCTGGCCGTCCACGGTCACCTGGCCGGACACGGCGCCTCCGCTGTCCAGACGCACCTCGAGCATCCGGTCGTCCGGGTGGACCGGGAGGGACGCGGGCGCGTAGCCCGGGTGCTCCACCTGGAGGAGCGCGCCGGTTTCGGGCGCGGCGTGGAACGGTCCGAGCGAGACCTCTCCTGCCGCGTTCGTGACCTCACTGAGCAGCGCGCCTCCCGGTGCGCCGGACGAGCGGACCGAGACCTCCGCGCGCTCGATCGCGCCGCCCGTGCCCTCCTCGAGCACGCGCACGAGCACGGTCTGGCCGCGCGGCAGGACGAGCGACGCCTGCGCGTCGTCCTCGCCCACGGCGACCACCTCGGTCATCACCGCCAGTCCCGGCGCCTTCACGGCGACCGTGTACGAGCCGGGAGCGAGTCCCGCGATCCGGTAGTACCCGCCGCCCAGGTTCTCGAGCGGTGCGCCAGGCGCCGCGTAGGCGCGCAGCGACTCGATGGGGAAGTCGTCGAGGCGGGCGGGCGACAGGCGGATCTCGGCTTCCTCGACCGGCCTTCGGTCCTCGTCCTCGAGACGCACCGTCAGGGAGACGGCCGCGGGGAGCGTGACCGTGATCTCCTCGGCGTCGAACGGCCCCTCGATGCGCCAGGGTTCGACGGGCGAGGTGCGCGCGGCCACCACGAGGTCGTTGTCCTCGGGCAGAGCGTCGAGCACGAAGGCGCCCTCCTCGGCCGCGGGGCGCGCCGGCCGGCAGAAGGCGAAGCCCCCGACGGCCGCCACCGGCCCGCCGATCACCTCCGCCCCCTCGAGCACGCGTCCTTTGGCGCCGGCCACGCGCACGGTGAGCGCGCGACCGCGTTCGAGCGTGATCGTGCCGAGGTCGCGCTCGCCAGCCTGACCGCTCGGCGTGGGCCCGGCCACCGCGGCCACGAAGTCCGCGTGATCGATCACCGTGGTGACCGCGCCGCGCGGCGCTCCCTCGATGCGGAAGCGGCCGTCCGTGCCGCTGTAGGCCGTGGGCACGGGCAGACGGTCGAGCCAGGCGCCGAGCCACGGCGGCACCTCGAGGACCATCCTCGGCCCATCCAGGCGGATCACGCTGGCGTCGCTGCGCGCGTGCTGGATGCCGAGCGCCGCCACGGGCGCGGGCACGCTGGCCGCGCGCACACGTGCGCCGGCGATGGGCCTGCCTTCCTCGTCGACCACCAGACCGAACAAGGCCACGGTCGGATCGAGGAGCACATCGCCCAGGTCAGTGAGCCTGCCGGGCGGCAGCGCCACGTCGATCGCGCGCAACGCGGCGCTCGGGCCGCCGAGGTCGATACCCAGTCCATGCAGCGCCCGGCCGTGCGCTCCTTCCAGGCGGAAGCGGCCGTCCTCCGTCGTGCGCGCGCGCGCCAGCTCGATGCGCGGCGCGGCCGCGGCCGCGGCGAAGGCGCTCGCCTGCAGGCCGTACAGGCTCTCCGGCCGCAGCTCGAGCAGACAGACCTCCAGCCCGGACGCGGGCTCCCCTCCGGCGCGGAGCAGGCGGCCGGTCACGCCCGAGAGGTGCCGGGCGTAGGACGCGGGGTAGCTCGGCGGATCGATGGCCGGGGGCGCCGCGGGCGCAACGAGCGCCGTCCTCGGCGCCACGCTTTCCCGGGTGGGCGGGGTCGCTGGTTCCGGACGCGGCGCGACGCTCGCGTCCGTGGCGACCGCGGGAGCGGCGCCGGCGGCCGCGACGTCTTCGGGCGCACGATCCTCGGGCCAGGTGAAATAGACGGCGCCGGACACCACGGCGACGATGCCGAGCGCGGCGAGCAGCGAGTTCTTCGACACGACCAGACCTCCCATGACCGTGGAGACGGCGGCCGCGCCGCCACCTCCAGCGCCGAGCGCAACGTGCCGCAGCACGCGCCCGCGCACCGCGGCCAGGGACCTCTTCGAGCCCAGGAGCAGCAGGAGCGACGCGAGCAGGCCGCGCGGCAGGGCGCCGCGCAGGAGCGCGAGCCCGCGGCGGATCTGCGAGCGCACGACCGCCGGGTCGCGGCCGACCTGGCGCGCGATCTCGACGCCCTGCGCGCCCTCGCGCAGGCGCGGCTCCAGCACCTCGCGATAGACCGGAGGCAGGCCGCGCAGGGCCTGCTCCACGGCGCCCGCCAGCTCCGCTTCCAGGACGATCTCCTGCGGCTCGCGCTGGCGCGCCGCCGGCAGGCGATCGGTCTCCAGGAAGCGGCCGCCGCGCCGGCGCGCGTGGCTGGCGTGCTTGATCAGGATGCCGAGCAGCCAGGGGCGCAGCGGGCGCTCGGCGTCGTAGAACGCCGCGCGCTCGATGGCGGTGAGGAACGTGGCCTGCAGCAGGTCTTCGGCCTCGCTCGCGCCGTGCGTCAGGTGCCTCGCGACCCGGAGCAGCTCCGGCGCGGTCTGGTCGAAAACCCAGCCCAGGGCGCCCGTGTCGCCCCTGGCGCGGAAGTCCTCGAAGCCGGTCTCCAGGCTGCGCTTCTGCATGACGCCCCCTATTGACGCGAGGGCGAGAAACGTGGCGGCGATTCCGTTTTTCTGGCCGGCGGATTCCTCGCTGCGCCGCGCGCGCGTCTCCTATCTGCGCGGGGGCTTGGCCAGGAGCTGGGCCAGGGCCCGCGTGAACTTCTTGGCCCCCTCCTCGTCCAGGTGGTTGACGTCCGCGAAGTTCTCCTTGGCGAGTACGACCCGGTCTGGAGGCTGGTAGAGCTCGCCCTTGCGCCGGTAGTACGCGATCTGGGAGTTGGACATGGCATCGTCCAAGAAGCCCGGGATCTCCACCTGGATGAGGCGGATGCCATGCCTCTGACACAGGTCGACGAAGGCCTTCGTATAGAGGATCGTGGCGAGGTAGCGCCCGGGAAGCGTGTAGTCGACGGGCATCTTGGTACGCCGGAAGGCCGAGTCGCCGTTCAGTGTCCTGTCCCACTCGTCCAGGTGCGCCTTTCCTTTCTGGTAGTAGTTTCCGGTGGTTTTCACCTGATACCAGCCCCTGTCACGGATCTGCTGGGAAAGGTCGGCGTCCGAGGACTCGATCACCTCCGAGGCATAGGGAGACTGGAGTCCTTCAAACGCGGCCTCGAACCGGCTCCTGCCCGCGCCCGCGCCGCCCAGGAGCCCGGCCCAGGCGTTCCTGGCGCGGCAGTAGAGCGCGAAGGCCTCGTCCTCGGGCCCGCGTCCCAGGCCTTCCATGGCGAGATCCACGTTGGCGAAGCATCTCTCCAGGTAGAGGAAGAAGGAGTCGAAGGCGTTGCCGGGGGGATTGGCCGTCAGCTCCTGCGAACGCTCGCGGGTGCGCGCGCGGTAGGGTGCGCGCCACAGCACGCGCAGGACATCCGCCGGGCTCATGAAGCGCGCGGTGAGGTCGTGGGCGTGCTCCGTGCGGTCGAGCTGGCCGACCTCGAGAAAGACCGCCTTGGGCGGCGGGAACGCGGACAGGTACTCGACCAGGGTCAGGTAGTTGATGTGCTTGGACCGGCCGAGCGTGGCGAGATTCAGCGCGCGGACGCGCTCGCCCGTCAGCTCCTCGTAGCGCTGCTCGAAGACCTCGGGGATCGCGCCGCGGGCCGTGCGCGAGCTGCCGAGGAAGAGCACGTCGGCCGGGGGCTGCTCCGGACAGAGCATTTCCCGGACCAGCGCGCTGCGCGTCGGCTGCACCAGGGACAACCGCTCGTGCCGCGAGTGCGCCAGGAGACCGAGGCAGAGCGCCACGTAGCAGAGGCCGGCCAGCACGGTCTTCTGCAGCAGGAAGGGCTTGGGGCGCGTGTCGCTCATGTCAGAACTGGAAGTAGATGAAGGGCGCCTGTTCGTAGGCCATGGCCGAGAGGCAGCCCGTGACCAGGACCATGACCCCGGCCTGGCCCAGGACGGGGAGCCGGGTGAAGCGGTCGCGCGCCACGTGCACCCACGCCTTGGGGGCGAAGTGGATCACCGCGGCCAAGGCGAGCGCGCGGAGCCCCAGCGGGTTCAGCCGCGCGGTGTGCCCGCCGAAGTCCGCCAGGCTGGCGAGCATGTTCAGTGTTCCTTCGATGCCGCGGTTGCCTTCGGCCACGGTGCCGTTGCGGAAGATCATGATGGCCAGGGCGTGGAAGTTGAACACCCAGGCGCGGCGCCAGACCCGGCCAAAGAGGCTGCGCGCGGCGCGCTCCTCCTCGGTCGGCTGGCGCATGAAGACACGGACCATCATGGGGATGCCGATGAGCACGCCCCAGACGACGTAGTTCCAGCCGGCGCCGTGCCAGAGTCCCACGAGCACGAAGGTGATGAAGAAGTTGCGGACGATCTTGGCCGTGCGGCAGCGCGTGCCGCCCAGGCTGATGAACACGTAGTCGCGGAAGAAGCTGGTCATCGAGATGTGCCAGCGGCGCCAGAACTCGGCGAGGTCCTGCGACAGGAAGGGGCGGTCGAAGTTGATCGGCAGGCGGTAGCCGAGGCACGCGGCGGCGCCGATGGCGATGTCCGAGTAGGCCGAGAAGTCCAGGTAGAACTGGAAGAGCGTGCCCCAGACCGCCATCACGATCTGGATCGGGCCGAACTCGCCGGGCGCACGAAAGACCGGTTCGACCAGGTACAGGCCGATGGTGTCGGCCAGGGCCACCTTCTTGATCAGCCCGGCCATGATCAGGAACACGCCGCGGCCGGCGGCGCCGTCGTCGTAGCGGGCCGGCTCTTCGAGCTGCGGCAGGAAGTCGGCGGCGCGTACGATCGGCCCGGCCACGAGCTGCGGGAAGAAGGCGACGAAGAGCGCGAACTTCAGGATCGAGTCGACCGGCTCGAGCTTCCGGCGGTAGATGTCGAGCGTGTAGGAGAGGGTCTGGAAGGTGTAGAAGGAGATGCCGACCGGCAGGACGATGTCCCAGGGGACGAAGGCCTCGGTGTGGCCCAGGCCGAGGGAGCGCAGCAGCGCGTGGAAGCTCTCCAGGAAGAAGTTGAAGTACTTGAAGAAGCCGAGCAGGGCGAGGTTGCCCGTCAGGCTCAGGCAGAGGAAGAAGCGCCTCCTGGCGACGTTCTCGGTGCGGTGGATGGCCGCGCCCACGTAGTAGTCGAGCGCCGTGGAGATGAACAGCAGCACGACGAACTTCGGGTTCCAGCTCATGTAGAACACGCAACTGGCCACGAAGAGCAGGGCGAAGCGCAGGCGCACGGTGCGCGACACGGCCCAGTAGGCGAAGAACACCACCAGGAAGAAGACGATGAAGGTGGTCGAGTTGAAGGACATCGCGCTGCGGCGTTCTCCTCGGCTCTGCCGGTGGCCGGGCATCGCACCAGTTGCCCGGGAGATTTCAAAGCACGGCCGGGCGGGCGCGCAACGGCCTTTTCGGGCGAAAGCGGGGCCGCGCGGCGCGTGGGTCGCCCCGGTTTCGACCAGCCGGCGCGGGCCGCTTGAGCGGGGAGCGGTCAGCGGGAAGCGGTCAGCTCAGAGCTGAAAGCTGAGCGCTGAAAGCTGACAGCCTCCCTCCCAGCCGCTAGGCTCGCGGGCGCACGAGCCGGTCCTCCCGAACTCGCGCGCCTCCCCGACCCAGGAAGGAGAAGCCGTGCCCGACCAGAACTGCCCCAGCGACCGCCTGCGCGTCCCGCCCGAGGAGCTGCGCTGGCACTGCGACGAGAGCCTCTTCCCCTTCGAGACCACCGCGGAGGTCGAGCCGATCCTGGGCGTGATCGGCCAGCAGGACGCGGTCGAGGCCCTGCGCTACGGCCTCGAGATCGACGCGCCCGGGCAGAACATCTTCGTGCGCGGCCTGGTCGGCACCGGGCGGCTGACGCTCGTGGACAGCCTGGTCAAGCAGATCCGGCCGCACTGCGCCATCGTGCCCGACCTCTGCTACGTCCACAACTTCGCCGATCCCGACTGCCCGCGCTTGATCGAGCTGCCGCGCGGCGGCGCCCCCCTCTTCCGCGAGCGCATCAACGAGCTGGTGGACTTCATCCGCGACAAGCTCGCGCCCGCGCTCGCCTCGGACGAGCTGCGCGTGCAGCAGGCGGAGCTCGAGGAGAAGCTGCAGCAGGAGCTGGACGCCATCGGCAAGCCCTTCGAGGAGGAGCTGAGCGCGAACGGCCTGGTGGTGGTCACGGTGCAGGCCGAGGGCGGGATGCGTCCTGTCCTCCTGCCGCTGGTCAAGGATGAGCCGACCTCGCCCGAGCGGCTGGACCAGCTCCAGCAGGAGGGCCAGGTCAGCGCCGAGGAAGCGGACGCGATCCGCGAGAAGGCGAGCGACTTCACCCGGCGCTTCCAGGAGCTGGGTCAGGAGATCCAGAAAGTGCGCGAGGCGCACCGCGGGTGCGTGCGCGCGTTGTTCGAGACGCAGGCGCGCTCGGTCCTGCAGTTCACGGTGCACGACATCGAGACGGCCTTCCCCCAGGAGAAGGTCAAGGTCTTCCTGGGCGAGGTGATCGAGGACGTGATCCGCCGCCAGCTCGGCGGCCAGGAGGAGGAGCCGGATGGCGCGCGCCGCTACCGCGTGAACGTGGTCAGCACGCGCGGCCCGGACGATTCCTGCCCGGTGGTGATGGAGAACACGCCGACGCTCGTCAACCTGCTCGGCACGATCGGCCGCAAGATCCTGCCGCAGGGGCTGGTCCATTCGGACCACCTGATGATCACCGCCGGCTCGCTCTTGCGCGCGAACGGCGGCTACATCGTCATGGAGGCGCGCGACGTGCTCACGGAGCCCGGCGCCTGGAAGGTGCTGATGCGCACCCTGCGCACCGGCAAGCTGGAGATCGTCCCGCACGACTCCATCTGGTTCGCGACCGGGGCGCACATCAAGCCCGATCCCATCCCGATCTCGGTCAAGGTGGTGCTGCTCGGCGATCCCGAGCTGTACTACCTCCTCGACGAGAACGACGAGGACTTCTCGAACCTGTTCAAGGTGCTGGCGGACTTCGACTCCTCCATCGAGCGCGACGCGCAGGGGCTCGAGCACTACGCCGGGGTGCTGGCGCGCATCGCGCGCGAGGAGCAGCTGCCGCCGTACACGCGCGGCGGCGTGGCCGCCCTGGCCGAGCACGGCGCCCGCATCGCGGCGCGCAGCGACCGTCTGACCACGCGCTTCGGCCGCCTGGTGGACCTGGCGCGCGAGGCGGCCTTCCTGGCGCGCGGCGCCGGGCGCGCGGCGGTGAGCCGCGAGGACGTGGTGGAGGCGGTGCGCCGCAGCAAGCGCCGCGCCGACCTGCCGGCGCGCCACTTCCGCCGGATGGTGAGCGAGGGGGCGATCCGCATCCAGACCAGGGGCGAGGTCGTCGGCCAGGTGAACGGGCTGGCGGTGACGCGCTCCGGCCCCTTGACCTACGGCTTCCCGGCGCGCATCACGGCCACGATCGGCGCCGGTCACGCCGGCACGATCAGCATCGAGCGCGAGGCACAGCTTTCGGGGGCGATCCACACGAAGGGCTTCTACATCCTCGGCGGGCTCCTGCGCCACCTGCTGCGCACCGACCATCCGTTGGCGTTCTCGGCCTCGGTCGCGTTCGAGCAGAGCTACGGCGGCATCGACGGCGACTCCGCGTCGGGCGCCGAGATCTGCTGCCTGCTGAGCGCGCTCACGGACGTGCCGCTGCGCCAGGACCTGGCCATGACCGGCGCCATCGACCAGTTCGGCCACGTGCAGGCGATCGGCGCGGTGAGCGAGAAGATCGAGGGCTTCTACGACGCGTGCGCGAGCGGCGGCCTGACCGGCACGCAGGGCGTCATCATCCCGCAGAGCAACGTCGTGGATCTGATGCTGCGCGACGACGTGGTGCAGGCCAGCGCCGCGGGCCGCTTCCACGTGTACGCGGTCGAGACCATCCAGGAGGCGCTGGAGGTCTTCACCGGCCAGCCGGTGGGGGAGCTGGACGAGGAAGGGCTCTACGCCGAGGGGACGCTGCTCTTCGCGGCCGTGGAGAAGGCGCGCGAGTACTGGATCAAGGCCTCCGGCCGCGAGGCCGTGCTGGTGGAGGAAGAGGAAGGGGAGGAAGGAGAGGGCGAGGAGGAGGAGGAGACGGAAGAGGAAGAGGCCGGGGACGACACGCCCGAGCCCGGCTCCAGCCCGGAGCCGGAGGTGTGACGGAAGACGCCGCCGCGCGCCGCGCCTGCCGTCGCCTCAGAGCGTTCCCACCGCTATCGCCTGACCGCACGGGGCGCGCTCCTCACCGCGGCACTGTTCACCATGCGCGAGGCGTCGCTGAAGTCTCTCGTCAGCATGGTCGCGTGACGCTTCGGCTGCGGGACCTTCGCTACGCTGTCG
>DYIW01000047.1:0-10820 GCA_020723465.1 Phycisphaera mikurensis
GATGGGGGGGCGCAGCGGCGCGAGTCCCAGCCCGCCGGCAATGAGAAACACGTTGTGCTTCTTCATCTTCTCCATGGGGAAGTGCGTGCCGAAGGGGCCGCGCAGTCCCACGCGCGCGCCGCGCCGCGCCTTGTGCAGCGCGCCGGTCACGGTGCCGGCGCGGCGGATGCACAGCTCCAGGTAGCCCTTGTTGGTCGGCGCGCTGGAGATGGAGATGGGGATCTCGCCGTAGCCGGGCAGCTCCAGCATGACGAACTGCCCGGGCAGGAAGGTGAAGCGCTGGCGCTCGGCGTCGTCCAGGATGCGGATCTGGAAGAGCTTCTCCATCTCCGTGAGGCGAATGACGTTGGTGATCTCCGCGCGGAAGACGCGGTCCACGTCCTTCACGCGGCTGCGACGGTTGAAGTCCAGCGGCTCGCGCATCTCGCTCTCCAGCGAGATGTCGAAGGGGTAGAAGAGCTGCTTCATGTCTCGTCCTCCGCCTGGAGATCGCGAATCACCTCGACCGGGTTGATGCCGGCCAGGCAGGTGCGGCCGCAGCGATTGCAGCCGACGCACTTCGGCTCGTCGTACGCTTCCATGAAGCCGCGGTGCTGGTGGTAGTAGCGGTACTTCAGCCGCGTCTGCCGGTCGGGCCGGAAGTTGTGCCCGCCGGCGACCATGGCGAAGTCGATCAGGTTGCAGGAGTAGAGCTGCTTGGTCTTGGCGCCGGTGGCGAAGTCCATGGAGACGCGCTCGCTCACCCCGTAGCAGTAGCAGGTGGGGCAGACCATGGCGCAGCTCCCGCAGCTCAGGCACTTGCCGCCCCACTTGTCCCAGACCGGCGACTCGAACTCGATGTCCAGCAGGTTCGGCAGGTTCTGCACGTTGATCGCGGACTTGAAGCCGCCGGCGATGCGCTTGCGTACGCGCAGGTAGTCCTCGGTGTCCGCCTCGGTGATCTCGGCGGCCGGCACCTCGCTCAGGGCGCGGAAGCCGCGGTCCGAGCCAATGGCCACGAAGTAGCGCTCGCCCAGGTCGGTGAGGAACAGGTCGAAGCCGTGGGTCACCGTGTCCGTGCCGAGCGAGCGGCAGAAGCCGCCCTCGCAGGGGTCGTGGTCGATCCCCACGACGAAGGTGTTCTTGCGCCGCGAGATGAAGTAGGGGCTGGGGAACATGTCGCGCGCCAGCGCCTTGTCCAGCTTGATCAGGGCGGCGATGTCGCAGGCGTGCAGGCCGATGATCGCCCGCGGCTGGATGCGGTAGCGGATCTCCTGGCGCCAGTCGTCCTCCTGGAAGCGGTAGGAGCAGAGGTTCTCCTTGTAGGGGAGGAAGTAGGTCTTGGCCGAGAACTCGGTCGTTTCGTAGTCGAGGTCGATCTCGTCGAAGCTCTCGACCGGCAGGTAGTGGTGGATCGGTCGGCCGCGCCGGTCGGTGCCGACGCGCTTGGGGGCGATCACCTCGGTGCTGGCGAGGATCCGCTCCACGAGCGCTCTGAAATCGGGTTTCGCCAAGGTCCTGAAGAGCATCGCCCACCTGTGCCTTGCTGCGACCAGTAGATGAAGCAGTCTGTAAGCAAACCGCGGTCCGCATTCCAGCAGACCGCGGTGCGAGCTTCAGCCCGCGCTGGGAACGTTATCGGCGCCGCCCGCCCGTCCGCGGAATCTGTTCCAGTCCACGCCCAGCTTGCGCATGCGGGCGCGCAGGGTGTGCGGGTTGATGCCGAGAAGGCGCGCGGCGCCCCGCTGGCCCTCGATGCGTCCTCTGGCCAGGACGAGCGCTTGTTCGATGTGCTGCGCCATGGCGGCGTCGAGCGGCGGGAAGGCCTCGGGCTCGGGGGCGGCGGCGGGCACGTTGCGCGCCCCGGCCGTTTCAGGATGTCCTGCCCCGGACGCCGTGACACCGAGGGCGGCGGCCACTTCGAGACGCTTGCCGTTCCCCAGGATGGCGGCGCGCTCGATGACCGCGGCCAGCTCGCGCACGTTGCCCGGCCAGGAGTAGCCGAGCAGCAAGTTCAAATCCTCGGCGCCGGGCACGAGAGGGCTGCCGCCCAGGCGCCGGCCCACGCGCGCGGCGAAGTGCACCGCGAGCGCGGGGATGTCCTCGGGGCGCTCGCGCAGGGGTGGCAGGCGGATGGGGAAGACGCTGATGCGGTACCAGAGGTCCTCGCGGAAGCGTCCCTCTCCGACCATCGAGAGCAGGTCGCCGGCCGTGGCCGCGACCACGCGCACGTCCACCGAGATGGTGCGCTGGCCGCCGACGCGCTCGAGCGTGCCGTCCTGCAGGATGCGCAGCAGGCGCACCTGGGCGGCCTGGGACAGCTCGCCGAACTCGTCGAGGAAGAGCGTGCCGCCGTCGGCGCGCTCGAACCAGCCCTTGCGCGCCGCCACCGCGCCGGTGAAGCTGCCGCGCTCGTGCCCGAACAGCTCGGAATCGACCAGCTCCGAGGGGATGGCGCCGCAGTTGACGCGCACCATCGGGCCGGCGGAGCGCGCCGAGCGCTCGTGGATGGCGCGCGCCACGACCTCCTTGCCGGCGCCGGTCTCGCCGAGGATCAGTACCGGCACGTCCGTGGGCGCCACCTGCTCCACGCGCGCCATGACCTCGCGTAGCCCGGCGTCGGCGCCGACCACCGACTCGACGATCTCGTCGCGTTGCAGGCGCGTGAGCAGGGCCTGCTTGTCCGCCTCGAGGGACTCGCGCAGGCGCTTCAGCTCGTGGAGCTGCAGCTCGCGGCCGAGAGCGGCGGCGAGCGGCCCGAGGAGGCGGCGCGTGATGGCCAGGTGCTCGCTCGTCCACGGCTCCGGGTCCTGCGTGGCGAGGAGAAGCAAGCCGTGCGGCCCGTTCCCTTCTCCAAGCGGCGCGGCCAGCAGGGAGCGCTCGAGGCCCGCGGGCGCAAGCAGCGCGAGCAGGGCGTCCCGCGCGGGCGCTCCGGCGCGCACCACGCCCTGGCGGCACCAGGCGAGCACTTCGCCCAGGCGTCCCGGGGGCAGGTCGGTGCGCGCCGCGAGCGGCGGCAAGGTGGGATCGAGCGAGGCGAGGGCGACGGTCTCGATCCGCTGATGCTCGCCCTCGACGCGCCGCACGATCAGGATCTCGACCGGAACGCTCTCTGCGAGCACGCGCAGCAGCTCGACCGCGGACTCCTGGAGTTCGAGGTCGCGGCCGAGGATCCGCCAGACAGCAAGTTCGAGGTTCGGGTCCATGTAGTGGAGGCCAGCATATATCACGGAATCTCGCCGCGCCCGTGAAATATGTCGGGTGCGGCCATCAAATGTCACGGATTCGGCGGTCGAAGGCCCGGGCGGCGGCGCGATTCCTGGGTTCCAGACATGGCACGGGAGTTGTCCTGGCCATCCGAAAACGCCGCGCCGCGAGGCGCACATTCCCGCGAGAGGCAGACATGGACAAGCCGAAGAGCCAGCACATCACGAAACACGAGACCAAGGTCAGCAGGGCCGAGCGCGAGACGCTCAACGGGCACAAGGGAGTCACGGTCTGGCTCACGGGGCTGAGCGCCTCGGGCAAGTCGACGATCGCGGTGCTCGTCGATCAACTGCTGGCCGAGCGCGGCGCCCGCAGCTACGTGCTGGACGGCGACAACATCCGCCACGGGCTGAACCGGGACCTTGGCTTCAGTCCGGGCGACCGCGCGGAGAACATCCGCCGCATCGGCGAGGTGGCGCGCCTCTTCACCCAGGCCGGGATCGTCAACCTCACGGCCTTCATCTCGCCCTACCGCGAGGACCGCGACCGCAACCGCGCCATCCAGGACCCGGGCGACTTCATCGAGGTGTTCGTCGACAGCCCGCTCGAGGTGTGCGAGCGCCGCGATCCGCGCGGTCTCTACCGCCTGGCGCGGGAGGGCAAGATCCCGGAGTTCACGGGCATCAGCGCGCCCTACGAGCCGCCGCTGCACCCTGACCTGGTCCTGAACACCGACCGCGAGTCCGAGGCGGAGAGCGCGGCCACGCTCGTCGCCTACCTCGAGGAGCGCGGCTACCTGTGGAAGGCGGCCGCGGCCGGACACAAGCGCGCCGCCGTGAAGAAGCGCGTGTCCGAGAGGTAGCGCGCGGCCGGCGCTCGCGGCCGCATTCTTCAGAAACGCGGGCAGACCAGGCAGGCCGCGGGCGGCGCGTCGCTCGTCATGGCGCGGCGCTGCTCGCGCATCGCGGGGCCGTTCCAGATGTCGCAGAGCGGCTCGGCGAGCAGGTCGCCGATGACGCGCTCGGGCTGGCAGTCGCAGACGGTGGCCGTGCCGTCGGCGCCGACCGGCAGGGTCTGCCAGGGAGACGCGCAGACGGCGTGGCGCGGCGCGCGCTGCATGAGCTGCCCTGGCGGCAGCAGCAGGAAGTCGCTGTAACGCGCCGCGAGCCCCAGTTCTTCGAGCGCGCGCACGCTCAGCACGGGCAGGCCGGCGGAGAAAGCGCGGCGCACCGCTTCCCGCAGCTCGTTCGCCGCGGGCGCGTCCACGTTCTTCGAGAGGGAGTCGGCGACGTTCCAGGCGAAGTTCAGGTCGCTGAGCATCAGCACGTCCACGCCCAGGCCGCGCACCAGGTCGATCAGCTCGCCGAGGAACGGCAGTGACGCGTAGGACACGGCGCTGAAGACCGCCTTCGCCACCGTGCGGTTCGAGGCGGCGAGCTCGACGAAGCCGGCAATGTGATCGAGGACGCGCGGTAGGTCGGTTCCCGGGCGCAGCTCGTCGGTGAGCGCCTGGTTCGGGCAGTCGAGGCTGAAGGCGATGGACGCGAGCCCGGCGTCGATGAGCCGTTCCGCCAGCGGCCGCTCCAGGTGCATGGCGTTCGTGACCAGACCCACGCGCCGGCCTTCCCGGGCGGCGAGGCGCACCAGGTCTGCGACCTCGGGGTTGAGGAGCGGCTCACCCAGACCGACAAACGTGATCCGGTAGGCGTGGGGAAGCTGCTCCAGCACGCGCCGGAACGTGTCCGCCGGCATGTGCCGCGCGTCCCGGCGCAGGCGCGTGCGCGCGCAGTAGCGGCAGCGCAGGCCGCAGTGCGTGGTGATCTCGACGTTGACGAAGAGCGGCTCGGTGGGAGCGGTCTCGAGGAAAGAGTAGTCCAGGCCGAGCGCGCGCCGCCCGGCAGGCGAGCGCAGGAGGTGCCTGGCGGACAGCGGGCGCGGCGCGAAGAAGGCGCGTGCCTCGGGCTCGATCTCGCAGAGGCGGGCGAGCGCTTCTCGCTGCCCGGGGCCGCCGCTCTCCAGCACGTCGGCGATGGCGCGCGCCACGACATCGGCGGCGAGGCGCGCGCGCGGGCCGGCGAAGGGGTTGTGGCCGGCACCCAGGACGAGAACCGTGCGCGCCGGCCCGTGGAAGGCCACCTCCCAGTTGGACGCGTCCGCCGCGGGCACGAGTTCGTCCTCGGCGCCGTGCAGTACGAGCACCGGGAACTGCCCGGGCACGCGCCGCACGCCAGCGCGGTTGACGAGCGAGATCAAGGCCGCGAGCGCGGGAAGCGGCGGCGGGTCCCTGCCGGCAGAGGCGCGCTGCCAGCGCGAGCGGTAGCCCATGTCGATGCGCCTGGGCGCGCCGATCAGCACGAGCAGCGCGGGCGGCGCGAAGGCGCCGTCCTGCAGGCCGGCGAGCGCCAGGCTGGCGCCCGTGGAATGGGCCACGAGAACCGTCTCGCGGCCGCGCGCGCGCGCCCCGTTCACGGCGGCGGCGATGCGCGCGACGAAGGCGCCCGCGTCGAAGGGCGGCGCCTTCTGGCGGTCCTCGTGCCCGGGCAGGGCGACCTGCGTGATCGCGACGCGAGGTGCGAGAGCGCCCGCGAGCGGCGCGAGGTCCTCGGGTGATCCGGTGTACCCGTGCACGAGCACGACTTCCGCGCGCGCGTTCACGCTTCTTCCTCCAGGAGCGCCGCCAGCGTCTCGGCGCCGCGATAGCGGGAGATGGCGGTCTGTGCGCCGCGCAGTTGGGCAGCGGCGCGTGGGTCGTCGAGAAGGCCGCGCACGGCCGCGCGGATCCTCGCGTCCGTCAGGCGGCGGAAGGCCTCGACGTACACCTCGGCGTTGCCGAGGAAGGGCGTGGGCGGAATCAGCAGCCGGCCGCAGCCCATGCGCTGCAGGCACACGCCGTTGTGCGCCTGCTCCGGCTGGAAGGGCATGACCAGCACGGGAACGCCGCAGGAGAGGGCCTCGAAGATCGTGCCCTGGCCGCCGTGGCAGACGAGCAGGGCGGCATCCCGCAGGCAGCGGCGGAGCGGCAGCAAGCGGTGCACGGCGATGTGCCGCTCGCCGCGGCCGAAGCGCGGCAGGTGGTTCTGGCCGCCTCCGGCGATCAGCACCTCGAAGCCGTCCTGCGCCAGCACGCGGGCCAGACGTCCCAGGACGTCCGGCATGGCAATGCCCGTGCCGAAGGACAGCAGGGCCAGGGGACGCTCTCCGCTGGCGCGCGCGCCGTTGCGCCGTGCGAAGCACTCGGAGATGTCGATTGGCCCGACGTGGACCAGGCCGGGTCCGTCCGAGAGCTCCAGAAACTCGGGACAGTCCCAGAGGAAGGTGCGCTCGCCCAGCAGCAGCTCGCGCAGGTCGGCGACCGGCGGCAGGTCGAAGCGCTCCAGCGCGCGGCTCGCCCGCGCCGCGGCGTAGCGGAAGAAGGCCGCCAGGTTCTGCCGCTGCAGCTCGGCCTGGGGTTCGTCGCCGGCGAAGCCGAGCACCTGCCCGCAGCAAGGGTGCATGCATCCGCAGATGAGTGAGTCATAGGCGACACCGGCGAGGCGCGCCGCCGCCCGCGAGGTGAAGCGGAACACCCCGAGCACGCGTTGCGGCGCCAGGCGCGCCACCAGGTCGGCCTCGGCGCGGATGCAGCGCGCCAGACGATCGGCGCTTTGGAACCAGCGGAAGGTGGGGAACGGGGAGTGGTCGCACTCCTGCACGTCGGGCAGCAGGTGATGAGGGCAGCCGTGGCGCCGGAGGAAGGCGGCATGCTCGCGTGCGACCGCGAGGTGCACCTCGTGGCCGCGCGCCAGCAGGCGGCCGCGGATCGCCAGGCATCGGGCTACATGGGAAAGGGAGTTGTTGCCCGGGACGAGGAGGAACCTCATGCGCTGCCTTCCTCCCTGCGAGGAGAGCAACGCGATTGTCGAGAAGTGCCGGGTACCTGTCAATGCTGCGCGCGGCGCTCAGACGTGGTTGCGCAGCTTCAGGTCGAGGGGATGGGGGTTCAGGTAGGCCTGCCGGGCCAGGTAGGGGCAGCGGAACTTCTGCACGAAGTGGTTGACGAGGGTGATCGGCACGCTGAGCGGCACGCGCTCGCGGCGGTAGGAGTCGATGACCTCGATCAGCTCCTGCCTCTCGTCGGGCGTCAGGTCCCGCTCGAAGTGCGAAAAAACGTGCCAGAGCACGTGGGTGTGCCTCTTCACCGTGGCTGTTTGGCGCAGCGCGCGCATCAACCGCTCCAGGTAGCGGCGGAAGGTCTCAGGGAGCGACAGGTCTTTCACCTGCGTCACGAGCCTCCCCATCTCGCCGAGCGGCGCCGCGCCGTGCGCCATGAGGACGAGCTTGTGATCGGCGTGGAACTCGGCCAGGCGGCGGCGGCTCCTGCCCCGCGCCAGGAGGCCGCGCCAGCGGTGCATGACGAAGACGCGCTCGAGGAAGTTCTCGCGGATGCGCGCGTCCTGCAGGCGCCCTTCCTCCTCGACCGGCAGGAGCGGCAGGCGCTGCATGAGGGCGCGCGCGAAGATACCTACCCCGCTGCGCGCGGGCGCGCTGCCCTGTCCGTAGACCTTGACCCGCTCCATGCCGCAAGAGGGCGAGTTCGCCTTGAAGACGAAGCCGCAGAGGTTGGCCCGCTGCAGCTCAACCAGCGCCCGGCGGCAGAAGCGCTCCATGCGCGCGGTGTGGTCGATGCCCATCCAGATGGTGACCAGGCGCGGATCGACCGGGTCTCCGGTCAGGCGCATGGCCTCGCGCGGCGCGGGCAGACCGCAGCCCACCTCGGGGCAGACGGGCACGAACTCGACGTGCGGGCCGAGCACATCCGTCAGCCAGCGGTCTGCCCTGTGGCCGCCGTCGTAGCGCACCTTCTCGCCGAGCAGGCAGGAGCTGACGCCGATGCGCGGCTTCTCCTGCCGTGGGGCGGCCGTCGTCGCCCCATCCGCGCTAGACATGCACTGCCCTGCGGTCCACGGCCAGGGCCGCTTCCTTCAGCGCCTCGGCCAGCGTCGGGTGGGCGTGGCAGGTGCGCGCGAGGTCCTCGCTGCTCGCGCCGAACTCGATGGCCGCCGCCGCCTCGGCGATGAGTTCGCCCGCGTGCGGCCCAACGATGTGCGCGCCCAGCACGCGGTCGGTCTCGGCGTGCGCCAGGACCTTGACCCGGCCCTCGATGGAGCCGAGCGCGTGCGCGCGGCCGTTGGCCAGGAACGGGAAGGCACCCTTGCGGAAAGGCACGCCCGCGGCGCGCAGCTCCTCCTCGGTCTTGCCCACGCCCGCCACTTCTGGCCAGGTGTAGACGATGCTCGGGATGGCGTCGTAGTTGACGCGCCCGTGGCCGGTGGCGATCGCCTCGACGCAGGCCACGCCTTCCTCCGAGGCCTTGTGCGCCAGCATGGGCCCGCGCACCACGTCGCCGATGGCGAAGACGTTGGCGGCGCGGCTGCGGAAGCGCTCGTCGATGGGAATGCGGCCGCGCTCGTCCGGCTCGATGCCCGCCGCTTCGAGCCCGAGCCCGGCGGTGAAGGGCTTGCGCCCCACGGCGACGAGCACGTGGCTGCACTCCAGCGGCTTGTCGCCCTCGGCCTCGACCACGCACTGGCCGCCCGCGGCGCGCGCCGCCTTCACGCGCTGCCCCAGGCGGAATGCGAGGCCCTGCGCCGCGAGGATTTTCTGCGTCTCGGCCGCGATCTCGGCGTCCATGCCCGGGAGGATGCGGTCGAGGAACTCGAGCACCGTCACTTCCGCGCCGAGCCTCCGCCACACCGAGCCCAGCTCGAGCCCGATCGCGCCCGCGCCGATGACCACGAGGTGGCTCGGCACCTCGCGCCACGAGAGCGCCTCGGTGCTGGTGCACACGCGCTCGCCGTCTTGCTCGACGCCGGGAAGCAGGGCCGGCACGCTACCCGTGGCCAGGATGACGTGCGTGGCGGCGATCTCCTCTTCCTTGCCGTTCTCCCGCCGCACGCCCACGCCTCCCGCGCCCGCCAGGCGCCCCTCGCCCGTGTAGACCTTGACCTTCCACTTCCACATGAGCGCGGCCACGCCCTGGGTGATGCGGCCGACGATCTCCTCCTTGCGCCGCTGCATCGCCTCCAGGTCCAGGCGCACGCGTCCCGTGCGCACCCCGTGTACGGCCAGCTCCTCGCGCGCCGCGGCGTAGCAATGGCTCGACTCGAGCAGCGCCTTGCTCGGGATGCAGCCGATGTTGAGGCAGGTGCCGCCGAGCGTCTGCCGCTTCTCCACCAGGCCCACGTTGAGGCCGAGCTGGGCCGCGCGAATGGCCGCCACGTAGCCGCCCGGGCCACCGCCGATCACGACCAGGTCGTGGCCGCGCTCCGCCATGTCACACCTCCAGGAGGATACGCGCCGGCTCCTCCAGGCACTGCTTGACGTGCTTGAGGAAGGTCACCGCCTCGCGCCCGTCGACGATGCGGTGGTCGTAGGTGAGCGCTACGTACATCATCGGCCGCGCCAAGATCTGGCCGTCCCGCACCACCGGCCGCTCCTGGATGGCGTGCAGGCCGAGCACGCCGCTCTGCGGCGGATTGATGATGGGCGTGGAGAGGAGCGAGCCGTAGATCCCGCCGTTGCTGATGGTGAAGGTGCCGCCCTGCAGCTCTTCCAGGGTCAGCTTGCTGTTCTGGGCGCGCTCGGCGAAGTCGGCGATGACGGCCTCGATCTGGGCGAAGCCGAGCCGCTCGGCGCCGCGGATGACCGGGACCACCAGGCCGCGGCCGCCGCCCACGGCGATGCCGATGTCGTAGAAATTGCGGTACAGGACGTTCTCGCCGCGGATCTCGGCGTTCAGCTCCGGGATGACTTTCAGCGCCTCGATCACCGCCTTGACGAAGAAGGACATGAAGCCGAGCTTGACGCCGTGCTTCTCGCGGAAGGCGTCCTGGTGCTCGCGCCGCAGGCGCAGCACCTGGCTCATGTCGATCTCGTTGAACGTGGTCAGGAGGGCCGCGTTTCGCTGCGACTGGACCAAGCGCTCGGCCACGCGCTTGCGCAGCGGCGTCATGGGCACGATCTCCTCGTGCCGCGCCTCGGGGGAAGGCGGCGCTGCCGCGGGCCGGGGTGCGGCTGCGCGCTCGCCGGCGGGCGCCGGGGCGAGGGCCGGGGCGCTTGCGGGCCGCGCCTCGTGCCGCAGGACGTCCTCCTTCAGCAGCCGCCCGCCCGGGCCGCTCCTCTGGACGTCCTCGGCGCGTAGCCCCCGCTCGGCCAGGAGGCGCGCGGCCGCGGGCATGACCGGTCCTCGAGCCGCGGCCGCGGCGGGCACGCCGGCCGCGATGCGCGCGATGACCTCGCCCACCTTGGCCGTCTCGCCTTCCTGCTTCAGGATCTCCGCGAGCTGCCCGCTCGCCGGCGCCGGCAGGTCGACCGTCACCTTGTCCGTCTCGAGTACGGCCACGGGCTCGTCCTGCAGGACGGCGCCGCCCGCGGCCACCAGCCAGCGGCTCACCAGGACCTCGGTGATCGACTCGCCCACGGAGGGCACTTTCACCTCGACCGTCTCCACTCTCGGACTCCTTCGTATCCGGCCGCGCGGCCTCACTGCGCCTCGCCGAACGCGGCCTGCATCAGGGCGGCCTGCTCCAGGCGGTGCATGGCCGCCGATCCCGTGGCCGGGCTCGCCGACTCCGGCCTGGTCCGGCCCGCGAGCG
>DYIW01000047.1:10831-22958 GCA_020723465.1 Phycisphaera mikurensis
CCCGAGGTCCGCGCCGAACCGGCGCTGCACGAAGCTCCAGGCGCCCATGTTCTCCGGCTCCTCCTGCACCCAGAAGACCGGCGTTCCCTCCTGGTAGGGGGCAAGCGCCTGCTCCAGCGCCTGCCGGCTCAGCGGGTAGAGCTGCTCCAGGCGCAGGATCGCCACGTCGCCGCGGGCGTGCTCCTCGCGGAACGCGGCGAGATCGTAATACACCTTGCCGCTGCAGAGCAGCACGCGCCGCGTCTCGCCCGGCTGCTCGCCCCGGCCGTCCGGCAGGATGCGCTGGAAGCGGCCTCGCGCCAGCTCGTCCAGGGAGGAGGCGACGCGCGCGTGGCGCAGCAGGCTCTTCGGCGTCATCACCACCAGGGGCTTGCGCCAGGGCCGCAGCACCTGGCGGCGCAGCAGGTGGAAGTACTGCGCCGGCGTGGTCGGCGCCGCCACCTGGATGTTTTCCTCGGCCGCGAGCTGCAGGAAGCGCTCGAGCCGCGCGCTCGAGTGCTCCGGCCCCTGTCCCTCGAAGCCGTGCGGCAGGAGCAGCCCCAGGCCGCTGCGCCGCCGCCACTTGTCCTCGCCGCTGGAGAGGAACTGGTCGACGATCACCTGCGCGGCGTTGCAGAAGTCGCCGAACTGCGCTTCCCAGAGCGTCAGGCCCTCGGGCAGCTCCATGCTGTAGCCGTACTCGAAGCCGAGCACGCCCGCCTCCGAGAGCGGGGAGTTGACGATGGCCACGCGCGCCTGCTCCGGCGCCAGGCGCTTGAGCGCGCAGAAGGGCGTGCCGTCCCGCGCGTCGTGCAGCACGGCGTGGCGTTGAGAGAAGGTGCCGCGCTGGCTGTCCTGGCCGCTCAGGCGCACGGGATGGCCCTGAAGGGCCAGCGTGCCGAGCGCCGCGGCCTCGGCCGCCGCCCAGTCGAGCGGCTGGCGACCCTCGGCCATGTGCGCCCGCGCCTCGAGCAGGCGCGCGAGCTTGGGGTGCGGCTGGAACCCGTCGGGCACGCGCGCCAGGCCGAGGAGCTCGCGCCGCAGCAGCTCGGGCGGCGCGCCCGTGTCGACCTCGGGCACGGATTCGTCCGGCCCGGCGGGAATCGTGCGCCACGCGCCCGAGAGCACGTCGGCGCGGTGCACGTACTTGGGGCTGCGCGCTTCCTTGAGGTCGCGCTCCAGCGTCTCGCGCCGGCGCGTGGCGATCTCGTCGGCCTCGGCGCGCGTCACCCCGCCGAGGGCAAGCAGGTGGCCGAGGTAGCCCTCGCGCACCGAGCTGCGCCGCCTGATGGCGCCGTAGAGCGCGGGGTGGGTGAAGGCCGGCTCGTCGCCTTCGTTGTGGCCGTGGCGGCGGTAGCCGTACATGTCGATGAACACGTCGCGATGGAATGCGGCGCGGAAGTCCATGGCGAGGCGCACCACCTGGGCCACGGCCTCGGGATCCTCGCCGTTCACGTGGAAAATGGGGATCTGCAGCATCTGCGCCACGCCCGTGGCGTACGCGCTGGAGCGGCTCTCCTCGGGCGAGGTGGTGAAGCCGATCTGGTTGTTGACCACCACGTGCAGCGTGCCGCCAATGGCGTAGCCCGGGAGCTGGCTCATGTTGAGCGTCTCCTGGACGATGCCCTGGCCGGCGAGCGCCGCGTCGCCGTGGATCAGGACGGCCATGCCGCGCTCGCCGCGCAGGTCGCCCACGCGCTCCTGCTTGGCGCGCAGCCGGCCCAGCGCCACGGGGTTGACGAATTCGAGGTGGCTGGGGTTGAAGCACAGCGAGATGTCGACCTTGCGGCCGCAGGTCGTCTCGCGGCGGCTGGTGTAGCCGACGTGGTACTTGACGTCGCCGCCGCCCGGGCGGGCGTCCGCGGCCACGTCCTCGAACTCGCGGAAGATCCCCTGCGGGCTCTTGCCGATCACGTTCGCGAGCACGTTCAGCCGGCCGCGGTGCGCCATGCCCATGACGATCTCGTCGAGGCCTTGCTCGCCCGCCTTCTCGATCACCAGGTCGAGCAGCGGGATCAGACTCTCGGCCCCTTCGAGGGAGAAACGCTTGGCGCCGACGTACTTGCGCTGGATGAACTCCTCGAAGATGACCGCGTCGGTCAGCTCGGTGAGGATGCGGAGCTGCTCGGCGCGCGCGAGATGCAGGCGGTTGCGCGTGCCCTCCATGCGCGCCTGCAGCCACTCGCGCACCCGTGGGTCGGCGATATGCATGAACTGCACGCCGATCGAGCGGCAGTAGGTCTCGTTGAGGAGATCGATGATCTCGCCGAGCTTGAGCGCGCGCTCCATGCCCGACACCGTGGTGCGCGTGAACTCGCGCTCCAGTTCGGCGTCGTCGAGGCCGTGATAGGACGCGTCCAGCTCGGGCGGCCGCGGCCGCGGCCGCTCCAGCGGGTCGATGCGCGCCACGAGGTGGCCGCGCACGCGGTAGGCGTGCACCAGGCGCCCAGCGCGCTCCTGCAGCGCGGCGATCTGCCAGATGGCGCAGGCCCCGCCGCGGCAGGTGTCGTTCGGCGGATCGAACAGGCCCGCCGGCCGGAACGAGGGCCCGAGGCGCTGGGTCGGCGGCGCGCCGGCCGCGCTCGCCTCCCGCGCGAAGTACTCGCGCCACTCGGCCGAGACCGACGCGGGGTCCCGCAGGTAGTCGAGGTAGAGCGCTTCCGCGTAGGCCAGGTTGGCGGGGTTCGCGGGGGAGGGTTCCGCGGTGGTTTGATGCATAGGGTTTCGCGTGGTTTCTGGTTGGGTTGCGACGGGATGCCGCGGGGTGATGGGAGAAGATAGCCGGGCGTGAGGAGGGTCGCAGCCGTTTCCCCGGCCTCCGGGAGCGATCGGCGACGTGAGTCTCGCGGCGCGTGCAGTGGTCCTGGCGCGGGTAGACGGCCGCGGGCGCCACTCCCGTCGGATCCAGCCACGGTCCGAGCTGAAAGCCGAGCTGACAGCCCGATCAGCGCCGCGGCTCGCCGTGCTCTTCCGGCGGATTGTGGAAGGGCGTGAAGGCGCCGCGCCGCGGCGCCTGGGCGTCATGCCTGAGGGCCCAATGCACGCTCGGGAAGGCGAGGTCGTCCCAAGGGATCTCGTGCCGGGCAAAGAGCCGCGTCTCGAGCGACTCAACGCCCGGCTGGAAGCGGCCGTCCTTGAGCCTGGCGCGGTAGATCAACTGGATCTGGCTGATGCGCGGGATGCTGTACACGGCGAGGAGCGATTCGATCTCGATCTCGGCGTGCGCCTCCTCGAGCGCCTCGCGCCGCGCGCCGGCCTCGGTCGTCTCGTGCTGCTCGAGGTAGCCCGCGGGAATGGTCCAGAAGCCGCGGCGCGGCTCGATGGACCGCCGGCAGAGGAGCACGCGGCCGTCCCACGAGACCACGGCGCCGACCACGATCTGCGGATTCTCGTAGTGGATCCAGCCGCAGCGCGAGCACACCAGGCGCTCGCGGTTGTCCCCATCCGGGACGCGCTTCTCGAAAGGATAGTCGCAGATCGGGCCGTTCATGGTCGGGCGCAGGCAGCGGCTGCCGCTCCGACCCTACAGCGGCCGCGGGCGCGCGGCAAGGCGGCGCGTCACGGCCGCGGCACGAGCAGGTAGGCCTCGCTGCTGCGCGACCCGATCGTGCCCGAGAGCACGATCGGGCCGGTCGCCGGGGAGACGCCGGCCATCACGGCGGCGCTGGTGCCCGGGTAGTGCCAGATCGCGTAGCCGGCGGCCGTGTAGCCGGAGGCCGCCGGATCGAAGGTGATCGTGTACGGCTGCGGCCCGCCGGGGAAGGGGATCTGCTTCACGTCGTCGGTCGGCACCTGAATGGTCGGGATGTCGTACTCGTCGAACCAGCCCTCGCCGAAGCCGAGGGAGCTCGGATCGAAGGTGATGACGGACCCGGGCGGGAGCGCCTGGGTGAAGGTGGCGTCGTACTCGTCGGTCCAGTTCTGCAGCAGGAGGAGGATGGCGCCGGTATCGGGCATGCCCCAGGCCGACACGTAGACGGCTGGCTGCACCGTGCCGTACGGAATGGTCAGGAGCAGCAGGAACTCGCCCACGCGCGCGAGGTCGACGCTCGCCACCTGGACCTGCGGATCGCGCAGCCGCTGGCCGTGGCCCACGTGGTCCGCGATCTTCGGCAGGGTCAGGAAGTCCATGGTGCGGCTGACCGTGTCGATGAGCAGGCCCCAGGGGAAGCTGGCCAGCACGTTGTCGCGCAGCGAGTCCTCGTTGAGCAGCGCGCCGGCAAACGGCGTGCGCCCCAGGAACACGTGCGCGGCGTAGGTCTGGCGGCCGAGCACCTGCAGCAGGGGCGGCGGCAGCTTCTCCGTGTCGAAGTTGAGGACCGCTCCCAGCCGGCCCACGCGCAGGTAGCGGTGGTAGACCGTCTCGAACAGTGGGTAGTAGTTCACCGTGCCGAGGAAGAAGTTGTTGGTCCACTGCGACATGCCGATCTCGATCTGGCCGAGATACAGCTCGTTCACCGACTCGCTCGACACGTAGAAGTCCGGGTCCGCGACCGCGTCGTGGATGGCGCGGACCAGCTCGATGCGGCGCGCGGTGTTGCCGGGGTCGGCGGGAGGGTGGCCGTGGCCGCGGGCGTAGCAGAGCTGCGCCGGCAGCACGTTGGCCACGTCGAGGTACATGCCGCCCGCGCCGTACGACTTGAGCTGGCGCGCCAGCCAGGCGGCGTAGTCCCGCGCGAACTGCGTGGACTGGCAGATCTCGAAGGCGATGCGGCCGCTGCCGTCGATGATCGTGACCGCAAGGCCGTTCTCGTCGATCACGGCGTTCTCTTGCGCCGCGAGCGCGCTGTAGCCGGGCACCGGCGGCTCCGAGCCCTGCGAGATGTAGTGCAAGAGCGTGTAGGGCGAGAAGCGCGCTCCCGCGGCCGCGGCCTGGCCGGCCACGGCCAGGTACTCTGGCAGCGGCTCCCAGTCGCCGTACTGTTCGTCGAAGCCGTGGTCGTACCAGCCGTAGTTCTGCGGCACGATGCGGCTGGTGTCGAAGGCCAGGGCCTGCTCGACGTGGCGCTCGGGCCAGGGCCGCCACCTCAGGAAGTCGATGTCCGGGGCGAAGATCCCGAACATGGTCATCTGCCGGGCCGTGACGGAGAAGCCGGGGTCGTTCGCCATCGGCCCCTGCTCGGTCCAGGGCTGCTCCTCCGCCCAGACGCGATAGCGGTTCGCCGCGGCCCACCAGTCGTCCGGCACCGAGCCGAGCACGGTCTCGAAGGGGGCGGTGTAGTACGCGGCGTTCAGGTTGTTCGCCGGCACGTGGCGCACGGAGAAGCGCAGCGCTCCGTTCAGCGCCTGGGCGCCGAGCACTTTCGCCACCCCAGCCTGGTCCTGCGTCGAGAGGTAGAAGGACGAGCGGTTCGCCGGCGCCGGCGCCGCGTCGGGGAAGAGGCAGCACCACTGCATGCTCGCCGTGCCGGGGTGCGAGGTCCAGCCCGGCGGCAGGGCCGTGAGCGGATGGGTGAGCGCGTCCTCCAGCACCGCGCCCGTGCCGACCGGCCAGGCCAGGTCGTCGTGCGGATCGACCACGACGTCGACCAGCGGGAAGGTCGCGGCGTAGAGCGAATGCTCCGCGGCCGCCGGGCCCGAGAGCCAGGCGCAGAGGCGCAGCGCGGCCAGCTCGATGTCGGGCGACGTGAGGATCGTCGCCTGCACGGCCAGGCCGAGGCCCTGGGGCAGCGCCGGGTCCTGGATGCTGCTCCACTCGACCAGGTAGCCGCTGGAGAACGGCGTGATGCGCAGGCGATAGGTCGCAGTCTGCGACGAGACCGTGGCGATGCCGCCGCCGCGCTTCTGCCGGATCTCCAGGCTCCAGTGGAAGGCGTTCACCTCGCCCGGCACGGCCGCGAGCTTGTCGCCGCGGCAGAGGGCGGCGAGGCGTTCGACCATGGCGTTCGGGGCCGTGAGCGGCGCGGGCGGCGTCAGGCCGCCGCCGGGCTTGCCGGGCGTGAAGACGGGCTGCGCGGACGCGACCGCCGCGCAGAAGAGCAGGGCGCTGGCGCCCGCGGTTCCGCGGTTCCACATCGAGAAGCCTCCCAGAGAGCCGGTTCAGGGACGGCGCGGTCGGGTGCGCCTTGACCCGGAGAATGCGGCGCGGCGGGGTTCGGGCCGGCGGTATTCCCAGGAAACCGCAACGAGCCGCGAGCGGCTCGCGCTGTGCGGGCCGGCGCGGCCGCGCAGCCTGCCGCATCGCCCGGGGTGCACACGGCGCCGCGAGAAGACGGCGCATTGCGGAGCGGACCGCGCCGCAGGGGACGCTATCCTGCCTGGCGCGTGGCCGCGTTGGCCGAAAGCGTGCCGCGGACCCGCACCCGCGGCCCAGGATCGACGGAGCACATGGAGATCCCCTTCAATCGCTTCTACCTGACGGGCAACGAGCTGGAGTACGTCCGGCAGGCGCAGTTGCAGGAGCACCTGTGCGGGGACGGTCCGTTCTCCAGGAAGTGCGCTTCCTGGCTGGAAGAGAAGACCGGCTGCCGCAAGGCCCTGCTCGTGCCGTCCTGCACGGCCGCTCTGGAGATGGCGGCCATGCTCCTCGACATCCGCGCCGGCGACGAGGTGATCATGCCGTCCTTCACCTTCGTCTCCACGGCCAACGCCTTCGTCGTGCGCGGCGGCGTGCCGGTCTTCGTCGACATCCGCGCGGACTCGCTCAACCTGGACGAGTCCCTGGTCGAGGCGGCGCTGACCCCGCGCACCCGGGCGATCGTGCCGGTGCACTACGCGGGCGTGGGTTGCGAGATGGACGCGCTGCTCGCGCTCGCGGCCGAGCGCGGCCTGGAGCTGATCGAGGACGCGGCGCACGGCATCCTGGCCAGCTACAAGGGCCGGGGCCTGGGCAGCATCGGGCAGCTCGCCGGTCTCAGCTTCCACGAGACCAAGAACGTGGTCTCGGGCGAGGGCGGGGCGCTGCTCATCAACGACGCGCGCCACGAGCGGCGCGCCGAGATCATCCGCGAGAAGGGGACGAACCGCACCGAGTTCCTGCGCGGCGCCGTGGACCGCTACTCGTGGGTCGACATCGGCTCCTCCTACCTGCCGAGCGAGATCGTGGCCGCGTTCCTGTGGGCCCAGCTCGAGCGGTCGGAGGAGATCACGGCGCGGCGCCTCGCCGTCTGGCGGCATTACCACGCCGGCCTGGCCGACCTCGAGCGGCAAGGCAAGGTGCGGCGCCCGGTCGTGCCCCAGCACTGCGGCGCGAACGCGCACCTCTACTACCTGCTGCTGCCGGACGAGGCGCGCCGGGAGAGCTTCATCCGCGCGCTCGCCAAGCGCGGCGTGGAGGCGTCCTTCCACTACGTGCCCCTGCACTCCTCGCCCGCGGGCCGGAAGTTCGGCCGGACGCACGGCGACCTCGCGGTCACGGATCAGGTCGCGTGCCGGCTGGTGCGCCTGCCGCTCTGGACCGCGATGGAGCCGGCCGTGGTGGATCATGTGCTCCAGGCGGTCGAGGAGGCGGCGAGGTCTTTCTAGCCCGGCGCGCTCAGGCGCGCGGGCCGTCGCCCTGGGGCGGTCGCGCCTTGCCGCCGAGCCGGCGGCGCAGGCGCAGCAGGCCCTTGACGTGGGCGATGGTGTCCGGCAGGAGCCGCACCGTGGACTTCTTGTCCAGGCGGCGCACGTACTCGCACGGCACCTCCTCGATGGAGCAGCCGCTGCGGTACAGCTCGATCATGACCTCCGTGTCCCAGAACCAGTGCCGGTCCCGCACGCGCTCCAGGACCGGCAGGATGGCCTCGCGCCGGAAGAACTTGTAGCCGCTTTCCGTGTCGCAGCGCGGGCCGCCGACGATCCGCTCGCGCAGCCACCAGTAGGCCCAGTTGGACAGGTTGCGGTGGAAGCGCCGCAGGGTGACGCGGCAGGACCTGCGGCCCACCACGCAGCCGGCGCCGGCCCGCGCCTTCTCGTAGCACGCCGGGATGTAGCGCGCGTCCACTTCCAGGTCGACGTCCACGTAGCCGAGCACCGCCCCGGACGCGGCGCGAAAGCCCGCGGCCACGGCCGCGCCGCGCCCCTGGTTCCGGTCGTGGTAGAGCGCGCGCAGGGGCTTGCCCGCGTGGCGGCGCAGGGCCTCCTCGATCCGCACTCGCGTGTCGTTGACGCTGGCGTCATCCACGAGGAGCAGCTCATGCGAGACGCCCAGGCCTTCCAGCACGGAGAGGACGCGGCCCACGTTCTCCACCAGGTAGTCGCCCTCGTTGTAGCAGGCGAGCACGACCGAGAGGTCGAGGCGCGCGTCCGTCATCGCGTGTCTCCGGTGCGGCGCACGCGGATGCAGCGCATGGTCCGCGGCAGATCCGGCGCCTTCAGACCGCCCGGCCACCAGGCCGGCGTCCAGGCCGCGAGCCACGCGGCGCCGCCTGGATCGAAGGGAACCCAGGCGCGGCGTGCGCCATCCCAGCGCAGCCGCCGCGGCGCGCTGCCCTCCGCCGCGGAGAAGAGCGCATCGTCCCGGGCGAGCCAGCGCTCGGCCGCGTCCTGCTCGGGCACGCCGAGCCAGACATGCAGGAGAGCGAGGAAGTCCCGGCCGTCGGGCAGGGGCGGGTCGAGGAAGAGCGTTTCCTCGGCCGGAGCGCCGCCGGCGAGGGCCGCGCGCGTGGCCTCCTCGAGCGCGTCCACGCGGCGCGATTCCCGGTCGTACTTCCATTCCTCGATGGTGTGCAGGGCGCGCACGTTCAGCGCCAGCCAGGCGAGGAGGGCGAGCCAGGGCAGGACACGCAACGCCCGCGCGCGGGCACAGAGCACCTGGAGCTGGACGAAGAGCGCGGCGAGCACCACGGCGAAGCCCGGCGCGGCGTCGTAGTCGTTGCGCTCGCCGATGATCTCGGGCTCTCCGGGCAGCACGGCGACGTGCCCGCCGAGGAGGAGCGCGAGGGCGAGGAGCGCGGTCGAGGCCCGGGCGCCTGCCGGCAGGCCGGCGCCGCGGCTCAGCCGGGCGCAGGCGAGGGCGCCGAGCAGGGGGAGCGCGAGCACGGCGAGGCCGATGAGCTGCAGGCCGGCGCCGCCGAAGCGCCAGCGCGAGAACTCGACGAGCAGGGGCAGGTGGCCGAGCGAGCGCAGCAGCCGGCCCGCCAGACGCAGCGGGTCGCTCCAGTCCATGGTGGCGCCGACCCCGCCTGGCACGAGCAGACCGCGCCACACGATCAGCGCGGCGAGGACCAGGAACGGGAGCCAGGCGAGGAGCCGCGCCGGCCGCAAGAGATCCCGCGCGCCGCGCGCCCAGACCTGGACCGCGAGCATCCAGGGCAAGAGGTTGACCGCGGACTGGCGGAAGCACAAGGCGGCCGCGGCGCACGCGAGCGACGCCAGAAGCCACGCCTCCCTCTCGCGCTCGAGGTAGAGCAGCCAGCAGAGCAGTGCAGCGAGCGAGCAGAGCACCTCCTGGACACCTTCGTGGGCGCTCATCCAGAACACGGCCTGATGCGGCGCGAACAAGGTGCCGAAGAGCGCCGCGGCCGCGAATGCGGCGAGGCGCGCCTGAAGGATGCGCCGCGCCAGCAGAAACAGCAGCAGCGCGCAGGCGAGATGGCAGAGCACGCCCATGGCGTAGTAGGGGAGGGGATGCAGGCCGCCCGCGGCCCAGAGCAGGCGGAAGCTCAGCTCCTGTCCCGGCCGGAAGTACTGGTTCGGGAAGGGCCCGCCCGCGCCGTTCCACACGTGCCGGTGGTCGTCGATCCGCCAGAAGGAGTTGTCCAGGCAGGGGCCGTAGGCCAGAAGCACGAGACCCGCCAGCAGGGCGGCGAGCGCCGCGTTCCTCCTGAAAGCGGTCTGGTCCGGGGTCATCACGGCCGCGCGATCCTCGACAAGGGTGAGGCCAGGGCAGGGCGCGATGCGCGGCTGAATCCGGCCTTGACTTGCGGTAGGATAGAGGACTCTCGAGGTGAACTCGGACAACGTTCCGGAGGATCGTCACCCTCGCGTGGGGCGGCGGGTGCCGCCAGGCACGTGCGGGCGCCGCGTCGCGGGGAGCAAGCGGCCGAGCGCTCGTTCCCGGCCCGCGCTCCGGGCCGATTCGAGTCTGATGCCTGTGGAGAACGGGCCGCGAGTGTCCGCCCGCCTCCTCCACGGCAGGAAAGGTGTGACGCCATGCGGGGCAAAGCTGCCTGCCTTCTCGTTGCGCTTCTGGCTGTTCCTCTGCTCCCCGCGGCCGCCGCGGCGGCCGAAGGGGTGCAGGTCGAGGTGCTGGATGCTTCCGTCCAGCACGTTGTCCTGAAGTACACGCTTGCCGACTACGAGGCGCGGCCGGTCGCCATCGCCGGCCGTACGTGGACCGCGCTCTCCCTCCACGGCGAGGGCTTCCTCACGGAGGTCGGCTCGCCCCAGGTGCCGGTCGTTTGCCGCAGCGTCGAGATCCCGGACGCGGCGGCGGTGACGGCACGCGTCGTGAGCACGCGTTACCACGACGTCGCCGGGGTGCATCTCGCGCCGTCCAAAGGCCCGATCCCGCGTACGATCGATCCGGCGAGCGTGCCCTTTACCTTCGGCCCGGCCTACGGTCAGGACGCCTGGTATCCGGCCGAGCCGGTGAGCCAGCGCGATCCGTACATCCTGCGCGAGGTGCGCGGCATGGTGATCGAGGCCAACCTCTTCCAGTACAACCCGGTCAAGAAGGTCCTCAGGGTCCATGACGAGCTGGTCGTGGAGGTCGTGCCCGCGGGCGGCCTGGGCAAGAACCCGATCGACCGCGCGCTCTCCGCGCCCAAGCCGGACCGGAACTTCAACGCCCTCTACAGCCGGCACTTCCTCAACCACGCGGCCGAGAAGGCGACCTCGCCTCCGGGCGACCTGCTGATCATCTGCCACGGCCCCTTCCTGACGAACATGATGCCTCTCGTCGCCTGGAAGAACTCGATCGGCGTGCCCACGACCATGGTGGACGTGGCGACCATCGGCGGCACGCCGGCGTCGATCCTGGCGTACATCACCAACCTGTACAGCACGACGAACCTGGCCTACGTGCTGCTCGTAGGCGACCTGGCCGAGATCCCGACCTTCACCTTCGCGGGCGGGGAGTCGGATCCGACCTATTCGTGCATCACGCCCGACTGGTATCCGGACATCTTCGTGGGACGCTTCTCGGCGCAGACCGCGGCCGAGGTCGACACGCAGGTGACGCGCACCATCGAATCCGAGCTCGCGGGCCATGACCTGGCCATGGGCGACTGGAACGTCAAGGGCATGGGGGTCGCCAGCAATCAGGGGCCCGGCCACTACGGCGAGCTGGACAATCAGCACATGGGCATCATCCGCAATCAGCTCATGGCGTACGGCTACAAGTACGTCGATCAGATCTATGATCCGACCGGCACGAAGACCATGGTCTTCAATGGCCTGAACAACGGCCGGCGCACGATCAACTACTGCGGTCACGGCGGCCCGACCGGCTGGGGCACGACCGGCTTCTCGAACTCGGACGTGGCGCTGCTCAACAACCAGGGCATGCTGCCGACCAACCACACCGTGGCTTGCTCCTGCGGCGACTTCAGCTACGGCGAGTGCTTCGGCGAGGCGTGGCTGCGCTGCACCAAGTCCGGCGCGGCGATCGGCGGCATCGCGGCCTACATGTCCTCGATCAGCCAGTACTGGAACGAGCCCATGTACGGCCAGGCCTGCCACCTGAACGGCGGGAAATACGCCTATGTGGACTACTACTGCGCCGAGACCATGGACGCGATCGGCGCCCTGTGGTTCGCCGGCTCCTGCACCATGATGGACATCTGCGGCAGCGCCGGCCGCGACATGTTCATGACCTGGATCCTCTTCGGCGATCCCTCGCTGTGCGTCATCGGCCAGCCGCTTCCGGACTGGGCCGTGAAGTATGGCGCGGGCGAGGTGTGCTCGAAGGGCACGGTCGCCAGCATCCGGCACGCCGGCGGCTTCCCGTCGGCCGGCAACCCGAACTTCGCGGTGGCGCTGACCGGCGGCAACACCAACCAGTTCGCCGTGCTCTTCTCCGGGGACACGCAGGCGAGCACCATCTACCCGTGGGGCGAGCTGCTCGTGGGCCCGCCGAACTTCCTCAGGACCTACGCCACGACGGACTACATGGGCCGGGCCTCGGTGAACATCCTCATCTCGGCCGCCATGGTGGGCACGTCGAAGTGCTTCCAGTTCGCGGTGCGCGACAAGGGCTTCGGCGGGGACGTGCAGGCCTCCGACG
>DYIW01000047.1:22968-26140 GCA_020723465.1 Phycisphaera mikurensis
CCTTCCTGCCGTGACCATTGCGCGGGAGGCGCGGCGCGGAGCACTGCGCTCGCGCCGCGTCGCCCGCGGTCTTTCGGCGTCAGCAGGAGGCGCGCAGCCGGGCGTTAGCTGGGATAGGCGGCGCTGTGTAGATTCGTTGTCGCTCGCAGCAGACGCGGAGGCGTACAGGGCATGCAGCGTCGCGTCTCGGCTGTCGTCCTGAGCCTGGTTGTTCTGGCGGCGGCGCCGGCGCGGGCCTCCGCGGGAGGCGCGTCCGCCATCCCGGTCCCGTTGCCCCCTCCCGACGTGCTGGTCACGGTCGTGGACGCGAGCGGCGGGAGGGTCGCGGCAGCGACGGTGTCGGGGTGGAACGGCGAGCGGCTCTTCGTGACGGCCCGCACGGACGAGAACGGCTGCTGCCGGATCGGGATGTCTCTGGCGCCGTCCGGCAGGTGCGACCTTCGTGCGGAGATGGCTGATCTCCGTTCGCGGCCTCTGAGGGCGCAGGCCGGGGAGGCCGTCGTTCTGCGTCTCCAGGAGACACTTTCCTTCGTCGTGCGCGTGGTGGAAGACGTGACCGGCCAGCGGCTTCCAGGCTGCTCCATCGGAATCGGCGAATGGAACCGGACCCGCGGCGAGGAGTACTCGGACACGCGTATCGCGGCCTGCCTCTACCTCTTCACGGAGGAGGAGGAGGACTGGCACAGCCGTTTCCCGGCCGACCAACGCTTCGTCACGCAAGACGATGGCGCCTGCCGCGTGCGCGCGGCCATGCCCCTTGTCTCCATCCTGGCGGTGAAGCCGGGCTACCTGACACGTGAGCTGCAAGGGCCGGAGACCGAGGCCCTCGGCGATGCCGAGTTCGTCATTCGTATGACCCCCGCGCCCAGCATGCTCATCCATCTCCACGATGCGGAGGGTCAGGACGTCGCCGGCGCGCGCTTCGGCGAGAGGGACTGGACGGGACGCTTCCGAGCCGCACCGTGCCGCGTCCTGGATGTGTCCGGCCGACAGGTATACGAGGTCACCCTGGATCCTCACCGGTGGTTCGAGATCCGGGCGGAGGGCTGGGCCTCCAGGAGGCTGCTGGGCCGTCCTTTCTGGCTGGAGGACAGGGAGGTTCTGGGGCTCGAGATGCTTCCCGGAGCAATGGTCGTGGGACGCATCGAGGACCCGGATCTTCTGACCTGCCCCATGGTCAACGTGTGGTCCGAGGCGAAAGAGCCCTACTTCAGAGCCAGGACCGGCTTCTCGGTGCAGCCCGCGCCCGACGGGTCATTCTGCGTCGAGGGAGTCGCGCGAGGGCGGGAGTACCGGTACGAAGTGTTCGAGGAGTGGGCCAGCATCGGCAGCGGCCTGTTCAGCGTGGGCAAGGACGAAGATGTCGTGGACCTCGGAATCGTGCCCGCGACGCCGCTGACGGCAGGGGAGACGACCGTGGGGGGAGTCGTGATGGAGAAGGGCGGCGGGCCCCTGGCGGGCGTCTGGATCGCAAGCGATCGGCAGGCGGTCTTGTCGGATGGCGATGGCCGTTTTCAGCTCAGGAGCGCGCGCGGCGTCGAGGACGTGGAGGTCTGCAGGATCGGCTACGAGTGCGCCCGCGGCCGCCTCCTGGCCGGCCGGACCACCTTGATCAGGCTGCGTCCCATGAATCTCGTCGAGGGACAAGTGGTGGACGAGCGGGGGCTACCCGTGCCCTTCGCGAGGGTCAGCTTCCCGAGCCTCGGCCCGATCTCGAGCCTGCTGGCGCCGGCCTGGCGGACCTGGACGGACGAGACCGGGAGGTTCGCGATCAGACGGAAGGGCCCCCGGTTGCCCTCGTTACTCGTCGATGCGGAGGGCTGCCATGTCGCCTCGTCGACGGTGCACGCCAACAAAGCCTTCCTGACCGTGCTTGTCTGCAAGTCGGTCCGGGTGCCGGTGCAAGTGGAGCGGGGCGCCGGCCTCGAGCCTCCGCGTGGAGGTCAATGGGAAGTGCGGGCTTGCACAGTCCACACGCCGTGGTCGTCGACCCAGCAGATGCGGATCCCGGCCGGCGAACGCGCTGCCTGGCTGTGGCTGGCTCCCGGCACCTACGAGGTGCACGTGAGCGTACCAGGGCACGACCTCGCGACGGTGCGGGCGGAGGTCTCGGCCGGCGGCAGCAACGTGGTGTGCGTCGATGCGAATGGCGAGTAATCTCGCTCGCCGCATGGTGGCGATGCGCCTGCCCCGCGGACTGGCGCTGTGCCTGCTGGCCGCCAGGAGCGCTCCCACGGCCGGCCTCTTTCGATAGACTCTCGCCGAGACGCGCGCGCGAACGGCCGATCCCCGGGCTGGCCGCACCGCGAGAAGCTCCGGAGTGCTCATGGCGGGGGACGGTGGAGAGGAAGAAGGTCCCATGCGCCCACGCGTCGCAGTCCTTGTCCTGGTCGTGATCGTCCTGGCCGCGGTGTTCCTGGTGCTGGCGCGGAGGGACTCCGGCGGCGCGAGCGTGGCGCCGCCCCCCGCGCCAGTGGGTGCGGAGTTCAGCGCGCCCGACGTTTCCGCGGCGGACGTGCCGCCCGTGCGCACCGCCGAGCCGGAGCCGGCTGCCGCCGCGCCGTCCTGGTCCCTTCCCGACGTGCTGGTCACGGTCGTGGACGCGCAGGGCGCTCGCGTGGCGCAGGCGACCGTGACGGCCACGCGGGGCGAGCGGCCGGTCGCCACGGCCAGCACGGACGAGGCGGGTACTTGCCGGCTGGGCATGGCTGAGGCGCCGTCCGGCCGGTGCCTGCTTCGCGCCGAGAAGGCCGAGCTGCGCTCGCTTCCCTTGGAGGCCCGGGCAGGGGAGGCGGTCGTTTTGCGCCTCCTGGAGACGCGGTCCTTCAACGTGCGCGTGGTGGATGACGTGACCGGGGAAGGGCTCCCCGGCTGCACCATCCACGTCTATGGGCAGGACGACTGGGTACGGCGCATCGCGGACGCAGAGCGATTCGTCACGCAGGAGGACGGCATCTGTCGAGCGAGCGGCATCTTGCCCATCGGGGCCCTTCTCCTGCGCAGGCCCGGCTACGTGGCGCGCCAGCTCGACGATCCGCCAGGCGAGGTTCTCGGCGAGTCGGAGTTCGTGATCCGTCTAAGCCCGGCGCCAGTGCTGCGCGTCCACCTGCACGACGCGCAGGGACAAGAGATCGCAGGAGCAACCTTCGGCGAGGAGGACTGGGCCCGCGAC
>DYIW01000442.1 GCA_020723465.1 Phycisphaera mikurensis
GGGGCCGACGGCCCCGGCGCTCGCCAGCCGCTGGCGGAGGGTCCCGTTCGATGAAGCACCGCATGGTTCTTGCCCAGTTGGTCCTGTTCTTCTCCTGGCCCGTGGCGGCGGCTCAGGTCGAACCCGGGGAAGCCGAGACGCCCACCGCGAGCGAGACCCTGAGCGTGGCGCTCGAGCGCCTCGACCAGGGCGACGTCCTCCTGCACGGCAAGGTCACCCGCATCGAACCGGAAGCGGGGATGGGCGGCGGCGCGGTCATCATGATCGGCGGCGCCGGAGCAGGAGGCGCTCCCTTCAGCGGACCCATAGAGATCCTGAGGAGCGCCGGGCGGGACACGGTGATCGTGTCCAGGGAGGCGCTGCCCGGCTTCGCCCTGTTCGACGATGGAGACCGCATCCTCACCGCTGCCACGTACGAGGAGGAGCCGCTCGATCTCGGTCCCGTGACCCAGGACCTGAGCGGACTCCTCGACCTCGCCGCCGTGCGCAAGTCCCTCGCCAAGGTGGACCTCGCCGTGGAGCAGGACCAAGAGACCGGCGCCACGACCCTGAGCTGCGAGCTGCCGAAGCGCCTGATCCGCGGCGCCAGCGGGATGGCGGCCTTCATGGCGCCGCAGGTGCTGCGCATCGAGGCGGCTTTCCGCCTCGACGGCGCCGCGCTGCTCACCGGGCTCACGCTTCGCGTGGTGCGGAGCGACCCCATGGCGGACATGCGGGACAAGGCCCTGACCGGCGAGCTCGAGTCCGGCGCGGTGGACATGGGCGCAATGCCCGAGCCGTCGGACCGGGAGGGAGCGACGACCGTCTACGAGCTCGAGGTGTCGCGCGACAAGCCTGCGCCGCGCACCGAGAAGGCGAGGGGCGCGTTCCTGGAGATCCTCGAGAACGAGGAGCTGTGAGCCTGTCGCTCCGGCCGACTGCGCTCGCCCTGGCGTTGCTCTTCGCCGCGCCGCCGCTGTGCGCCGCTGCCGAGGGGGACGAGGCCGACAGCGCCGCGGCGCGCGCCGTCGCGTGGCTGGCCAGCGCGGTCGAGGACCCGTCCTGGAGCGAGGTCGACGCCACGCAGGCCAACCTCGGCGCCAAGCGGCTCGTGGTCGAGGCGATGCTCGCCTACACGCTGCTGCTCAGGCCGGACCTGGGGCAGTTCGACGACCTGCGCGCGCGGCTCCACGGTCGCGTGAGCGCCGCCGCGAACGGCCGCTCGGCGGCCACGGCGTTCGCCTTCCAGAACTGGGGCGCGGGCTTGTCCTCGGTCTATGTCCTCGAGAAGGCGTTCCGGGGCGAAGTAGACCGGGCCGCGCTCCGGGCCCTGGCGGACGGGTTCGCCGAGCGGCAGAACGCCGAGGGAGGCTGGGGGCACGGCGCCGACCTGCCCATCGGCTTCTATCCCACGACGCTGATCGTCACCACGTACTGGGCGCTGCTCGCGCTGGGAGGCGCGGCGCTCCACGGCGTCAAACCGGACGAGGTCGTGCTCGCTGACGCCCTCGAGCTGCTGCGCGCGGTGCAGGTGGAGAGCGGCGGCTTCCCCTACGGCGGGAGATCGTACCGCAAGGGAGTGGAGGCCGGGCGCACTGCCGGGGTCGTGCTGGCCCTGGCCAGCCTTGGGCTCGAGCAGGAGGACACGTTCCGCCGAGCGGCCCGCTATGCCCTCCGCAACGTGCGCTCGATCCCGGACGGCCACGCCAGTCCGGCCATGCACGTCTTCTCCGGAGCGATGGCCATGTTCCTGCTGGGAGACGAGGCGTGGTCGGCCTACTCCCGCGAGGTTCTGGCGCGCGTGCTGCGCGCGCAGCGGCCGGACGGTTCCTTCGACGATGTCGTCCCGGGATCTCCCGACTCGCTGCGGCTGATGGGCGACGAGAGCACGCTGCGCGCCTACATCACCGCGTTCTACGCCGCGGCGCTCTCGACGCCGCGCTCGCGGACCGCGGCCGCGCTCCGCCTGAAGAAGCCGCTCAGCGGTGACGAGGAGGCGCCCGCGGCAACGAGCGCCGCGCTTTTGCGGTGGCGGGTCTCTCTTCCGGGCGTCGAGAGGGTCGCGCTCGACGCCGAGCGCGCCGTGGTCCTCGACGCGCGGGGCACCCTGCACGTTCTCGAGGCCGGAACGGGCCAGCAGCTCTACACGATCGAGGAAGGGGTGTCCCGACCCGCGGCCGCTCGGCTGGCGCTTCTTGCCGATCGAGTCCTCGTCTGGACGGAGCCGGCGCTGGACGATTCCCTGCCCGAGTCCCTGCGCGGGGTAGTGGAAGCGGGCGCGGCCGAGCCGGCGGCAACGGAGACGGACCTGCTGACCTGCTTCACTCTGGAGCCGGCCGCGCGCGCCTGGCAGGTCGATCTCGCCGAGCCGATGCTGGCCCTGCGCGCCGGGGAACACGGCCTTCACCAGCTCACCCGCTCCGGCCGCTTGCATGTCCGCAATCAGGAAGACGGGGCCGCCACGCGCGTGCACCACGTGCCCGCGCTGCTGGTCAACAATGACCTCGCCCTGCTGCCTGGCGGCGCCTTCGCGGTGGCCGACGAGTCTTTGCTCCGCGTCTACGACGGCGAGGGAGAAGAGACCTGGAAGCGCCGCAGCCGCGCGCCGCGAGGTGTGGTGCCGGCGGCCGTCACCAGCCTGAGCGTCTGGGGGGATTCCCTTTTCGCCGGCAGCTCGGACGGCAGCGTGGCGCGGCGCGACGCCGGCGACGGGGCGCTGGTCTGGCAGCACGCCCTGCGCTCCGGGGTGGTGCGGCTGGCCGCCACTGGGGAGGACCGGGTCGCGGTTCTCTGCCACGACGGCCAGGTGCACTCGGTCGGCGGCGGCGAGCTGCTCTGGAGCCGGGACATCGGTCGGGGGCGAGAGTCGCCCGAGCGTTCGGGCCTGGTTCGGGACGGAGACCTGGTGTGGGTCGATGCGTGGGGCGCCGGGCGACTGGTCGCTCTCGAGGCGGCGACCGGAGAGGAGCGCGCCTCGTTCCCGCTCGCGGGAGTCCGCTGCTTCGCCGCTGGCGGCGGGCGCGTGCTCATCGCTGACGGCGAAGGCGTTTGCTGCCACGACGCGCCGTGAGCACGCCGGCGGGCCCCGTCGCGGACGGACGGCCCGCCCGTCCCGTCCTGGCGGTCTCGCGTGCGCCTCGGCGCCGTGCCTACGCGGGACCGGGCAGGTCCAGGACCTCCCGCACCCTGCGCCTGAGGTCGGCCAGGGTGTACGGCTTGGCCAGGAACTGCGCGTCGCTGGCGAACTGCTCGGGCCGCAGCACGGCGTCCTCGGCATAGCCGGACGCGTAGAGGACTTTCAGGCCCGGCTGCT
>DYIW01000443.1 GCA_020723465.1 Phycisphaera mikurensis
GCACCGGGAGCCGCAGCCGCTCCCGGAGGCCGGGGAAACGGCCGCGATGCTCCTCATGCCACCCTCCCCCTCTCCGGTTCCCGACCCATCAGCCGCGACGCCGCTCCCGGAGACCATGGGAAACGGCCCCGATCGCTCCGCTCACCTCCCCTCCCCTCCGGTTCTGAGCCAAAAAGCCGCGAAGCCCCTCACTCTTCCTTCTTCGTTCCCCTTGGCTGCCGCACGATCGGGCCCTTCGCCGGCCGCGTCGAGTACTCGGTGTTCACGAACTCCAGCCAGCCATCGACAAACTCGCCCACGCTCATGTCGTAAGCCTGTCGCAGCGCGTCGCGCGTCGGAAGCTGCTCGCCCGTCATGGCCGTGATGAGCGCCGGCATCTTGTGCGGATCGATCCACATCAGGTAGTCGACGTACGACCAGGCGAAGTGGCGGTCCTGGTCGGTGAGCGCGTCCGCGGCCTTGCTGATCACGTCCTGGAAGTTGGGGTAGGTCCCGTCGATCACGTCCTTCTTGACCAGCGCCTCCCAGGACTTGTCGCGGTAGTTGCCGAAGCCGCCGGCTTCCTGCGAGCAGGTGACCTTCGGCGGCCCGAACAGGCGGTGCTCCATGTAGAAGGCCAGACCCTCGAACATCCAGCCGTAGCTCTTGAAGAGCCAGAACTTGTATGGACCGAGACAGATGTCGTGGTGGATGTGATGGCTCAGGCAATGCACGTACATCTGGTGCCGATACTTGTCGTCGATGACCTTGGAGGGATCGTCCCACCAGACCATGCGCGAGGTCTTCGGCCCTATGAGCTGCACCTTCGGGTCCTTCTGCAGGGGCAGGTTGGTCATAAGCGGCGCGATCGTGCGCGCGGCGCGCTCGCTCTCGAACATGTACAACTCGAAGCGCGTGCCGAGCGTCTGCGCCTCGCTGATGCCGTGCAGGTCGAGGATGTAGGCGTACAGCTCCTCAGCTCGCTGCACGTAGAGGTGCGCCGCCTCGTGCGCCTTGTAGACCTTGCGCCCTACCTTGATCTCGGGGATGTCCCAGGCGATGAGGAAGTGCTTGGTTTGGACGTGCACGCATTCGGTACGCGTGACCTTGTCCACCTTCTCGCGGCGCTCCTCCAGCCATGCCTTGCGCCGCGCAAACTCCGCGTCGAACTCCTGCCGCGCCCGCTGCTGCGCGGACGGCGTCTGGCAGTTCGGACAGACGATCCAGTCGAGAGCGAGCGCCTCCGGATCGCTGTCCATCCAGAACGAGCAGAACTCGACGTCCCGCTCCTGCTCCAGCATGAGCGGCTTCTGCGGGTGCGGGATCTTGCCGGTCGAGTGGCAGTCGCCGCACAGCTTCTCGCCCGGCTCCTGCGCCAGGCAGGCGGCGTGAAGCGCCAGGACGAGCGCGAGGACGTATGCGCGCACCGAGGAGACTCCGTGATCGGTAATGAAGGACGGCATCACTCTAGCACCGGGCCCGGGCCGGGGCGAAGGGCGCTCATCCGGTGGGCCTCCAGCCCGGATGCCACCGCGCCCGCGGCTCGCGGCGTCAGCCCCCGCTGCGCGGCGGCCGCGGACGCGGCCCCTTGGTCGGCTTGCTCGTGTACTCGGTGCGCACGAACTCCTCCCAGCCGTCGACGAACTGCCCGATCGTGAGCCCATAGGCCTGCTGCAGCGCGTCCCGCACCGGAAGCTGCGGCCCTTTCATCAGGCCGAGCAGGCGCGGCATCTTCTTGGGATCGAGCCACATCAGGTAGTCGATGTACGACCAGGAGAACTGGTGCTCCATGGGCGTGAGCACGTCCGACGCCTTGGTGATGACGTCCTGGAACGCCGGCTGCGTGCCGGCCAGCACCGCCTTCTTGACGTTGGCCTCCCAGTCCTTGCCCTTCCAATGCTCGAAACCGCCGGTCTCCCGGTGGCACCAGGTGATGGGCGGACCGAACAGCCGGATCTCGATGTAGTGCGCCAACCCCTCGTATGCCCAGCCGTAGCGCACCGCCAGCCACTCGTCGAACTGGTCGATGTCGTTGTGGATGAGGTGGCTCACCGAGTGCGCCAGCGCCTGGTGGAAGTGCTCGTCGTCCGGCAGGTCCTCCTTGCGCCACCAGCGCACGTGCGCGGAGTTGGGCCCGATCAGCGACTTGGTGGCGCCGCCGCCGGCGCCGTTGACGGCGTAGGCGCCGACCCGCTCCGCCACCTTCTGCGTCTCGAACAGGTAGAGGTGGTAGACGCCCGTATGCATGGCGGTCTCGCCGATGCCGTGCACCTGCTGGATCTCCCGGTAGAGGTCCTCCATCCGGCGCGCGTAGAGATGCATGGCCTCATGCATGTCGTAGACTCGCCGGTCCGCCTTGACCTTGGGGATGTCCCACGCGATGACGAAATGCCTGGTCTTGATGTGCAGGACCTTCTCGCCCGCGTGCTGGTCCACCTCCGCGCGGCGCTCCTCCAGCCAGCGCTGGCGCTGCTGGTATTCGAGCTGGAACTCGCTCCTGGCCCTGGCCTGCACCGACGGCGTGCGGCAGTTGGGACAGACGACCCAGTCCATGCCGAGCGCGTCGGAGTCCGCGTCCATGAAGAAGGAGCAGTAGATGGCGTCCTTCTCCAGTCCCAGGAGCGCCGGGTCGTGCGTGTGCGGGACCTTGCCCGTGCTGTGGCAGTCGCCGCACAGGTCCTCGCCCTTCTCCTGCGCGGCGGCACGGCCGCCCGCGGCGAGCGCGAAGACCAGCAGCAGGTACGGGCTGAACCGCCGCACGCGTCGCTCGCTGCTCCGCATCAGCGCCTGATCTCCAGCGCGGGCCGCTCGTACACGACGCGCCCGCGCTTCACCACCGCCGCCACCGGGTTCTCCCCGAGTTCGTAGGCCAGGAACAGGTGTGACGGGCGGTCCAGCACGAGCAAATCGGCCTGTTTGCCCTCCTCGATCGAGCCGACGCGGCCGGCGATGCCCAGCGACCAGGCGGCGTTGATCGTGGCCGCGGCCAGCGCCTCGGCCACGGTCAGGCGCAGCAGTGTGCACGCGATGGCGATCACGCACGGCATGGACTGCAGGTACGACGTGCCCGGGTTGAAGTCGCTGGCGATGGCCACGATCACGCCCGCGTCGATCAGGCGGCGCGCCGGCGGCAGCGCCTTCGCGCCGAGCGCCAGCACCGTTCCGGGTAGGAGCACGGCGGTGGTGCCCGCCTCGCGCAGGGCGGCGATGCCGGCGTCGCTCACCCGGCAGAGATGGTCGGCCGAGGCGGCGCCAAGCTCCGCGGCGAGCTCCGCGGCGCCGACCGGCGCCCGCTCGTCGGCGTGCACGCG
>DYIW01000444.1 GCA_020723465.1 Phycisphaera mikurensis
CGCTCCTCACCGCGGCACTGTTCGCCAGGCGCGACGCGTCGCTGAAGCGTGTCGTGAGCATGGTCGCGTGAGGCTTCGCCCGCGGGACCTATGCCTCGCCCTCGCGCATCCACCGCGCGCCCAGAGCGATCAGATCACGCTCGCCGCGCGCTCGCCCGCCAGGCGGCGGAACAGGTCGAACGCCTGGAACTCGAGCGGCGCGCCGTAGAGGCCGTGGCGCAGGCGCCAGCCGGCGGCGCGGCGGATGAGCCGCGAGAGCGGCCCGCGCCCGCCGGCGTTGCCGTCGAACCAGGGCGCCATGATCGTATAGCGCCGCCACAGGCGAAGCACGTCCGCGGGGATCTGCCCGAACCAGGAGTTGAACTTGTAGTCGAAGAAGCGGCCCCACTCCTCGAAGGAGCGCGGCGGCTCGTAGCCCGCGGCGAGGGCGGGCTCCCAGAAGTCCGAGCCGGGGATGGGGCGGTAAGGGAAGACCTCGCTCGAGCACGAGGGGTACTTCCACTTCATTTCGGCCGCGTGCAGCACGGTCTCGCGCATGGATGCGGCGTTCTCGCCCGGATAGCCGATGATGTAGGTCAGGCCGGACATGATGCCGCGCGCGTGCATGCGGCGCAGGGCCTCGTCCGTCTGCCCCTCCTTGATGTTCTTCTTGATCAGGCGCTGCGTCTCCTCGCTCGCCGCCTCGGCGCCGAACCAGGCGAGATGGCAGCCGGACTCCTTCATCAGGTCGAGCGTCTCCTCGGCGTACTGGCAGATCTGGCGGATCTCGACCGTGCCGTTCCAGCGCACCTTGAGGCCGGAGGCGAGGAGCGCCTGGCAGAAGCGGCGCGTGCGCTTCTCGGACACGCCGAAGTTGGCGTCCTGGAAGCGGACGATGTCGAACGGGTTCCGGCGGTGGATCTCGACCAGGCGCTCCACCAAGAGGTCGGCGTCGAGCGCCACCCAGCGCCGGCCGGCGATGCGCGGTGAGCAGCAGAACGTGCAGCCTTCCGGGCAGCCGTAGGAGGAGAAGTAGGACAGGCCGCGGAAGGGCTGCCCGGACTTGAAGGGCTCGGGCGGCGGCAGGCGGTTGCGCACGCGCCTCCCGAGCTGGGCGGTGCGCGCGTTCAGCGCGTAGTACTTCTCCAAGTCGATGAGGTGGAAGGCGGGCGGCGGCAGCTCGTCGAGCGGCGCGACCTGGCGGCGCGGCCGGAGGGAGAGCGCCCCGTCGCGCCACAGGGCCAGGCCGTCCACCCGGTCCAGCTCGGCCGCCAGCTTATCGCCGCGGCCGCCGGCGGCCGCGGCCGCGCGCAGCATCTCGACGAAGGTGATCTCGCCCTGGCCGACGCACACCGCGTCGCAGCAGCCGGAGCTGAGGTAGAGCTGCGGCAGCGAGGCGGGGAAGAACCCGCCCCAGAAGATCGGCAGGTCGGGATGGGCGGCGCGCACCGCCTGGGCCACGAGCGCGCCGTCGTAGATCTGGTAGCCGAGGATGCAGGACGAGCCGAAGGCGAGCGCGCCGGCGCAGGCCTCGACCACGCGCCGCAGGTAGTCGGGCTCGGTCATGGCGTCGATGAGCACGACCTCGTAGCCGGCCTGCTCGGCCGGGGCGGCGATGTGCAGGAGCTCGAGCGGCTGCAAGTCGGCCGCCGGCAGGTCGCCGAGGGCCGGGTCGACGCGGGAGGGCAGGAAGAGCACGACGCGCGGTCTAGCCAAGGGATCCTCTGCTGCGGGCGCGGCCCGGCACGCGTCTACTTGCCCGTGCCCGGGTCCTTGAGGTACTTCAGGAGCTCGCTGCCGCTGGACAGCACCATCGTCGTGTTGCCGCCGCTGAGCGCCTTCTTGCACGTCTCGAGCGTCTGATAGAAGGCGTAGAACTCCTCGTCCGCGCCGAACGCCTCGGCGTAGATCTTGGTGGCCTCGGCGTCGGCCGCGCCGCGGATGGTCTCGGCCTGGCGGAACGCCTCCGATTCGATGCGCTTCAGCTCTTTCTCCATCTTCCCCTCGATCTCGGACGCCTTGCCGCGGCCCTCGGAGCGGTACTTGTCGGCGATCTGGTTGCGCTCGGCGATCATGCGTTCGTAGACGGAGAGGCGCACCTTCTCGTTGTAGTCGATGCGGCGGATGCGTACGTCGACGATCTGGATGCCGAGTTCCGCGACGTTGCGCTGTGCGTTCTCGACGATGCTGGCGATGAGCCGATCGCGGCCGACGGCAATGGTCTCCTGGCGCGCCGCGCCGTCGCCCAAGTCGAGGTCGATGCCTTCCTCCGGGGCGAACTCGCGGTTGCTGGCGCGCACCGCCTCGATCAGGTTGTTCTTGGAGATGAACTCGCGCGTGGCGCCGTCCAGGATGTCGTCCAGGCGGCTTTTGGCGCTGCGCTCGTCGTGCACGCTCTTCAGGAACTTGAGCGGGTCGCTGATGCGCCAGCGCGCGGTCGTGTCCACGCGGATGGTTTTCTTGTCGCGCGTGACGATGTCGTTCTCGTCGCCGTCCCACTCCAGGATGCGCCGCTCGAAGCGCCGCACGCTGTCGATGAACGGCATCTTGAAGTGCGGCCCGGCCGCGGTGATCGGCCCGGACACCGGTTCGCCGAAGCGCGTGATGATGACCTGCTCGGTCTCGTGCACCGTGTAGAAACCGCCCGCCAGGAGGACCAGACCGACGACGGCGAGGATGAGGACGAGCGCCTTGCCCATGGCTACTTCTCCTTCCCCTTGGCGCCGCCCAGGTCGAGGAGCGGCAGCAAGCCGGTCACGGCGTCGTCGACGATCACCTTGGAGGTGACGCGCGGCAGGAGTTCGGCCAGCGCATCGAGGTAGAGGCGGCGGCGCGTCACTTGCGGCGCCTTCTGGTACTCGGCGAGGATGGCGCGGAAGCGCTCCGCCTCGCCGCGCGCCCGGTTGACCTTGTCGATCTTGTAGCCCTCGGCCTCGCTGATCAGTTTGAGGGCCGAGCCCGTGGCCGCCGGGATCTCCTGGTTGTAGCCCTGCTGCGCCATGAGGATCGTCTCCTCCTTCTCCTGCTTGGCCGCCTCGACGTCGGTGAAGGACTGCTTCACTTGCTCGGGCGGGAACACGTCCTGCAGCTTGACGCGCTGGATCTGGATGCCGGCCTGGTACTGGTCGAGGATGCCCTGCAGCAGCTTCTCGGCCTCGCTCTCGACCTCGGCCTTGCCCACGGTCAGGACATCGGTGACGCTGCGGTCGCCGACCACGGCGCGCATCGCCGACTCGGACACGGCGCGCAGCGTCGTTTGCGGGTCGCGCACGTTGAAGAGGTAGGCGCGCGGGTCCTTGATCTTGTACTG
>DYIW01000445.1 GCA_020723465.1 Phycisphaera mikurensis
GCCCGTGGCCGCGGGAGCTACTACTCGGGAATCGTCGCGTGGCGCGACGATTCCCCGAAGTAGTAGCTCAGCGCGGCGCCGTCATGAACTCGAGCTGGCGCCGGCCCGCGCCGACCGCGCGCGCCCCACGCATGGCGTCGTGAACGAAGCCCTTGGCCCGCTCCACCGCGCCGGCCAGGTCCCGGCCCAGGAGCACGTTCGCGAGCAGCGCGGCGGAGAGCGCGCAGCCTGTGCCGTGCACGCTGCCCGCGCGGCCGCGGAGGCGCGGCAGGGAGAACTCGCGAAGCGAACCTCCGTCGTCCAGGAGGTCCCGCGCTACCCTGCCCGCGCCGTGTCCGCCTTTGAGCAGGACCGCCCGTGCTCCCGCGCTCCTCAGGGCCGCGGTCGCCCGCTCGGGATGCCGCCGGATCGAGGCCGTGCTTTGCCCGAGGAGCGCCACGGCCTCGGGCAGGTTGGGTGTGACCAGGCCGGCGAGCGGGAAGAGCCGCGCGAGCAGCTCGCGCCGGCCCGCGCGCTCGAGGAAGGGCGCCCCCCGGCTCGGGGCGAGCACCGGGTCGACCACCAGGAAGAGGCGCGGGCTGCCCGCGAGCAGCTCGGCCACGGCGCGCACGTGGCCGCGGCTCGGCAGGAGGCCGGTCTTGACGCCCGCCACGCGCAGGTCGGCGAGAAGGCATTCCATGCGCCGCCGGAACAGGGGGAGCGCCACGGGCGCGATCCGCAGGACGCCGCGCGTGTCCTGCACCGTCAGCGCCGTGGCCAGCGCCGCGCCCGAGAGGCCGTGAGCGAGGAAGACCTTGATGTCGGCCTCGAGTCCGGCGCCTCCGGTCGGATCCAAGCCGGCGATCGTGAGCGGCGTGGGGCGCGCGCTGCTAGTCATCGAACAGGGCGGCGATGGCCGCGGCGTGGCGCTCGGCGATGACGTGGCGCTTGAGTTTGAGCGTCTCGGTGACCTCGCCGCGCTCGCTGCTGAACGGCTCGGGGAGCAAGAAGAAGCGCGCGATCTGCTCGTGCGGCCGGAAGCCGCGCTCGCGCCGCAGCAGGCGGTCCAGTTCTCCGCGGATCAGGCGGCGCGCCTCCGCGCCGCGGGCGGCATCGGCCGCTCCCGCGGCGGCGTGCAGCCGGTGCAGCACCTCTTCGTGCTTGGGGAAGATGAGCGCGCCGAGCTGCTTCTGGTCCTGTCCGACGACCATGACCTGCTCGATGAGCGGCGACACGCGCAGGGCGCTCTCGATCGGCTCGGGCTCGACGTTCTCCCCGCCCCGAAGGACGATCGTGTCCTTGGCGCGCCCCGTGATCTGCAGCTCGCCGCTCGGCCAGACCAGGCCGAGGTCGCCGGTGTCGAAGAAGCCGTCCGCGTCGAGCGCGCGGCGCGTCGCCTCCGCGTCGCGGTAGTAGCCGCTCATGACCTGCGGGCCCTTGACGTGGATGACGCCGATCTCGCCCGGGGGGAGGGGCTTGCCGGCGCGGTCGCGCACCTCGAGCGTCGTGCCGGGAATGACCGGGCCGACCGTGCCGAGATGCGGCCGGTCCCTGCGCCGCACCGAGACCAGCGGCGCGGTCTCGGTCAGGCCGTAGCCGCTCTGCATCGGCAATCCGACCAGGTCGAAGAAGCGGTCGACGTGCAGCGGCAGGGCGCCGCCGCCCGAGATGAGGGTGCGTAGCCGGCCGCCGAGGGCGGCGCGCAGCCTGGCGTAGAGCAGCCGGTCGCCGGCGAAATGCAGCGGGCCGAGGAGGGCGGCGGTCCGGCAGCGCGGCCGGCCCGTGCCGGGATCGAGGAGCCGAGAGGTGCGATAGGACGCGCTCGCCTTGAGCAGCAAGGAGACCAGGAAGCGCCGCAGGGGTCCTCCGGCGACCAGCCTTTTCTGCGCCTCCTCGTACAGGACCTCGTACATGCGTGGCACCGCGGCCATGGCCGTGGGGCGCTCGCGCAGCAGGTCCTGCTTGAAGGCGCGCTTGCTCGTGTACACGGTCAAGGAGCCGCAGGCGATCGCCCCGTACTCGATGAGCCGCTCGAACATGTGCCAGGAGGGCAGGATCGACAGGAACACGTCGTCCGGCGCGAGGTCCACCAGGGCGGGGATGGCGCGCAGGTTGTGCAGCACGCTGTCGTGCGAGAGCACCACGCCCTTGGGCTTGCCGGTCGTGCCGGAGGTGTAGACGATCGTGGCCGCGTCCTCGCCTCGCGTCCGGTCCAGGGAGGCGGAGAGGTCCGCGCCGGCGGCGAGGCGCTCGCGGCCGCGCTCCCTCACCTCCTCGAGGCAGAGAGCTCCCGGCGCCGCGTCCTGGGCGCGCTCGTCTCCCTCCAGCAGGACGCACCGCGTCTCGCCGAGAGCGGCGAGCGTGGGGCGGAGCTCTTCGAGCATCCTGCTGTCCTGCAGGAAGACCAGGCGCGCGCCGGAGTGGCGCACCAGGTAGTCGATCTCGTTCGGTAGGGCGTCGGCGCCCCGCGGCACGTCCGCGGCGCCGAGCGCCAGCACGGCCAGGTCCGCGACGATCCAGCGCACCGAGCTGTTGGCGAACAAGCCGACCCGGTCGCCGCGCTCCACGCCGAGCGCGGCCAGGCCGAGGGCCGTCTCCTTCACCGCCTCGGCCAGCTCGGCGTAAGACCACACCTTGCCGTCGCCGCCCCTCTCCTTGAGCGCGGGGCGCTCCGGGTGCCGGCCGGCTGTCTCGAAGAAGAGATGGGCGAGGCTGCGGGTCAAGGCGCACGCCTCCGGGCGCGGCGCGGCGCCGGGCGGAAGGGGGCTTCGGGCAGGGCGGGTGGTTGCTTGCTCACGGTGCTCACATCGCGGCGGCGCCGCACCAAACGTGTCCGCGCTCGCTGGGCGGATCTGGCCGGCGCCGCCGCGAGTTTGAAGTCCGAAGTCCGAAGTTGGAAGCCGGAGGACCCATCGATTGACTGCCGGCCTCCGCGCAGTCGGGCGCCTTAGGTTCTCGTCAAGGAGGCTTCGGATCTTTGTGCCATGCGAAGATCCTGGCGGTTAGTGGCACAGAGCCTAGCCGCGGCCAGGAAAGGGGGGAAGGCCGGGAATGGCGGCTTGCCATGCCTCGCGCGGGCGCTAGACTTCCGTGTCGCGGAGCACACCAAGTACGCGGGTGTAGCTCAGTGGTAGAGCACAACGTTGCCAACGTTGTTGTCGTGGGTTCAATTCCCATCACCCGCTCCAGCATAGCGCGGCGCGGGCTCGCACTGACCGGTGCGGGTCCGCGCCGTTCGCCTTGAAGGCCCTCAGAGCCTGAGCAGGAATCCCCCGCGGCCGCGTTGCGAGCGCCGGGGGGGCC
>DYIW01000048.1 GCA_020723465.1 Phycisphaera mikurensis
CGGGGTCGACGCCAGCCGCCCGCGCGAGCGCGCGCAGCTCCTCGTCCGACGCGGCCGGGCGGTCCGCCGGCCCGAGCACCGCTGCCACGAACCCGACGAGCGCCGCGCGGCGCTCGGCGAGGCGCTGCCGCGCGGCCTCGAGCGCCGCGCGCGGCTGGGGATGATGCTCCTCCAGCAGGGCGCGGACTCGCTCTGCCTCTCCAGCCAGGTACTCGACCCGGGCGCGCCGCTCGGCCCGCGCCCGCGCGCCGCCCCGCAGATAATGGAAAGGGCCGGCGGCGCACAAGAGGAGCAGCAGGAAGAAGAGGAGGACCCTCACGGCGCTCCTCCCGCCGCGACGCTGCCGCGGAACGAGTAGACGGTCGTCTCCTGGTACTCGTCGCGTTCGGCCTCGACCTCCTCGACGGCCACGTCCTGCAGGCCGGCGCCGAGGGCGAGGCGCTGGCGCAGGATCGTCGCCACGCGCACGTCGAGCAGGGGGGCGAGAGCCCGGCCGCTGACCTCCGCGCCGGCGCCGGTGCGCGCGATCCGGCACTCCATCAGGCGCACGTCGAGCGCGCCGTACTCGGCCACGTCCGGCCCGAAGTTCTGCGCCACCCGGGAGAGCAGCGCGGCGCGCGCGGCACGCGCGCGGGCCAGGCGTTCGAGGCCGCGCTCCTCTGCCTGGAGCTGCTGGCTCTCCGCCAGCAGGCGCCGCTCCTCGTCGCCGCGAGCGCGCACGTCCTCGGCGGCCGGCGTGACGCGCAGGGCGGCGACGCGCCCGGCCTCGGCGATGTCGCGTTCCGCCGCGAGGAAGGCCGCGAGGGAGACGATCAGGGACGCGACTCCCAGGCCGGGGAAGCGCCGCGCCGCGTCGCGCGAGCGGTTGCGGTCCAGGAGCTCGATCTGCGGATCCTCGGCGCGCGCCGCCGCGATCGCCAGACCGAGCGCGCAGCCCATCTGCGGGACGTACCCGCGCACCTCCTCCTTCACGCGGCGGTCGAGGTGCAGCCGGTGGAGCGAGTCGACGCTTTCGACCTTGGCGGGGAACAGGCCGCGGAACTCCTCCGCCACTTCGGTAATGGCCGCGCCCTCGCCGAAGAGGGTGATCGCCTGCGGGTCGAAACTCCCCTGGCCGCGGAAGAAGAAGCGGGCGCCCTTGCCGATCTCGCCGGCGATGCGCTCGACCAGGCGCCGCGCCACCGGCCGCGGCACGCCGCCCGCGGCGCCGTTCCTGCCAAGGAGGCCGACCACTCCCACGGGGAGCGTGCGGAAAGCGTGCCCGCGCTCGCGCAGGTAGACGATCTCCGTGGCCTGGAGGCCGATGGAGACCGCCACCCGATCCCCGCTCGCCGGGCGGTCGTAGCGCACGAACAGGGCCAGCGCCGCGGGCGTGGGGAGCATGTTGTCGAACTCGAGGCCGAGCGCGGCCAGATCGCTGACGTAGGCGTCACGCAGGCTCTTGCGCACCGCGAACAGCAGGCAGGGGACCTCCGCCTGCTGGCGCTTCGGCCCGAGGACGCGCGTGCGCACCACGTAGTCGTCGATCGGGCCGCGCAGGGAACGGTGCGCCTCGTAGCGGGCGATCTCCTTGAGCCGCTCCTCGCCCACGTTCGGCACCATGATGAGGCGGTTGAACGTGGCGACCGAGGGCAGCCCGACGTAGATGCGGTCCAGGCGCCCGGGGCGCGCCTCGGCGAGGTACTGCTTGAGGGCCTCCTGCGCGCGCGGAGCGAGTCCGGCGCGCGGCCGCACCGCGCCGTCCTCGGCGCGGGCGTAGGGACGGTACTCGGCCGCGGTGACGATCAGGCGCGCGCCGCGGCGCTCGACCTTCACCGCCTTGAGCGCGCCGTCGCTCAGCTCGATCCCGAGTGCCGGGTAGGTGAGCACCGTGCCTCCCTATTGCTGCCCCGCGGCGCGCGCGAGGACTTCCGGGTGCGGGATGGTGCCGCCCTGCTCCACGACCAGGCGGGCCACGAACTGGACGTCCTGCCAGACCAGCACCTTGGCGCTTGCGGTCTGCAGCAGGTAGGAGGGGTGGTAGGTGGGCACGAGCGGCCTGCCCCGGCAGTCGAACTTCTTGCCGCGCAGGGGGCCGAGCGGCCCGCTCACGCCGAGCAGGGTCCTGGTTGCCGGCAGCCCGAGGGCGCAGATGACCCGGGGCTGGATGACGTCGATCTGTCGCTCCAGGAACTGCTGGCAGGCGGCGACCTCCGCGGGCAGCGGGTCGCGGTTGCCGGGCGGCCGGCACTTCACGATGTTGGTGATGAAGACCGTCTCGCGCGAGAAGCCCATGGCGGTGATGATCTTGTCCAGGAGCTTGCCGGAGGCGCCGACGAAGGGACGGCCGCTCCGGTCCTCCTCGGCGCCCGGGCCCTCGCCCACGAACATCAGGTCGGCGTCCACGTTGCCTTCGCCCGGCACGACCAGCGTGCGCGTGCGCGCCAGTTCGCAGAGCGCGCAGGCCCGCACCTGTGCGCCGATCTCCGCCAGGCGGCTGGCCTTGTCCGTCGCGGCCGCGCGCGCGGCGCCGGCACGGGCCACTCCTCGAGGCCGAGCAGCAGGTCCGACTCGAGCTGGCGGGCGAGGCTCTCTCTCGCCAGTCGTCGCGGATCGGCGCTTTGGGTCACGGGCACGGCTCCCCGAGCAGGTCTGCGCCGGCGCGGCCGGCGACACGGCAGCGGATGAAGGTAGAAGTTGGCAGGCCGGCGGGCAACCGGAAGCGGCGCCCCTGCTCGCAAAGTCCGCTGGAGAAGGCGCCGCCGGCCGACTCGACCAGCACCGTCGCGCTCGTCCCGATCAGGCCGTGGTCGCCTTCCTCGCGCAGGCGGCGCTCGGCGCGCAGGAGCTCGGCCACGCGCTGGCGCACCAGCGGAACGGCCACGCGTCGCGGCAGGCGCGCTGCCTCCGTGCCGGCGCGCGGCGAGAAGGGGAAGACGTGCACCTTGGCGAAGCGCACGGCTTCGAGCGCGGCCAGCGTGCGGCCGAAGGCTTCGTCCGATTCTCCCGGGAAGCCGGCGATCACGTCCGTGGTGAGCGCCACGCCGGGGAGGACCGCGCGCAGGTTCTCGAGGCGGCGGCGATAGCCCTCCCACGTGTACGGCCGGCGCATGGCCGCGAGCACGCCGTCGTCCCCGCTCTGCAGCGGCAGGTGCAAGTGGGGCGCGAAGCGGCTGCTCGAGGCCAGGATGCGGGCGAGCGCCTCGTCCGCCTCGTTCACCTCGAGCGAGGAGAGGCGCAGGCGGAATTCCCCGGGCAGGCGCGCCACGGCGAGCAGCAGGCCGCCGAGGTCGTCGCCGCTGTCCTTGCCGTAGTGGCCGAGGTGGACGCCGCAGAGCACGAGCTCGCGGAAGCCGCGCTCGAGCAGCGCCGCGGCCTCGGCGAGCACCTCGGCGCGCGACCGGCTGCGCGCGGCGCCCCGGATCAGCGGGACGACGCAGAAAGAGCAGGCCGCGTCGCAGCCGTCCTGGACCTTGAGGAACGCGCGCGTGCGGCTCGCGAAGGCCGCGCCGTCGAGCATCGCTTCGCCGGCGCGCGTCGCGGGCGCCGCGCCAGCCAGGTAGTCGGCGAGGATGCGGCCCAGGTCGCGGCGCTCGCCCTGGAGCACGGCCAGGAGGCCGGGTTCGAGGCGCTGGTAGCCGTCCCGATCGGCGGGCGTCATGCAGCCGGTGACCAGCAGGCGCGCCCCGGGGTTCTCGCGCCGCAGGCGGCGCAGCGCCTGGCGGCCTTTCTGCACCGCGCGGTCGGTGACGGCGCAGGCGTTCAGGACGACCAGGCCGGCGGCTTCCTGCTCGCGCGCCTCGCGCAGGCCGCAGCGCCGCAGCTCGGCGCGCACCACCTCCCCGTCGTAGCGGTTCACCTTGCAGCCGAGATCGATGATGCGGAAGCGCTCCACGGCGGCGAGCATATCGCTCGCGCCTCGGGGCCGCATGGCGAGCGGGGCGGCGAAAGCGTATAACCCGGGCCCTTCGTGCTCGCCGTGCGCGAGCGCGCGGGAGCCTGCCGTGAGTCGAGCCTCGGTCCTCGCCGCCCTGGTCCTGATCCTGGTGGCCGCTCCGCGAGCGTTCCTGCTGCGCCCGGACTTCCGGCCGGACCAGCTCCCGGCGGCTCTCGAGCTGCCGGAGACCCTCGCTCCGGCGGAGAGTCTCTCAGCCCCGAACTCGCTGGCGGGCTGCGCGCTCCTCTCAGCGGTCACGCTGCTGCTCCTCGGCTGGCGCCGGGGGCTCGGGCAGGCGCCCGCGGCCGCGCTCTTCCCCGGGCTGGTCCTGGCGCTGCATCCCCAGTTTCTGACCGCGCAGCTCACCGCGGCGGGCCAGTGGGACCTGGCGGCGCTCGTGCTCCTGCTGCTCGGCGCGTTCCTCATGACCGTGGAGCGGAGCACCCTCGTGGCCGCGGGCATCGCGCTGTTGTTCCTCTCGGTGCTGCTCGCGCCCTCGGGAGCCGCCTTCTCGGCGCTCGCCGCCTACGTGCTGCTGGAGCGCGTGCCGGCCATGCACAAGGGCGGGGTGCTGCTCCTGATGTACGGCGCGGCCCGGGCGCTCGGCGTGCCCGCCCTGGCCGGCTTCCTGCCGGGCGCCGCGGCGCCCGTGCCGTGGCCGGGCGGCATGGACCAGACCGTGCTGGAACGCTTCCTGCAGGCGGCCGCGTCGCTCTTCCCGGCGGAGCCGCAGCTTCTCCCGGCCCCGGGTCCTCTGGCGGCGGCGCTGGCGGTCCTGGCGCTCTTCCTGGCGGCGCTGATCGCCGCGCCCGAGCGCCGCTTCGGCGGCCGCTACGCCGGCCTGCTCTGCCTGGCGGCCCTGGCCCTCCTGGCCGGCGCGGCGCGCCAGGGCGCTGGCCTCGGCGCGGGCGCGAGCGCTGCTCCGCTGGTTCTCTTCGCGCTCTGGATCGCCGGAATCAGCGACGACGTGCAGCGGAGCTGGGCGCGCACGCTGCCGGCCTGGATGCTCGGCGTCGCCTTGCTCGCCGCCTGCGGCTGGCTGACCTGGCGCCAGGCGCCGGCCTTCGCCTCGCGCCAGGCCTACTTCGCCGCGCTCGCCGGCGCGAGCACGGGAGAGCATCCGCTCGAACAGGCCAAGCTGCGCGCTCTCCTCGACGCCGCGGCGCCGGCCGAGGTTGCACTCCGGGCCGAGGAACGTCTCGGAGCGCCGCCGCACGACGCGCGCGCCGCGGCGGCGGCGGACCGGGACGTGGCGCTCGCGGCCGCGCTCGCCGCGCTGCCGGACCTGGCGCTCCGCCTGCTCGAGCGGGCCGAGCCGGCCGCGGCAGCGGATGCGGAGCTGCTGCGGCGCATCCGCGCCGACCAGCTCGCCGTGCTGCTGCGCGCCGGCCAGCTCGCCGAGGCCCTGGCGCGGGCCGACCGCTTCCTGGTGCAGGCCGAGGGCGCGGCGCGGGCCGACCTCCTGTCCTGCCGCGCCGCGGCGCACGCCTGCCTCGCCTTCCGCGGTCTGGCGGGCGGCGCCTCGCCCCTGGTCCAGGAGCAGGAGAGCGCCCGGGCGTTCGAGGACTTCGCCGCCGCGCTCGGGGCCGCGCCGGCCTGTGCGCGCGCGCTGCTCGGCCGCGGCCGCCTGCGGCTGGCTCTCGGCGATGGCACGGGCGCCCTCAAGGACCTGGAGGAGTGCGCGCGCCTCAGGCCGGACCTGCCCGCGCCGCGCCTGGAGCTGGCCCGCCTCTACTTCACGCGCGGCCAGGAGGACGCCGGCGAGCGCGAGCTGGAAAGCGCGCGCCAGCTCGCGGGCGCGAACCAGCCCGACGTGCTGCTGGTCACGGCGTACCTGCAGCTCGCGCGCGGCGACCTGCTCGGCGCCGTGGGGAACGCCGAGACGCTGCAGGCGCAGGTCGGCCGCCTGCGCGGCGGAGGGGAGGAGCTGGCCGTGCTGGTCCAGCTCCTCGCGCGCACGGCCGAGGACGGCAGCGACTTCGGCGTGGCCGAGGCCATGACCCGGCTCGCGCTCCGCCACGGCGCGGATCAGAGCGGCGAGGCGAGCACGCGCCTGGCGCGGCTCCTGCGGCGCGCGCGCCGTTTCGACGAGGTGGTCCTGGTCTACGAGGAAGCCCGCCGCCGCGGCATCCCGGTGCAAGACCTCCAGGCCGAGCTCAGCCAGGCGCTGAAGAACGCCGGCTACGAACACTTCATCCAGGGCCAGCGCGACGCGGCCCGGCCGCTGTTCCTGCGGGCGATCCAGGAGAGCGCGGGCTTCCACGACCTGGGCGCCGTGCCCTCCCTGCTCCGTGCCAGCGCCGACGAGGCGCGCGGCGCCGACGAGGAGGCGATCACGGCCGAGGCGAGGCGGGCGTTCGAGCTGGGCAGCGCCGCCCTGGCGCGGGGCGATCCGGCGGAGGCGGAACGGCTGCTCGAGGTATCGATCGCCCTGCTGCCGCAGAATCCGTACGCGCACTACCACCTCGGCCTGGCGCTCGGCCGTCTGGGCCGGCCGGAGGAGGCCCGGCAGGCGCTGACTTCCGCCCTGCAGAGCGCCGAGGCCCTGGCCCTCGAGGATCTCGCGGCGCAGGTGCGAGCCCTGCTGGAAGAGCAGTAGGGGGGAGTTCGAACCGCGCCGTTCCGCCCGGTCCACATCCTGGATTTCCGATCAAGCCGCGCTCGAACGCGGGCCGATGATGGCCCTGCAGCAGGAGCGTCCTGCCAGGACGCGGGCTGCCGTCAAGGCGGAGAAGGATCGCGCGGGTGCGCGGTCCGCGAGCTGGGAGCCGCGGCATGCTCAGTCCCGGAACGACCCTGTTGTTCTGCCTCCTGCTCCCGGCCCAGGCCGTGCCGGACGTGAAGGCGCAGGCGGTGGCCTGCGGGCGCTCGCTGCTCGATGGGCGGCAGTTCACCGCAGCCGTGGAGCAGTTCCAGCGCGCGCTGGCCGCCGATCCGGATGATGCGGACGCGCGTTACCTGCTCGGCATCTCGCTCTTTGGCGCCGGCCGGTTCGCGGAAGCCGAGGAGCCGCTGATGCGCGCGGCGGAGGCCTATCCCGAGGACGCCCAGCCGCTCGAGTTCCTCGGCCGCGTCTACTTCCAGCTCGAGCGGTTCGAGCAGGCGTGCGTCGTGCTGGAACGAGCCGCGTTCCTGAATCCAGGCGAGGCGCGCACCTTCAACCACCTCGGGGCCGCGCTGCTCCGGCTGGGCAGGTCGCACGAGGCCCTCGACGCCTTCCGCAGGACCATCGAGCTCGACCCGGCCTTCGCCATCGGCCACTTCAACGTGGGCGTGCTGAGTGAGGTGTGCGGGCAGCGCCTGGCCGCGATCCACCACCTCGAGGAAGCGGCGCGCCTCGACGCGCGGGATCCCGACGCGACCTGCGCGCTCGGCGACCTGTACCTGGAGAGCGGCGAGCTGGAGGAGGCGCGCGCCTGGTACGAGCGCTCCACCGAGCGCCGGCCGGAGCGAGCGCGCGCCTGGCTCGCGCTCGGTGCCCTGAACGAACGCCTGGGCCGCGCGAGCGACGCCGCCGACGCCTATCGCGGCGCCTGCGCGGCGCAGGACGCGGGAGCCGGTCCGTTCCTCGCGCTCGGCGACCTGCTGGCCGCGCGCGGGCGGCCGCGGCAGGCGGCGGCGGCCTATCGCGGGGCGCTGGCGCGCGCTCCCGGGCTGGAGCGCGCCGTCAAGTCGCTCGCGGACCTGGCCGAGGACACGGGCGACCTCGCGGCCGCGATCCCGTACCTGGAAGAGCTGGCGCGGCGCGAGCGCCCGGACCCGGAGATCGCGCGCCGGCTGTCCGAGGCGTGCGAGGCGGCCGGCGACGCCGAGGGAGCGCGCGCGGCCTACGCGCTGCTCGCCCTGACCGGCGACGGGTCGCGGCGCAGTCTGCTGGCGCTTGCCGACCGCATGGCGAGCTCGCGCCTGCCGGGCATTCGCGACGTGTCCTGCGGCCACGAGCTGGCGCAGGCGCTCGTGGAGGGCAGCCGCGGGCGCAGCCCCGTCGCCCTCTACGTCCTCTCTCGGGCCGAGACCGCGCTGGGAAGAGGCGACGCGGCCGCGCTCAGCCTGGAGCGCGCCGCCGCGCTCATCGACCCCGGCGCGCCGCTCTGCGCGCTCCTCCGGCGCCAGGCGCGGCAGGTGCGCGGCGCCGGCGCGGAGTGAGAGCTCGCGGCGCGGTTAGCCCAAGTTCCGCATCGCGACGGCGCCGCAACCAAAGCCGGCAGCTCGACTCTATGCAAGGCACTCGGCTCGCCCCCTCGCTCGACAAGCCTCGCGCCGCCGCCAGCGGTCCTGGCCGGCTCTCTCTACCAGGATCGAGCCCCGGAGGGCCCCAGTCTTGAGGCTGCCCCCGGTCTTTCGCGTCGTCCGGGGCGTGCGGACGCCGGCCGAGCACGCTCCTCGTGATGCCGATGCTCCAGGCTCGGGATGATTCGCGGGTGGGGGAGTCGATGCCCGCGGCACGGAACGTCGAGCCGGCTCGGCGGCCGCTCCCCGCGAGGATTCGGCCACGAGCCGTCTTGACTTGACGATCCAGAAGCCTCCCTGCTACCTTCGAACCACTTGAAGCGGGGAAACCCGGAAGGAACGCCGCTTCCCCGCGGGAAACGTACGCCTTCAGCCCAGTCCCGCGACTCCAGGCGCTTCTGGTTTCGTGGATCCAGGGCCGAGTCGGCCCGAGGAGGTCGTGATGAGGATCGCGCGGTATCTCTTCATCCTCGCGGTGCTGGCTGCAGGTCAGGCGCTGGAGGCGCAGACGGCGGGGGACCTGTACTCGTTCGCGGAGGCGCCGGGGGTACATACGAGCTACGGCTGTGCCGTGAGTGGTGCCGGCGACGTCAACGCCGACGGATACGAGGACATTCTGATCGGAGTGCCCATGGCGTCCGGATCCGGAGTGTACGCCGGTGACCTCAGAGTCCTGTCTGGGAAGGACGCTGCGTTGCTCCATCTCCAGACCGGTGATCTAGCGTTCGACGATCTGGCAGCAGCCGTTAGCGATGCTGGTGACTTCGATGGCGACGGCTTCGCGGACTATGTTGCGGCTGCCTTCTGCCCCGTACCCAGCACCAACCTCGGCTACGTGCGCGCCTACTCCGGGAAGTCGGGAGCGCCGCTGCAGACCTGGTATGGAACCTCTCTCCAATCGCTCGTCGGAGCGTCGATCAGCGGCGCCGGCGACTTCGACAGCGACGGGACGCCGGACGTGCTCGTCGGGGCACGGTACGACGACACGAGCTTCCTCGACGGAGGCAAGGCGGAGGTCCTCTCGGTGACCAATGGAGTGCTGTTCACGCTCTTGGGATCGAAGGAGCAGGCCCTGCTCGGCTACTCGGTCAGCGACGCCGGGGACGTGAACATGGACGGGTTCGTGGACATCGTCATCGGGGTACCGACCGATGGCACGAATGGCGTTGGCGCGGGGGCTGTCGAAGTGTACTCGGGCAAGAACGGGTCGTTGATTCACAAGTTCCTTGGGTCGGCGTTCAATCACGCCCTGGGAAGGTGCGTCAGCGACGTTGGCGACGTCAACAGTGACGGCTACGACGATGTCGCGTCGGCCAGCATTGCCCAGTATGCATCGTTCCTGCCGTATGCGATGGTGTTCTCCGGAGCGAACGGCACGGTCTTGCACACTTTCGGCGGTCCGAACGGTGCCAACGCCGAGGGCGAGATCGTCTCCGGCGCCGGCGACATCAACTCGGACGGTCACAGCGACGTGGTGGTCAAGCTCGTGTACCCGATCTCGGGTGTCGTCGTGCACTCCGGCCTGGACGGCTCGGAGCTGTTCCGGCGCAACGGGGAATACTTGGCCGACAAGTTCGGGGACAGCATCAGCGACGTCGGGGACATGAACGGGGACGGCAGCCCGGAGATCATCGTCGGTTCGCCGTATCCCGGATCTCCGGACCCTTGGCTGACCGAGTACGTGAAGGTGATCACACCGAACTGCGGGACGATCGCGGTGGTGGGCCAGGGGTGCGCCGGGAGCGCGCCGAGCGTCCCGAGCCTGACCGCCGCAGGGTGCCCGGTTCCCGGCGGCGAAATCGCCCTCACCCTGGCGAACGGCAGCTTCACGGCGCTCCCGGCGCTGCTGGTGGTGGGGGCGGGGACGACGTCGCTGCCGATGGCCGGAGGGTGCTGGCTGCTCGTGTCGCCGCCGCTGGCGACAGCGTGGGTCTCGACCGGGTTCCTGGGGCTCTTCCACCTGGTGGCGCGGATCCCGGTTGGTATCCCGCTCGGCATCATCGCGGTCCAGGGGTTCATCCCGGATCCTGCGGCGCCAAGCGGCTTCCGCAACAGCAACGCGCTGGCAATCGACGTGCTGTAGGGTGCGACCGGCGGCCCCCGTTGGGAGCCCTCCGGCCGGCCAACCGGCGCGGCCGGCGGCCGCGGCTAGCGCACCCCCCAGACGTCCCGCGCGTACTCGCGGATGGTGCGGTCGCTGGAGAACTTGCCCGAGCGCGCCACGTTGAGGATGCTCTTCTTCGTCCAGCCGTCCTGGTCGAGGAAGGCGCGCCCGACGCGTTCCTGCACGTCGATGAAGGCGCCGAGGTCGGCGAGGACGAAGAACGGGTCGCGCTGCAGGAGTCCGTCCACCAGGTCCGTGAACAGGCCCGGCTGGCGCGGGCAGAAGCGGTTGGCGCGCACCGCCTGCAGCACGCGCGCCACGCGCGCGTCCTGCTCCGATGCCTCGGCAGGCCGGACGCCGCGCGCGTCGCGCGCGGCGATCTCCTCGGCCGTGAGCCCGAAGATGAACATGTTCTCGGCGCCCGCCTCGGCCAGCATCTCGATGTTGGCGCCGTCCAGCGTGCCCACGGTGAGGGCGCCGTTCATCATGAACTTCATGTTGCCGGTGCCGGACGCCTCCTTGCCCGAGGTCGAGATCTGCTCGCTGACGTTCGCCGCCGGGATGATGCGCTCGGCCAGCGTGACGCGGTAGTCGGGGATGAAGGCGATGCGCATCCAGTCGCGCGTGCGCGGATCGGCGTTGACCACGGCCGCCAGGCAGTGGATCAGCTTGATGATGCGCTTGGCCGCGGCGTAGCTGGGCGCCGCCTTGCCGGCGAAGATGTAGGTGCGCGGCACCAGCGGGGCGACGCCGTCCTCGATCAGCACGAGGTACTCGTGGGCGATGCGGAAGGCGTTCATGAGCTGGCGCTTGTACTCGTGGATGCGCTTCACCTGCACGTCGAACAGCGACCTGGGATCGGCGGCGACGCCCGTGCTGCGGCGGATGTGCCCCACCAGGTTCTCCTTGTGCCGCTGCTTGACCTGGGCGAAGTCGGCGCGGAACTGTTGGTCCTCGCACTTCTCCTCGAGCGCCCGCAGGGCGTCCAGGTTGATGATCCAGTGGTCGCCGAGCTCGCGCTTGATGAGCGCGGCGAGCGGCTGGTTGGCCGTCAGGAGCCAGCGGCGCTGGGTGACGCCGTTCGTCTTGTTGTTGAACTTGTCGGGCCAGAGGGCGGCGAAGCCCGGCACGAGCGCGCTCTTCAGCAGGCGCGAGTGCAGCTCCGAGACGCCGTTCACCGAGTGGCTGCCGACGATCGAGAGATGCATCATGCGCACGCAGCGCTCGTGGTTCTCGTCGATCAGCGAGAGGTCGCGGCGCCGCTCCGTGTCGCCGGGGAAGGTCCGCTCCACCTGCTTCAGGAAGTCCTCGTTGAGGTCGTAGATGATCTGCAGGTGGCGCGGCACGACCTTCTCGAGCAGCGCCACGGGCCACTTCTCCTGGGCTTCGGGCAGGAGAGTGTGGTTGGTGTAGGCGATGGTGCCGCGCGTGATCCTGAGGGCGTCGTCCCAGGGCACGGCCCAGTCGTCGAGCAGGATGCGCAGCAGCTCGGCGACAGCCAGCGCCGGATGCGTGTCGTTGAGCTGGATCGCGACCCTCTCCGGCAGCGCCAGCAGGTCGTCGCGCGTGCCGCCGTGCCTTTCGATGATGTCCTGCAGGGCACAGGCGACGAAGAAGTACTCCTGCAGCAGGCGCAGCTCGCGGCCGGCGGGGATGTCGTCCGAGGGGTAGAGGACCTTGGAGATCCGCTCCGAGCGGATCTTCTCCTCGATCGCGCGCACGTAGTCGCCGCGGTGGAAGATGTCCACGTCGAAGGCCTCGGAGGTCTGGGCCGAGTAGAGGCGCAGGTAGTTGACCGTGCGGCCGCCGAAGCCCACGACCGGCAGATCGGACGGCAGCCCGATGAGCTCGCGCCAGCCGGTCCAGCTCCCCGCCTTCTGCTTCATCTTCTCCGAGCGGCGCGGCGCCTGGCCGTAGACCCGCACCTTGCGCTGCTTGTCCGGGCGCACGATGAGCCACGGCGTGCCCGGCGAGCGCCACACGTCCGGCACCTCCTCCTGGTAGCCGTCGCGGAAGACCTGGCGGAACAGGCCGAACTCGTAGTTGATGCCATAGCCGTAGGCCACCAGGCCGAGCGTGGCCATGGAGTCGAGAAAGCAGGCGGCGAGGCGGCCGAGGCCGCCGTTGCCAAGCGCCGGGTCCGGCTCCAGCTCCGCCAGCTCGTAGATGTCCGCGCCCAGCTCGCCGAGCGCGGCCGCGCACGGTTCGTAGATGCCGAGGTTGATCAGGTTGTTGGTCAGGGCGCGACCGGCGAGGAACTCCATCGACAGGTAGTAGATGCGCTTGGCGCCGTAGCGCTTCATGCGCTGCTCGGTATGCAGCATGGCGTCGATGATCGTGTCGCGCACCGCCAGCGACGTGGCGAGGAAGCGCTCGCGCAGGTCCAGGGTGTTCCACTCCTTGGCGAGCGAGTAGCGCGCGTAGCGCAGGATGGCCTGCTTCAGGCTCGCCGTGGTGACCGGGCTGGCTGCCGTCGGCATGGCGGTCGGCGGAGTCATCAAGCTGCTCCTCGCGTGCGCGGGCGGGAGCATACTCTTCCGCCCGCTGCTGTGCGGCGGTGCGGCCAGCCGCGGAGCACCCGCAGCGGCCTCGCGCCCGCACGCGCCGCCGTCATGCCGAAAGGAACCATGCCAGCAGCCTTCTTCGTCATGCGGTTGCTGAGGAGTTGACCCGCCGGCGGAGCGCCGCGCCGGCTCGTCGCGTCAGCGTTTCGAGCGAGCGCGAGCGGGCACCAGGATGGGGAAGGGAAGGGGAACATCGACCAGGCGCCGGGAGAACTCGAACACGAACCAGCCGGCGACCATACCCGCGGCCACGTCGAGCACCCAGTGGAACGCGAGGTAGATGGTCGAGAGGAGGATCAGCGCGCCGGAGGCGACCGCCGCCCAGCGGAACCGCGGCGCCGAGGCGGACCAGGCGATGAGCACCAGGGAGACCGTGAGCGAGGTGTGGTAGGAAGGGAAGCAGTTGTCGGGACCGCTCATGGGCCGCAGGATGTTCAGAAGGTGCGGGCTGACGTTGTCCATGAGCGGCTGGGCGAGCGACGGCGAGTACCAGAAGGGCTCTCCGACCGGGAAGAACAGATAGAACGGCAGGCAGAAGACGTAGTTGAGCGCGTACACGTACGCCGTCATGCGCACGCGGCGCGGGTCGTCGAGCCGGTCGTAGGCGTGCGCGGACCCGAACAGCAGCGCCGGGAAGAGGATCAGGTAGGCGAAGGTCAAGAGCCAGGTCAGCGGCGCGCAATGCAGGAACTGCTGCATCGAGGCCACCAGCGTGCCTTCGATCTGATACAGGAAGGGGGTGAAGTCGATCCTGAGGGAGCGCGTCAGCGCCTGGTCGGAGGCGGTCTGCGCCAGGTCGAACAGGAAGACGCACACCCAGATGCCCACGGCCAGGCGGAAGGTCGGCCGGCGCGGCAGGTCGCGCCAGACGTTTGCGGTCGCGCGCGCGGCGCCCCGCCCGATCGCCAGCCGCACGAACAGCACGGTGCAGGCGGCGATCAGCAGGACCTGGAAAACCACGAGGAACGTCTTCATGCTTTCCCGGCGCCCTCCCGGCCGGTCGCGGTCACCATGTGCATAACGTAACAGAGGATTTACGTTGAGGTTGTCGGATTCTTGCAGTCCATTCTCCCGGCGCGAGCGAACATTCGCGGGAAATCCGCATCAGGGAGGCCTCGGGTGATCGGAATCGCAGATGTCCTGCAGGCGCGCGAGCGCATCGCCGCGGGCGCGCACGTGACGCCGCTGCTTTCCTCCCGGCTGCTCGGCGAGGCCGCCGGGGGCCGGGTCTTCCTCAAGGCCGAGAGCCTGCAGCGCACCGGCTCCTTCAAGTTCCGCGGCGCGCTGAACGCGGTGCGCAGTCTGGACGCCGCGCGCCTGCGGCGCGGCGTGACCACCTACTCTTCCGGCAACCACGCGCAGGCCCTGGCCCTCGCCGCGAAGCTGGGAGGCTGCCGGGCCGTGGTCTTCATGCCGGAGGACGCGCCGCGCATCAAGGTCGAGGCGACGCGCGGCTACGGGGCCGAGGTGCGCTTCGCCGGCACCACGTCGGCGGACCGCAAGGCGGCGGCCGAGGCGGGGGCGTCGAGCGAGGGGCTGGTCATCGTGCCGCCTTTTGACCATCCGAGCGTGGTGGCGGGCCAGGGCACGGCCGGCCTGGAGATCGCCGAGCAGGCGCCGGATGTCGACCTCGTGCTGGTGCCCGCCGGGGGCGGCGGCCTCATCGCGGGGGTGGCGCTGGCGCTCCAGGAGGCGCGGCCGCGGGCGCTGATCTACGCCGTCGAGCCGCGCTCCGCCGACTGCCTGCGACGGGCCCTCGCGGCAGGCGATCCAGTCACCATCGAGCCGCCGCAAACCATCGCCGATGGGTTGAAGCCCCTGCGCGTCGGAGACCTGCCCTTCGCCATCCTGCGCGAGCGGGTGGCGGCCTCGCTGCTGGTGGACGACGCCGAGATCGTGCGGGCGGTGCGCTTCCTGGCCCTGCGCGCGCGCCTCGTGGTCGAGCCATCGGGCGCGGTCGGCGTGGCGGCGCTCCTCTCCGGCAAGCTGCCGCTCGAGGGGCGCACCGCCGTGGTCGTGCTCTCGGGCGGGAACATCGAGCCCGCGTTGCTCGCGCGCGTGCTGGCCGAGCCGGCGGCGGATGCGTGATGCGCGTGGACTCGCGCCGTGCTTCGCGTAAGGTGCACGCTCGTGGCGGAGACCCTGTACGAGAGCCTGGAAGACTTCATCGCGCACCTGCGCGGCGTGCGCTGCGCGTCTGCACACACGGTCAAGGCCTACGAGACCGACCTGATCCAGTTCATCGAGTTCGCCCGCTCGCGCCGGGCGAAGAGCGCCGGCGCGGTCGACACCCTGCTGCTGCGCGAGTACGTCCGCCACTACCGCGGCGGCGGTGACGGCCAGGGCGCGCGCGCCAAGAGCTCCATGGCGCGCAAGATCTCGGCCCTGCGCGCCTTCTTCCGCTTCCTGCTGGAGCGCGACCGGGTGGAGACGAACCCGGCGGCGGCGCTGCGCCAGCCCCGGCGCGACCGCCCGCTGCCGCGCTTCCTGGACGAAGCCGCGGTGGAGCGCCTGCTCGCGGCGCCGCAAGGCGACGCGTTCGCCGCCCTGCGCGACCGCGCGCTGCTCGAGCTGCTCTACTCCACGGGCGCGCGCCTGGCCGAAGTCGTGGGCGCCGACGTCGCGGACCTCGACGGTTCCTGCGAATCGCTCCGCGTGCGCGGCAAGGGCAAGAAGGAGCGCCTGTGCGTGCTGGGCGGGCCCGCGGCGTCTGCCATGCGCCGCTATCTCGAGGCGCGCGCGGCGCGCCTCAAGGCGGCGCGGCGGGCCGAGCACGCGCTCTTCCTCAACGACCGCCGCGGGCCGGGCTGCCTGCGCCGCCTCACCGATCGCAGCGTGCGCCGGCTGCTCAAGGCGCACCTGGCGCAGGCCGGCCTCGACCCGGCGACTTCGCCGCACACGCTGCGCCACTCCTTCGCCACGCACCTCCTGAACCGCGGGGCGAACCTCAGACTGGTGCAGGAGTTTCTCGGCCACCAGCACGTCACGACCACGCAGATCTACACGCACGTGGACGCGCGCCGCTTGAAGGAGACCTACCGGCGCGCGCACCCGCGCGCGTAGGCGCGGCCGGCGCCGGCGCTACACTGCGGCAACGGTGACGCACGCACAGGTCCACGAAGAAGCGGTCCCGGGCCCGCTCGAGCCGTTCCGCTGCTTCCTGCAGCTCCGCGGCCGCGCGCCGGCCGTGCTCCTCGACGGGCAGCCGCCCGCCACGGAGGCGAACCGGCGCGCGTACGTGCTGTTCGATCCCTTCGAGATCGTCTCCTTCCCCGCGGGCTCGGACCTGGCGGCGCCCGCCGCGGACCCGATCGCGGCGCTGTTTCAGCGCCTGGAGCGCTTTGCCGCGGCGCCTCGCGGCGGGCCGGCGCGCTTCCGCGGCGGCGCGGCCGGCTTCCTCTCCTACGACCTCGGCCGCTTCCTGGAGAAGCTGCCGCAGAGCGCGGCGCTCTCGACCGCGGCGCCGGACCTCTGGTTCGGGCTGTTCAACCGCGGCCTGGAGATCGACCTGGAGAGCGGCGCGGGCACGCTCTTCGTGGCGGACGCGCCGGAGGGCGCGCGCAGCGGGCGCGGCTACGCGGCGGCCGCCCTGGAGGAGGCGCGCGCCCGCCTGGCCGCGCCCCCGGCGCTGCCGCCCGCTGCCCCGCCGGCCGGACCGCTCCGCTCGAACTTCGACCGTGCCTCCTACGCGGCGGCCGTGGAGCGCGTGCGCGAATACATCACCCGCGGCGACGTCTACCAGGTCAACCTCTCCCAGCGCTTCGCGGCGGACTGCCAGGCCGACCCGGCGGTCGTCTACGCGCGCCTGCGGGCCGTCAACCCGGCGCCCTTCGCCGCGTTCGTCGACACGGGCGCGGTGCAGCTCCTTTCTTCCTCGCCCGAGCGCTTCCTGCTGCTCGCAGGGGACGTCGTGGAGACGCGGCCGATCAAGGGCACGCGGCCGCGCAGCGGCCGCGCCGCCGAGGACGAGCGGCTGCGCCACGACCTCATGACCTCCGCCAAGGACGCGGCCGAGCTGGCGATGATCGTCGACCTCCTGAGGAACGACCTGGGGCGCGTGGCGCGCTTCGGCAGCGTGGAGGTGGTCGAGGCCGCGCGCCTCACCACCCACGCCACGGTGTTCCATCGCGAGGCGACGGTGTGCGCGCGCCTCAGGCCGGACGCCGGGCCGCGGGAGCTGCTCCGCGCCGCCTTCCCGGGCGGATCGGTCACCGGGGCGCCGAAGATCCGCGCCATGGAGGTCATCGAAGAGCTGGAAGGGCTGCGCCGCGGCCCCTTCACCGGCTCGATCGGCTGGATCGGCCAGGACGGCGCCCTCGACCTGAACATCGCCATTCGCACGCTCGTGCTCGAGCGAGGCCTTGCGCACTTTCACGCCGGCGGCGGCGTCGTTCTCGATTCGGACCCCGAGGCCGAGTACGAGGAGACACTGGCCAAGGCGCGCGCCCTGGCCGAGGCCCTGGGGAGCCCGCTGCCGGATTGACGCCGCGGCCTTTCCACCTCCCGCTGCCGGGGCGTAGAATCCGGGAGACTCCTACCCCCGAGCGGAGGCTCACATGTCCGCGCGCCTGATCATCGGAACCTTGGCCCTGGCGTTCCTTGCTCCGTCCGGCCTGCTCCTCGGCCAGGACGAGGAGGTCAAGCCGTCCGCCGATCCCACCGAGCACCTGGCCACCCTGGCCGAGGCCCTGAAGGGGCGCAAGACCAGCGACGACGACGTGCGCCACGAGGCGGACACGAAGGCGGTCGAGGCCATCGACCACCTGAACCTCGACTTCAAGAACTACGCCGAGAAGGACCAGAAGCGGGTGGCCGACGAGGTGGAGAGGATTTTCAAGATCCGCACGGAAGAGGAGGAGAACCGCCTCTACATCGCGGCCGCGGCCTTCATGTCGGACATCGGTCCCCTGGGGGAGGAGCCGCTGAAGAGCGCGATGAAGGTCAAGCACTTGGAGAAGCGCCTCGACGTGCAGGTGATGCTGATCGAGTCGCTCGGCAAGCACAAGAACCCGAAGAACGTGACGCTGTTCATCGACCTGCTGAAAGACGGCGAGGTCAAGCTGGTGGTCGCGGCGGTCAAGGCGCTGGCGGAGTACCGCGACGCGGAGGCCAAGCTGCGCAAGGAGATCACCGAGGCGCTGATCAAGCAGTACGCCAACACGAACAACCTGGACGCGCGCGAGAAGGGCAAGAACCCGGTGTGGCACGACCGCCTGCTCGCCCTCGAGGTGCCGATGAACGATGCCCTCTCTGCCCTGACGCTGCAGAACTTCCAGAACGCGGCGGATTGGGAGAAGTGGTTCAACGACAACCGCAACAAGAAGTGGTGACGCTCTGCAGGACGCGGTGAACCGCTTGACTCCTGGCACCAGGGCGCTGCTCGCCGGGTTGCTGCTGCTGGCCGCCTGCGGGCAGGGGAGCACGCCCGCGGCGCCGGAGCCGGTCGTGGAGGAGGCGGCTCTGCCCGAGGCAGTGCGCCTCCTCTCGGGCGAGTCCCCGCCGCTGGCCGCTTTCCTCACGCCCTTGCGGCCGGCGCCCGCGGCGGCGGCGTGGTGCTCCGCCCGGCTGGAGGCGATCGCCGGCGGCGGGCAGGAGCTGTCCTTCTTCACCCTGCACCTCTTTCATCTCGGCGAGGCGGGAGAGGAGCCGGTGCCTCTGGGAGCGCTGGCGCTGTCCCTGGAGCGACGCGGCGCGCGGCTCGAGAGCGTCGTCTTCGGCGAGCGCCTGCGGGCGCCCGAGGCGCGCGCCAGCGTGCTCGGCTACAAGGCGCTCGAGACCTTCTCGGAGCGCGCCCTGGAGGCGGGCAGGTCGTTCGAGGCGATCGCCGCCTTCCCAGGGCGCATCGACCTGGATGAAGTGGCTGCGGCGCACTTCTGCGCGGGCGCGCGCGTCGTGACGCTCGGCCAGGCGGCGCTCGCGGCCGCGGAGTACGAACGCTTGCTGGCGGAGCCGTCGCGCGAGCTGGTGATCGCGAGCCTGGCGCGCGGCGGCGCCGCGGCAGCGCAGGACGAGGCGGAGGCGCCGCGGCGCTGAACGGCGCTCTGCCGGACGCGCAGGATGGAGCAACAGGAAGGCGGACAAGACATGGCGAGCAGCGATCCCGAACGTGGCGAGGCGGCGCAGCGCGCGCCGGGCGGGCCGGCCGGCGGGGCCGGCGCGGCCGATGACGCGAACTCGGTGGGCGAGGTGCGGCGCCTGCTCGGCGAGCTGGACGCCTGCGCGCCGGCCACGCTCACGCCGCGCGACGTGGCCGAGTCGCTGCAGCTCAACACGCGCATCCTGCAGTACGTGCACGACGCGCACACGCGCCTGGTCAAGGTCCTGGAGCGCGGCGACCGCGCCGAGATGTACATCCAGGCCACGGAGGCCCTGAACCGCACTTTCCGCCGGCTGCACGAGTCGCAGCAGGAGCTGGCCGAGCGGCTGCAGGAGGAGCGGCGCCGCAACCCGCTGCTGGTGGCCGTCTCGGCCGTGGCCGCGGGCCTGCTCGTGGTCGTGGCCGCGGTGTTCGTCCTTGGCGGCGTGCGCGACGACCTCGGGTCCGAGGTGGAGAGGCTGGCGGCGGCCCGGGAACAGCAGTCGCAGGCGGCTGAGGCCTCGCGGCGCGAACAGGACGCGGCCAGCAGCGAGCTGCTGGAGACCATCAACCAGGGGTTCGCCGCCAACCGCGTGCTCGCCAACGAGAACCGCGTGCAGGGCAGCGAGATCGCCAGCCTGAAGCAGCGCCTGGCTGGCGTCGAGGAAGAGCGGGCCGCGTTCGGCCGCGCGCGGGACGAAGCCGCGGCCGAGGCGGAGCGCATCGCCGCGGAGAACATGCGCCTGGTGCTCGATCTGGACCAGGCGCGTAGCGAGCTGGTGCGGCGCGACCTCGCCGGGGACCGGCTGCGCGAGCTGCTCGGCGGCGGCGGGGAGGAGAGCGCGGCGCCGGACGTCGAGGCCGCGCAGCCGCCGCCCGTTGCGCAGCCGGGCGCCCCGGAGACAGCCGCAGCGCCCGCGGCCGCGGCCGAGACAGCCGTCGCCCGGCGCGAGGCCGCGGTGCTCCCGGCCGACTCGCCGGAGATCCAGTCGCTCAACTCCTTCTTGCGCGACGCCGGCGTGATCGACCTCAGGCTGCTGCGCTGCGACGGCGCCGCGGACGGGGCGCTGCGGCGCGCCGTGTTCGAGGTGCGCAGCAAGGAGGGCTTTCCGATCGGCATCCACGAGGCCGCGCGCACCCGCGTCACGGTCGATCCGACTGCCATGAGCGCCATGCTGATCCTCGAGGAGGGCGAATCGGTGCTGCGCGGGATCCGCCAGCCCTTCCCGGGCGGAGTGCTGCGTATCGCCATCGCTGCCGTGGCTCCCGAATCCTGGGCGGCGCCGGGTCTCCTCGAGATCGTGCGCGTCGAGTCGAGCGGCACTCCCGCCGGGGAGAGCGTCCCCAAGAGCGAGCCGCCCGGCAAGGCCGCGCCGCCCTTCGACCCCCGCCCCACGCTGGCGCGCCTGAACAGCCGACTCAAGCAGGACGGCCTCGCCGCGTACGAGTTCTTCCTGCTGGAGGGGCTGGAGGAAGGGGCGCTGCTGCAGGCCGGCCTGCACCTCTACGAGCCGAGCGGCGCGCTCGCCCGCACGGTCGTGGCTGCGCGCTGCGAGGTCGAGGTCGATGCCCTGGAGCAGCGGGTGGTCCTGCACTTCTTCGACGGCAGCCACGTGCTGCGCGGCCAGGAAGTGCCCTTCTTCAAGGGCAAGGGCCAGGCGCTCGGCACCTGGTCGCACGAGCTGCCAGGCGCCGACCTTGACGCCTGGCAGGCGCTCCTGGCCGATCTCGCGGCGGAGGCGCGCGCGCGCGGCGGCGGCGCGCCGGCCGGCCCGCCCCGGTAGCGCACAACGCGGCGGCGCGGCAGCCAAACGTGTCCGCGCTGACTGGTTGGGTCCGGCCGGCGCCGCCGCGAGTCTGAAGTTCGAAGTCCGAAGTCGGAAGTTCGTAGGGCCTCCGGCCACACTTCCCTTCGACCTTGCCACGCCGCGCAAGGTCCGGTTTGCTCGCCATGCCGCAGGGGATTCCCGCGCCTCGCGAACCTCCTGGCGGTTCGTGGCACAGCCCCTTTTGGTCGCCGAGAGCGCGTCCCGCGGCGGCACGTTCCGCGAAACGATTTGCCTGGAGCGGGCCTTGCAGCGATTCGCATGCTTGATCTTCTTGCCGTAAACCACGTAAATGGAGATCCAGAAGTCCGGTGTCAGGCTGCTGCGCCGGGCCGGGTTCTCGTGGTTCTCCCCGTGCGGCCTCCGGTGGCCGGACGTATCGATAGATGAGGCATCTGGTTGCAGCCGTTCCCGCGCCAGCGGGGGACGGCGCGCGCGCGGCCAGGCAGAAGCACGGGCGTGCCACGGGATCCCCGCAGCGAGACAGCAGGTTCGGGAGCGTGGCGCGATGATGGAGGCCGTGGCCGCTTTGGCGGGAGTCCTGGCAGGCGCACTCGCCTGCCTCGTCGTCCTGCGGCTGCGACGTTCCGACGCGCTGAGAGGCGGCGCGGAGCTGCTCGAGGCGGCGCGCCGGGAGGCGGACGACTTGCGGCGGGAGACCGAGATCCGCCTGAAGGACGAGGAGATCCGGCGGCGGGAGGAGCTGGAGCGGCAGGCGGGCCGCATGCGCGAGGAGCGGGAGGAGCACGAGCGGCGCATGTCCCGCAAGGAGGCCCTCTTCGACCGCAAGTTCGAGGTGATCGGGGTCAAGGAGAGCCACCTCGAGGAGCAGGCGCGCAGGCAGCAGGCGCGGCACGAGGAGCTGGACCTCCTGGAGGCGGAGCGGCACCGAGTGCTGGAGCAGACCAAGCAGGACCTGGCCCGCGTCTCGGGCCTCTCGCGCGAGCAGGCGGCCGAGGCCTTCATCCAGCGCTTCGAGGAGGAGATGCGGGAGGAGTGCGCCGCGCGCCTCCGCCGCATGCAGGAGCAGGTCGAGGAGGAGGCCGAGATGCGCGCCCAGAAGATCCTGGGCGACTCGGTTCAGCGCCTGGCGCTCAGCTACTGCGCGGAGTCGGTGACCTCGACCGTGGTCCTGCCGAACGACGACATGAAGGGCCGCATCATCGGGCGCGAGGGCCGCAACATCCGCGCCATCGAGAAGAACACCGGCGCCGACCTGATCATCGACGACACCCCGGGCGTGGTGGTGATCTCCTGCTTCGACAACGTGCGCCGCGAGGTGGCGCGGCGCTCGATCGAGCGCCTGGTGGCGGACGGCCGCATCCATCCCGGCCGCATCGAGGAGACCGTGGCGCTGGCCAAGCGCGAGATCGAGGACGACATCCGCCAGACCGGCCGCAAGGTGCTGCATGAGCTGGACATCGCGCGCGTCGATCCGCGCATCCAGTACTGCGTGGGACGGCTGAAGTACCGCAGCTCCTACGGGCAGAACCAGCTCAAGCACGCGGTCGAGGTGGCCTACCTGGCGGCGGCCATCGCCGCGGAGATGAAGCTGAACCCGGCGCTGGCCAAGCGCTGCGGCATCCTGCATGACATCGGCAAGGCCCTGGACCACGAGATGGAAGGCGGGCATCCGCTGATCGGCGCCGACCTGGCGCGGCGCTGCAGCGAGCGGCCGGAAGTGGTCAACGCCGTGGCCGCGCACCACGGCGGGGAAGCGTGCGAATCGGTGTACGCGGTGGTGGTGCAAGTGGCGGACGCGATCTCGGCCGCGCGTCCCGGCGCGCGGCGCGACACCATGGACCGCTACATCCAGCGCCTGGAGAAGCTGGAGGAGATCGCGACCAGCTTCCCGGGCGTGGAGAGCGCGTTCGCCATCCAGGCGGGCCGCGAGGTGCGCGTGGTGGTGGACGCCGCCAAGGTGGACGACGCCACCGCCCTGGTGCGCGCCCGGGAGATCGCGCGCCGCGTCGAGTCGGAGCTGATCTACCCGGGCGAGGTGAAGGTGACGATCATCCGCGAGACGCGCGTGACGGAGTACGCGCGGTGAAGCGCCCGCCGGGAGCCCGCCCGCGCCGGGCGTGAAGCGCATGCAGCTCAGGATCCTCACCATCGGCGACATCGTCGGCGCCCCGGGTCGGGCCGTGCTGCGCCAGCACCTCAAGGCTCTGCGCCTGGAACGTGGTGTGGACCTCGTGGTGGCCAACGCCGAGAACGTGACCAAGGGCTCGGGGATCACGCTGGAACACGCCCGCCACGTGTTCGACTCGGGCGTGGACGCCATCACCGGGGGAGACCACGTCTGGCGCCGCAGCGAAGCGATCCAGTTGCTCGAGACCGACAGCCGCGTGCTGCGCGCCGCGAACTTCAGCCGCCACGCGCCCGGGCGCGGCTACACCGTGCTGCCCACGGCCAAGGGCATCGACGTCGGACTGGTGCACCTGGTCGGCCGCGTGTTCATGGCGCCGATCGACTGCCCCTTCGAGGCGGCCGCGGCGGCGGTCGCCTCCCTGCGGGCGAAAGCCCGGGTGATCGTGGTCGAGATGCACTGCGAGGCCACCTCCGAGAAGGTCGCCATGGGCCGCTTCCTCGACGGCAAGGCGTCGGTGGTCTTCGGCACGCACACGCACGTGCCCACGGCGGACGCGCAGATCCTCCCCGGCGGCACGGGCTACATCACCGACATCGGCATGACCGGGCCGTACGACTCGGTCCTGGGCCGGCGCACCGACCGGGTCCTCAAGCGCTTCGTCACCGGCATGCCCGCGTCCTTCGACGTCGCCGAGGGAGACGCACGCATCGGCGCCGCCCTCTTCACCGTGGACGCCGAGAGCGGCCGCTGCCAGGAAGTGGAACGGGTGGAAGTGCGTGACTGAGCAGGACGACATCCGGCAGTTCATCGCGAACCAGCGCCCGCGCGTCGAGGCGGAGCTGGAGCGCTGCCTGCCGCCGGCGGAGGCCGAGCCCGCGCGCCTGCAGGCGGCCATGCGCTACGCGGTCTGCGGCGGCGGCAAGCGCCTCAGACCCATCTGCGTGCTGCTCGGCGCGGCGGCCGTGCGCGGCCCGCTGGATTCCGCCCTGCCCGCGGCCTGCGCCGTGGAGCTGCTGCACACGTACTCGCTCATCCACGACGACCTGCCGTGCATGGACGACGACGACCTGCGGCGCGGCCGGCCGACCGTGCATCGGGTCTACGGGGAAGCCCTGGCGGTGCTGGCTGGGGACGCACTCCTGACCCTGGCCTTCGAGGTCCTGGCCGCGCACCTGCTGCCGCCCGTGGCGGCACGCGCCGGTGCGGTGCTGGCGCGCGCCGCCGGCTCGCTCGGAATGGTCGGCGGGCAGGCGCTCGACCTGGAGGCCGAGGGCAGGCGCCTCTCCGAGCCGGAGATCCTCCAGCTCGACCGCAAGAAGACGGCGGCGCTCTTCTCCGCCTCGTTCCAGCTTGGCGGGATCTCTGCGCGCGCGGACGAAGGACACATCGAGGTCCTCGGCCGGGTCGGCCTGGACCTCGGCACCGCCTTCCAGATCGTCGATGACCTGCTCGACCTGCGCGGCACGCCCGAGGAGCTGGGCAAGGCGGCGCGGAAGGACCGGGAGAGGGGCAAGGCCACCCTGCCGGACTTGCTGGGCGAGGAGGAGGCCGCCGCGCGCGCGCGCGCCCTGAGCGAGGCGGCCTGCGAGGTTTCGCGCGGCCTGCCCGCGCCTGATTTGATCGTGGCGCTCGCGCGACTTATGCTGCAGCGTTCTCGCTGAGGCGTTGCAGCCTCCTGCCCGGGCAGGCTGCCCGGGCGGCGTCGCAGCCGCGCGCCTGCGAGCCGTCCGCCGGAGTCGGCGAGCAAGGTCCGGGCGGCGCAAGCGGAGTGGATTCCCTGATGAGCAACGGCGTGAGCATCGCGGCGGATGCACCGCTCCCGGAACGGGCGCAGGAGTTGAGCAGGGCGAGCGAGGCCGCGGAGGCACGGCGCAAGCCGAAGCCGCCGTTCTTGCCGGCCATCCGCGGGCACGCCGATCTGCTCGCCCTGGAGCGGGCCGACCTGCCCGCGCTGGCCGAGGAGATCCGCGAGCGCATCATCGACGTGGTCCTCACCACGGGCGGGCACCTCGGCTCCAACTTCGGCGTGGTCGAGCTCACCATCGCCCTGCACTACGTGTTCGACTTTGCCAAGGACTCGCTGGTGCTGGACGTGGGCCACCAGTGCTATCCGCACAAGCTCCTGACTGGCCGGGCGGCGCGCTTCCACACGCTGCGCACGCGCGGCGGGATCTCGGGCTATCCGCATCCCGGGGAGTCGCAGCACGACGTGATGCGCAGCGGCCACGCCGGCACCTCCATTTCGATGGGACTCGGCATCGCCGCGGCGGATGGCCTGCTCGGGCGCGAGCAGCAGGTCGTGTGCCTGGTGGGCGACTCCAGCCTCGCGGCGGGCGTGGCGCTCGAGGGGCTGAACTACGCCGATCAGGTGGGGCGCGACGTGCTCGTCATCCTGAACGACAACGAGATGTCGATCTCGAAGACGGTCGGGTCGCTCGCCGGTTACCTCAACCGGCTGCGCTCCGCGCCGATCTACACCGGCGCCAAGGAGCGCCTGCGCGCCCTGCTGCGCTCCGTGCCCTTCGGCGACAAGCTGGACAAGAATCTGGTGGACATGGTCGACGCCCTGAAGGCGGCCATCGCCCCGGGCCATCTCTTCGAGGAGCTGGGCTTCCGCTACTTCGGTCCGATCGACGGCCACGACATCGGCTTGCTCATCGACCAGCTCGAGGCCCTGCGGAGGGTCAGCGGCGTGAAGCTGCTGCACGTCGTGACGAAGAAGGGCAAGGGCCTGGAGCGCACCGGCGAGGACACGCGCTTCCTGCACGCGGTCAGCCCCGGCGCCTCGCTGCCGGGCTACAACGCGGCGGACGGGGTCGTCCCCAAGGAGGAGGCGGCCGCGAAGGAACAGCGGGCGGAGATCGAGTTCACCGAGGCGTTCGGCCGGGCGATCGTCGCGGCGGCGGAGCGCGATCCGCGCGTCGTCGCCATCACCGCGGCCATGCCCGAGGGCACCGGCCTGACGGAGTTCGCGCGCCGCTTCCCGCAGCGCTTCCACGACACGGGCATCACCGAGCAGCATGCCGTCGCCTTCGCCGGCGGGCTGGCGCACGACGAGGCGCGGCCGGTGTGCGCCATCTACTCCT
>DYIW01000049.1:0-8175 GCA_020723465.1 Phycisphaera mikurensis
TGAGGGCCTATCGCGGCCGTTTCCCCGGCCCCCGGGAGCGGCAGCGGCTCCTGGTGCACGCCGTGCGCGACGAACGTGAGGCGGTTCGCTTCGGGCAGAGGCGATGCGGGAGGTTCGGTGCGGCGAACTGCGCGAGCCGTGACGTGGTCCTGGCGCGGCGGTTGAGCGGCGGGCGTCGCGCCCGGCGGATTCAGCCGCGGTCCGGGCTGAAAGCCGAGAGCCGAAAGCTGACAGCTAGAACGCGCGAACGCGCAGTGCCGCGGCCGTCGGATCGACCCGGGCGCCTGCGCGTCACGCCTGCAGCACGACCTCGTACGCGTCGGTCATGGCGCCCACGCCGTTCGGGCCGGCGGTGTCGCCCACGAACCACTGGCTGTTCAAGTGCAGGCCGATGTAAGCGGGATTGGGCGGCAGGGGCAGAGCGAGCAGGGCGTCACCCTGGCCGTCGGTGTACATGGTGAACAGGCCGTACATGCCGGCGAGCGACACATGCAGGAAGGCGCCCGGCACGTAGGGATCGAGCGGATAGCCGTAGGGCGGCGACAGACGCGCCTGGCCGAGGACCAGGACCGTCAGAGCGTTCGGCTTGCCGTAGAGCTCGCGCAGGCCGAACCCGCCGTCGCCGATGGAGATGCCGCCCGTGATGCCGGCGCGCGGCGTCAGGTAATGGTCTCCGGGATAGCCCGCGCCATAGCGCGTGCCGCCGCAGCTCTCCAGCAGGCAATCAGTGAACACCGGATAGTGATCCGAGGCGAGCGAACAGGTGTTCGACGCCAGCGGCACGCCCCACTTGTACAGGTAGTACCCGAGCGGCGCCTCGTCGCTGCCATTGTCCACGGGCGAAGCGTAGACCTCGTCGCCGAGCAGGGTGGTGTTGAAGCGCCGCCAGACGTAGTCGAGCCGCCGGCCCGAACTGGGACGCGTCGCGTAGCAGGTCGCGCAGTCCTCCTGCGTGGCATCGACCGCGAGCAGGCCGAGCCCGCCGATCGACGAGATGGTGGTGAAGGGGTCGTACACGACCGGGAAAGAGATGTCGTTCCCCAGCTCGTACGTGACCGGCAGGCCGCCCGGCAGGCTGGTGAAGGTCTGGCCGAAGGGGCCGTCGGCCATATCCTCGTTCGCGTCCCCGCCGAGGAAGATCGTGCTGGAGGGATGCGCGGACGCATAGTTCTCGACCACCTTCTTCAGGCGCAGGATCTCCACCGCGCGGCGGAAGTCGTCCAGGCTGGTCGAGCCGGACTTCAGGTGGAAGGCGAAGACCGCGACCGGAGCGCACGCCTCGGCCACGTCGATCTCGACCTGCAGGATGTCACGACAGATGTCGTTGGCCAGCGGGTCGCCGCTGATGGCGGCCGCCGACCAGGAGACCGCCTGCGTGATGGGCTGGCGCGACAGGACCGCGCAGCGCAGGTCGCCGCTCAAGGTGCCGCTGACGTTCGCCACCTGGTAGTAGGGATACCCGGCGGCGTTGGCGAGCGTGGCCGTGAGCGCCACCTCCGAGGTCTTGACCTCCTGCAGGAGCGCGACGTCGGCGTCGACCCTCTTCAGGACGCTGGCGAGCGCGGTGAAGCCGGAAGTGCCGTAGTTCAGCTCCTCGACGTTGTAGGTGGCGACGCGCAGCGTCTCGGTGGCGGCGGAGAACGGCGCCAGGCCGAGGAGCAGGGCGATCAACAGGACGGGTCGCGGCGGGCGCATGGCTTGTCTCTCCGCGGCGTCAGGGCTGGATGGCCAGCTCGTAGGCGTCGGTCATCGCCCCGACGCCGTTCGGTCCGTTGACGTCGGAGATGAACCACTGCGTGTTGACCGTCTGGCCGATGAAGGCCGGATCGTTCGGGAGGGGCACGTTGAGGACCACCTCGCCGGCGGCGTCCGTGAACAGGGTGAACAGGCCGATCATGCCGGCGAGCTGGACGTGCAGGTAGGCGCCGGGCACGTAGGGGTCGAGGGGGTAGCCCGTGGGCGGCAGCATGCGCGTCCGGCCGAGCACCAGCACGCACAGCGCGTTCGGCGCGGCGTAGAGGCCGCGCAGGCCGAACAAGGCGTCGCCGATGCTGCCCGTGCCGACGATCCCGGCGCGCGGCATGAGCAGGTGGTCGCCCGGGTAGCCGTTGCCGTAGCGCACGCCGGTGCAGCTCTCCAGCAAGACGTCGGCGTACACCGAGTAGTGGTCCGACGCCAGGGCGCTCGTGCCGGAGGGCAGCGCCGTCCCGCCCTTCCTCAGGAAGTAGCCGAGGGGCGCGTCGTCCACGCCGTTGTCCTGGGGCGAGGCGTACACCTCGTCCCCCAGCGCCGGCGCGCTGGCGCGCGGGAACACGTAGTCGAGACGCCGGCCCGAGGCGGCGCGCGTTGCGGCCGTGAGGCTGTCTTCCTGAGTGGCGTCGACCGCCGCCAGGCCCAGGCCGCCGATCGTCGCCACGTAGTTGAACGGGTCGTACACCACCGGGAAGGTGATGTCGCTGCCGAGCTGGTACGAGGACGGCAGCCCCCCGGGCAGGCTGGTGAAGGTCTGGCCGAAGGGCCCGTCGCCGATGTCCTCGTTCATGTCCCCGCCGAACACGACGTTCGCGCCCGGGTGGGCCAGCAGGTACGCCTCGATGATCTGGCGCACCCGGATCAGCTCCACGGCCCGGCGGAACTTGTCCGTGCTCGAGCTGGAGGCCTTGAGGTGCACGGTGAACACCGCGAGCGGCGCGCAGGTCTCCGGGACCGCGATCTCCGCCTGCAGGATGTCCCGGCAGATGTCGTTGGCCGCCGGGTCGCCGCTGGCCATGGCCGCCGACCAGGAGACCGAGGAGGTGATCGGGAACTTCGAGAGCACCGCGTTCTTCAAGGCGCCGCTCAGCGTGCCGCTGGTGTTGGCCACCACGTACCAGGGGTAGCCGCAGGCGCTGGCGAGCGGACCCACCTGCGCGGTCTCGTTCGACTGCACCTCCTGCAGCAGCACCACGTCGGCCGCCATCCGGTTGATGACGCTGGTCAGGGCGGTCAGCTCGCTGCCGCTGCCCACCGCCTGGATGTTGTAGGTGGCCACGCGAACCGTTTCCGTGGCGAGCGCGGCGCTGGTGAGCGATCCAAGGACGAGCGCGGATGCGAAGAGCAGGGTGTGGCGGGACATGTGGGCGGACGCCTCCGTTGCAGTGCTGGGTGTGCGCCAGTGTAACACCCGCACGGTGGATGCGCGCGCGCTCGCGCCGGAGATCCGTGCCCGGACCCGCGTCGGGTGCCCTGGGCGAAACGGCAGGTCGCGTCAAGCGCTTGTAAAGGGACGAGTTAGTACGCGTTGCCGAGCGCGGTAGTGCTCCCCCGGCACGCCTGGGGCCTGGCGTGCGACCGTGCCGATTCGGTTCTGCAAGCGCGGATGAAAGTGGAGAGCCTTGTCCGGGCGCTCGCTACGATTGAACGTGCGAAGCCGGAACCTGACCGGGGCGATCTGCGTCCAACGCTCGGACGCGCGCTCCGGCTCACCCGGACGGCGGCGGGAGTGGCACGCTGGCGGCGGGCACTCTCCGAGAACCTGGCAGCATGGCTCCTGCACACCCTGGAGGGATCAGCGTGAAGACGTCTCGCCTCATCCTCGCAACCGGCATCCTGTGCGCGCTCGCGGCCGCGGCGCGCGCCGACATCGTCGTTCCCGGACCCGACGGCATCATCTTCGTGCCCAACGGCACGGCCCTTACCTCATCCGGGTCGAGCGGAACCGCGCTCGGCACCTGCGGCCCGACCGACGTGGTGCACTACCAGCCTGTGTTCACCTTCTCCGCGGAGAAGATCCTGACGAACGCCACGATCAACGTGCTGCTCGGCGACCACGACGGCGACGGCGACCATTTCGAGAACATCCTGGGCGGCTTCGACGCGATCGACCTGCTGCGCGTGCCCACGCCGCTCAGCGTGACGCGCACCGTCTACGAGTACGCCTACTCGGCGAGCGACCCCTTCGCCGGCGTGGCGAACGGCTCGATCTTCCGCTTCGTGCCTGGCTTCGCCGCTGGCGACTACGTCGAGGTGGTGCTCTCCGAGGCGCAGATCCTGGCGGCGATCGGGCAGGGCCTGGGCGACGCGGCCAACACTGACGCCTTCTGCCAGGATGACAACGGCAACGTCTACCTGTCGTTCGCCGATGACGAGCTGGTGAACAGCGTGCTGGTGGGCGACGGCGGCGTGGTCATGATCCCGGCCGCGGCTCTCACCTACTCGCTCACGGGCGTGGTGACCGCGGTCACGCCCGGCTCCGCCGTGCTGCTGCTCAACGAGGCGGACGTGGACGCGATGATCGTGAACGCGGGCCTGCTCACCGGCTCGACGGTCGGCGACCTGAGCTGCCTCGCGATCGACCTCGTGGGCAAGACCTTCATCGGCCTCGATGGCCAGCCGCACCCCAACCTCTACTTCACGGGCGAGAGCCTCGGCCCGGTGGTGTTCACCACCGACGCCGGCGGCGCCTTCGGCGTGACCAGCTTCGGCGCACCGCTCGGCGCGCCCACGCCCGATCCCCTGCAGTACGGCCTGCTTTCCATGAGCGGCGGCCTCGGCGCGCTCACCGTGCTTCCCGATACCGGGCGTCCGCTGGCCATGGACGTGCCGGATGGCGAGGTCACGTACCCGGGCGAGACGCTGGTCGAGTGGGACGCCGGCAACTGCGTGCCCAACTCGGTGATCCTCTTCCTGGTGAAGGTCTTCCCCGGAACCCCTGGCAATCAGCCCACGGCGCTGCCAGTCTGGGGCAAGATCTATCCGGAGATCTTCACCTTCCCGGTGGCGTGGAACCTGGTCTTCTTCCTGCCGACCGACTGGAACGGCGTGGCGGTGCTGCAGGGCACGCTGAACCACAGCATCTCGCCCTACGTGCTGGTCGGGCAGGCCTATGATCCGGGCAACGCGCTCTTCCTCATCCCGGAGCAGCTCGGCGCGCCAGGCGCCATCTGGTTCCCGTAGCGCGAAGCGCGCCGCCCGACCTGAACAAACGGGGGCCGGCCCGGAGGCCGGTCCCCGTTTTCTATCACTCCCTTGGAATCGAATCCGGCCTGGGCAGTAGGATAGCTGGCCTGGCGGAGTTCGAAGGCCCGAGGCGGGCGGTCCAGGCCGGGCAGACGCGATGTTGGCTTGAGCGGAGGGATGCAGCAAGCCATGGAAACGCTCTACTTCTACTGCTCCGTGATCGGCGGCAGCCTCCTGGTGCTCCAGGTGATCCTCCTGCTGATCGGCGGGGCGGACAGCGGCGCGGACGGCGACGCGGACGCCAGCCCCGATCTCCACGTCGACGGCGACGTGGATGCGCACGCCGGCGCCAGCGACGCCTTCTTCAAGGTCCTGTCGCTCAAGACGCTGGTGGCGTTCCTCACCTTCTTCGGGCTCGCCGGCCTGGCGAGCATGAAGGGCGGGCTGGGCCGGACGCCCACGGTGGTGATCTCCGTGGTGGCCGGCTGCGCCGCCCTGTACCTCGTCGCCTGGATCATGGCCGGCCTTTCGCGCCTGCAGTCGTCGGGCAACATCGACCTGAGGAACGCGATCGGCTCGGCCGCCAAGGTGTACCTCACCATTCCGGCCCACAACGCGGGCCGCGGCAAGGTGACCGTGGCAATCCAGGGGCGCACGCTGGAAGTCAAGGCTCTCACGGCCGGGGCGGAGCTCCCGACCGGGAAGATCGTGAAGGTCATCGCTCTGCCCGCCGAAGACACGTTCGAAGTCGCCGCGCTCGAGGAGGAGAAATAAGCCATGCCGGCCGGGAATCCCTATCTGCTGCTGCTGTTCCTCGCGGTCATCCTGATCGCGTTCACCTTCCTGATGATCGTGGTCAAGCGCTACCGGCGCTGCCCCAGCAACCGCATCCTGGTGATCTACGGCAAGGTGCGCGCCGGGCAATCCTCCAAGTGTCTGCACGGCGGCGGCGCCTTCGTCTGGCCGCTGATCCAGGACTATGCCTACCTGAGCCTCGATCCCATACAGATCGAGATCCCGCTCAAGGGCGCGCTCTCCATCGAGAACATCCGCGTCAACGTGCCGAGCGTCTTCACCGTGGCCATCGGCACCACGGGCGGGGCGATGGAGAACGCCGCGGTGCGCCTCCTCGGCCTGGGCACGACCGAGATCATGAAGCAGGCCGAGGACATCATCTTCGGTCAGCTCCGTCAGGTGATCGCGTCGATGAAGATCGACGACATCAACCGCGACCGCGAGAAGTTCCTGGAGAGCATCCAGCGTTCCCTGGAGCCGGAGCTGGAGAAGATCGGCCTGGTGCTGATCAACGTCAACATCACCGACATCACCGACGAGTCGGGCTACATCGACGCGATCGGCCGCAAGGCGGCTTCCGAGGCCGTGCAGCAGGCCGAGATCGACGTGGCTCAGCAGGTGCGGAAGGGCGCCATCGGCGTGGCCGAGGCGGAGCGCGAGAAGGAGATCCAGGTCGCCAACGCCCAGAAGTTCCAGAGCATCGGCACCAAGGAGGCGGAGCGCGAGCGGGCGGTCAGGATCGCCGTCCTGGAGAAGGAGAAGACGGTCGGCGAGGAGACCGCGCGCTACGAGCGCGAGGCGATGGTCCGGAACGCCGAGCGCGAGATGCGCGTGCAGGTGGCGGACTTCAACGCCAAGGCGGTTTCGGGCGAGAACGAGGCCAAGGCACGCATCGCGGACGCCAACGCCACGCTCAAGGTGAAGGAGGCCGAGGCCTACCAGCTCGGCGAGACGCGCAAGCGCGTGGCGGACGCCGCGGTGCTCGAGGCGCAGTACACCGCCCAGGCCAAGGCCGCGCTCGCCCTCGCCGCGAAAGCGGAGGCCGAGAAGCGCGCCGAGCTCGAGGCCGTGGCCAAGGCGGAGAAGGCCAAGCAGATCGTCGACGCCGAGGCGGAGGCGCAGAAGCGGCGGATCGAGGCGGAGGGCGATGCGGCCGCGATCTTCGCGCGCCTCGAGGCGCGGGCAAGAGGCGAGTATGAGATCCTGGCGCGCAAGGGCCAGGGCCTGAAGGAGATCGTCCAGGCGTGCGGTGGCTCGCAGGAGGCGTTCCAGATGCTCATGCTCGAGCACATGGAGCACCTGTCCGAGACCGCGGCCAAGGCGATCTCGAACATCAAGTTCGACAAGGTCGTGGTCTGGGACGGCGGCAACGGCAAGGGCGGGACCGCGGGCTTCCTGCAGAGCCTGGGCAGCGCCATCCCGCCGATGCTGCAGATCATGCGCGACGTGGGCGGGGTAGAGATGCCGGAGTTCTTCGGCCGGCTGGTGAAGCCGGCGGCCGGCGAGGACGCGAAGAAGGGCGGCGCCGCGGGAGCGAAGAGCAAGGAGCCGCCGGAGACGGAGTAGCGGCCGAAGGCGAAGTCGGTTCCTCGCCGCGCCAGACGCGGCGGAGTCCAGCGAGCGGGGTCGCGCATCACGCGCGGCCCCGCCGCGTCTTGTCCGGCAGGGACGACGAGGCAACCGCACGCTGCTGCAAGCATGCGGGCACGAGACGAAGAGAACCGAGAAGCGGGGGAGGGGAAGGGTGAGCCAGGGGGTCTCTTTGGAATTAGGGATTAGGGAAAGGGAGAGAAGAGAAGCTGCCCTTGCGGGCAGACCCCTGGCTCACGTTTTTGGTGGGGGCTTCGAGAGTCGCCTCCCGAAGGTCCCCGTGACATTTGTAGCACACCTGCCCGCTGTCAAAAGGGCTTTCCCGTCGCGTGCCGAAAATCCGACTGAAGTCACGCGGGCTTGTGTGGGAACAATTTCCCACAGATTCTGGCGCGTGCGCTTTCGCTGGCCAGGCGGGCTGGCTGGCGGTGGACTGGCGCCCGACGCGCTCGTTACGGTGCGTTTACGCTGGGAGCGCGCGCGCCGCGGCAGAGTGAAGCGCGCGCGCAAGCGGCGCCGCACCCTTTGTTCGGGTCGCGGGCAGAACCCGGACCGGAGACCGTCATGCGCATCCTGGTCGTCGAGGACGATGCCGCCATCCGCCAGGGAGTCGTCGACCTCCTCGAGTCCGAGGGCTACGAGACGCATGAAGCGGCGGACGGGGACGAGGGCCTCGAGTCCGCGGTTCACGGCCAGTTCGACCTCGTGCTGCTCGACCTGATCCTGCCCGGGAAGAGCGGCTTCACCGTGCTCGAGGGCGTGCGCGCCGCGTGCCCGACGCTGCCCGTCATCTGCCTGACGGCGCGCGGCGAGGAGGACGACCGCGTGCGCGGCCTGAAGCTCGGCGCGGAC
>DYIW01000049.1:8185-25858 GCA_020723465.1 Phycisphaera mikurensis
ACCGCCGTGCAGGCGCTCAAGGAGGGCGCGTACGACTACATCGTCAAGCCGTTCTCGGCGCGCGAGCTGCTCGCGCGCGTGGAGGCGGTCCTCAGGCGCTCGGCCGAGCGGCCGGCCGACGTCGCGCGCGTCGAAGTGGCGGGCGCGATCGTGGACCTGAGCCGCTGCGAGGTGCTCTTTCCGGACGGCGGGCGCGCCGACCTCTCGGAGCGCGAGCGCGAGCTCCTGCGCTACCTGGTGCAGAACGCCGGGCGCGCCATCTCGCGCGAGGAGCTCTTGAACAACGTCTGGCGCGTCGATCCGCGCGGCGTGGAGACGCGCACCATCGACATGCACGTGGCGCGCCTGCGCGAGAAGCTCAGGGACGACAAGGCCGCCCCGCGCGTGATCGTCACGGTGCGCGGCAAGGGCTACATGTTCGCGCGCCCCGCTGGGAAGGAGGGGAGGGGCGCATGAAGCCCTGGCGGGTGTGGCTCATCTTCGCCGTGAGCTTCGGCCTGCTCCTCTGGGCCGCGCGCTGGATCCACTCCACGGTGCTCGAGCTGGACCAGGCGCAAGCCGAGCTGCGGCGCCAGGAGCGCGTCCAGGAGCTAGCGCTGCAGGCCCTGTGGCGCATGGAGTACGCGGTCGAGCAGCTCGTGGTGCAGGAGGCCGCGCGTCCCGCCTACCACTACTACGCGCTCTACGCGCCCGAGCGCGGTTTCACCGACCTGTCGCGCAGCGACACCGGGCGCGCCCTGGTCGAGGCCTCGCCGCTGCTCACGCGCTTCGTGCCGTACACGATCCTGCACTTCTCGGTGCAGCCGGACGGCACGCTCTCCTCGCCGCACGTGCCGAAGAGCATCGAGCTGCGCGCCCTGGCCGAGAGCCGCTTCGGCGCGAGCGAGGTCATCGCCGAGGGCGAGCGCCGCCTGGACAAGCTGCGCACGCTCTTCAAGCAGGAGTCGCTCTCGCGCGTCATCGTCAAGGAGGAGCTGACTCTCGCCGCGGACACCGGCCCGGCCGCGGGCACGGGTCTGACCGGCGCCCCATCGGCGACGCTCCTTTCAAACCTGCGCGAGTTCCAGAGCCGCCGCCGCCACGTGCACGACGCGCAGCTCGCGGCGCGCTGGGACCGCGAGGCGAGCCAGCAGCTCGAGGCCGCAGGCGTGCTGGCCGCGGCGGCCGAGGAAGGGACGATGCGCCCCTACTGGTGCGGCTCGAGCCTGTTCCTGGCGCGGCCGGTGATGATCAGCGGCGAGCCCACGGTGCAGGGGTGCTGGCTCGACTGGCCGGCCATCCGCGAGCGCTTCCTCTCCGGCATCGAGGACCTCTTGCCCAGCGCCGAGGTCGTGCCCGTCCTGTCCGCGCGCAACGAGGGCGAGGGCCTCGAGCTGGCCTCCCTGCCGGTGCGGCTCATCCCCGGCGAGGTGGCCGGGCTCGCCCCGCAGGGGACCTCGCCGGTGCGCTTCTCGCTCTACCTGGCGCTCGGCTCGCTGCTCGTGGCCGCGGCCGCGGCAGCCGTGCTGCTGCGCGGCGTCCTCCTGCTGAGTGAACGACGCGGCGCCTTCGTGTCCGCGGTCACGCACGAGCTGCGCACGCCGCTCACCACTCTCAACATGTACGCCGAGCTGCTGCAGGACGGCCGCATCAAGACCGAGGAGAAGAAGGCGCTCTATCTCGAGACCATGCGCAAGGAGGCCGGCCGCCTCGGGCGCCTGGTGGAGAACGTGCTGGCCTTCTCGCGCCTGGAGAACGCGCGGCCGGCGGCGGAGCGGCGCGAGGTGCTGACCGTGAACGCGTTGCTCGCGCGCTTCCGCGAGCGCGTGGCCGAGCGCGCGGCCCTGGCCGGCATGACCGTGGAAGAGGAGCTGCCCGCGGAGGCCGGCGAGCGTCCCATACGTGCCGACGTGGACGCGGTCGAGCAGATCTTTTTCAACTTGGTGGACAACGCGTGCAAGTACGCGGCGCGCTCGGACGACCGCCGCATCCTGGTGCAGGCCGCCGCGGCCGGGAGGAAGGTCGTCTTCCGCGTGCGCGACTTCGGCCCGGGCATCCCGCCGGCGGAGCGGCGGCGCCTGTTCCGGCCGTTTTCCAAGTCAGCGCGCGAGGCGGCGCGCACGCAGCCCGGCGTGGGCCTGGGGCTCGCGCTCTGCCGGCGCCTGGCGCGCGGCATGGGCGGCGACCTGACCTTCGATCGGGAGTGGACGCGCGGAGCGGGCTTCACCCTGCGCCTGCCGGGCGCGTGAGGCGGGGGGCGGGCAAGCGCTGGTACCCTCTGTAGGACTCGAACCTACGACCCGCTGATTAAGAATCAGCTGCTCTACCGACTGAGCTAAGAGGGCGTCCCAGCAACGCTTGTTTCACCGCTCAAGGTGAAACGACACCTTTTACTCGACCGGCCGCGGAAGTCAAGAAGGCCGCAGCGCCGCGCCGCGCGCGGGAGAGGTTGGCACGCCCGGCAGGACTCGAACCTGCAACCCTCGGGTTCGAAGCCCGATACTCTATCCGGTTGAGCTACGGGCGCGTCGCGCCGCCGACTGTACCCTGCGCCGGCCGCGCGTCAAGCCGGCCCCGGAAGACGGCGGGGGCCCCGACCCGCATGGGCCAGGGCCCCCGCTCGTGGGGAATGGGGTGAGTGACGGGGTTCGAACCCGCGGCCTCCAGAGCCACAGTCTGGCGCTCTCACCAGCTGAGCTACACCCACCGCGTGCGATCTGTGGTTTCTCGCGGCCCGCCGCATCGCGGCGGGCACGCAAGCATGGCACGATACCACATCGCGGCGGCGCCGCAACCAAGCATGTCCGGGCTCGTTGGTCGGGTCCGGGCGGCGCCGCCGCGAGTCTGAAGTTCGAAGTCGGTAGTTTGAAGCCGGAAGGCCCCCCGACCGACTGCTGGCCGCCACGCGTTCGACTGCCTCGGGCTCTGGCCGAGGAGGCTCGGGATCTTCGTGCCGTGCGAAGATCCTGGCGGTTAGTGGCACAAGACCATCCCTCTGGAAAGAGAGTCGCGAGCCGTGAAGGAAGAGCTGCGGTCGCTGTTTCGGAGCGCCTTCTCTTGCGAGCCGCCCGAGCGCATCCTGTTCGCGCCGGGCCGGGTGAACCTGATCGGCGAGCACGTGGACTACAACCAGGGGCCGGTCCTGCCCGTGCCGCTCGACCTGGGCACGTGGGCGGCCGCGCGCGAGGGGAAGGGCCTGGCCGTGCGCCTCGCCAGCCTGAACGAGGAGGAGCGCGGCGGGTTCGACCTCGGGGCAGAGCACGCCGGCGCGGGCCAGGCGGCCGCCACATGGACGAAGTACCCCCTGGCCGTGGTGCGGGCGCTCCGGGATCAGGGCTGCGCCCTCCGCGGCTTCGACCTGGCCGTGGCCGGGAACCTCTTGGTCGGCGCCGGCCTTTCCTCGTCCGCGTCCCTGCTGGTGGCCTGCGCGCGCGCCCTGAACGACCTCTTCTCGCTCGGTCTGTCGCCGGTCGAGCTCGCCCGGGTCGCGCACGCCGCGGAGACCAAGTACGCCGGCGTCTCCTGCGGCATCATGGATCAGATGGCCGCGGCCGTGGCGAAGCCGGGGCACGCGCTCCTGCTCGACTGCCGGGACCGCTCCTTCCGGCACGTGGCCCTGCCCTTCGATCAGGCCAGCCTCGTGATCGTCGACTCGGGCACGCGGCGTTCACTCGCCGACTCGCGCTACAACGAGCGCGTGGCCGAGTGCCGGGCCGCGCTCGCGACGCTCCGCCAGCGGCGCGCGGGCATCGCGTCGCTCCGCGACGCCACGCTGGACGACCTGGAACGCTGCGCTGCACACCTGGATCCCGTGGTTCTCCGCCGCGCGCGGCACGTGGTCGAGGAGATCGGCCGCGTCTTCGCCTTCGTCGCAGCGCTCGAACGGTGCGACCTCGCGGCCTGCGGCGAGCTGCTCTCTGCCTCGCACCGGTCCCTTCGCGACCTCTACGAGGTTTCGACCCCGGCGCTCGACTTCCTGGCCGAGCGAGCGAGCGTCTTGCCCGGCGTGTTCGGCGCCCGCCTCACGGGAGCCGGCTTCGGCGGCTGCGTGCTGGCCCTCGCGCGCCGCGGCGCCGAGCCCGCGCTGATCGAGTCCCTCGGCGCCGAGTACGCCGCGCGCTTCGGCCGCCAGGCGCGCTTCCACGTGCTGGGCGGCGGGGGGTAGCGGCCGGGCGGCGGGGGGCGGTACGATCGAACGGCCGTGCGGGGCGGGCAGGAGGTGCTTTCGAGGGCGCGGCAGGGAGTGGCTCATGGCCGCTGGCGACGCAGGGCGGATCACGGTCGCGCGCATGGCCGCGCGCATCGGCGTGGCGGCGGCCGTGTTGCTCGTGCTGGACCTGCTGGTCTGGTTCGGCCCGCAGCCCGTCGACCTTTCGATCGGCGCGCGCCTCTACCACGCCGGGATCACGGCGAGCGGGCCGTTCGCGTGGCTGTCCAATAGGGAGTTCCCCTACGTCCTGGAGGATCTCGCGTTCGTGGGGCTGCTTCCTGTTCTCCTCATCTGCGCGGCGCTTCGCTGGCGGTGGGCGCTCTTGGCGCGGCTCGGCGGCTACCTCGGCGTGGCGTTGTGGTTCCTTCCGGGCCTCTTCGTCGCAGGGAGGTTTTTTCTTTTCGCGTAGGGCGAAGGCCGGCGGGTCGAAGCGCGGCGCTGGGAGGGGCACGTCCATGTCAAGCGCGGACGCAGAATGCCACGTGGATCCCGTGTTGCTTCGAGCCTCTCGTCGCGTTTCTCTCCTTGCGCCAGGAAGCCAGACTGGTCTTCACTCTGGCGTCCTGGCACGCGGTCGGGCAGGATCTCGGGCGGGCGATCGAGCTGGCAGGTTTTGAGGAAGACTCTGCCGCCAAGTAGTGGCCCGCCGGAGCAAGTCCTCGCTGCCACAGCGAGCGCAGAGCATCTCCGTCACGAGCCGGCACTTCTCCCTGTACCAGGTGTGCTTCCGCCACCCGAGGCCCCGGAGGAGTACAACGCGCTCGTCCCGGACGCTGCCGAACGCCTGCTGCGCCTGGCCGAGCAGCAGTCCGCTCGCAGGCGCTCGCTCGAGGCGAGCGTCGTCGCGTCGGATGCGCGAGCGCGGATGCTCGGCCTGGTCATCGGCGGCCTCGTCACGCGAGCGCGTCGAGAAGGCCAAGGTCATGGCCCAGGTGGATCCCGGACGTCCGTCGTGACCGCGCTGGTCCGAACCGGCCGCTGGCGCGCCGGCTCAGGGGACCACGAGCGTCGCGTCGATGTCCGAGGCCTCGAGGGTCGGCAGCGTTCCGGTGTGGGTCAGGACCTGCGTGGAGAAGGTGGTCCCCACGGGAACGCCGCTCGCGGTCGCGGTGAAGCCGCCGAGGCCCGCCGCGTCCAGGTTAGGGAAGGGGAGAGCGAGCAGCGCCGTGAGGATGGTCATGCCCGAGTACACGCCCGTGGCGCCGTCCAGGTTGACGAGCAGCAGGACCGCGTCGCCGGGGTCATCGCCCCACAACCACGTGGCGGGCGCGCCGTTCGCGAGCTGCGCCGGCGCGATGATCTGTGCCGGGCTGGTCACGACGTAGTTGAGCGGCAGGGCGTTGCTCGTGCCGCTGGCGTTGGTGACGGTCACGCTGGCGGCGCCGAGCGCGGCCGCGGGCGGCGCCGGGAAGGCGATGGTCGCGTCGTTCACGACCGAGAAGCCGAGGGGCGGCAGGAGCGTGACCGCGCCGACCTGCACGCTCGTGGCGCCGGTGAAGCTCGTTCCGGTCAGGGTGATCGGCTCGCCGCCGATCGCCTGCGCGCTGCCGGGCGCGACGTTCGTGAGGCTCGGCGCGGGCGGCGCGGCGTTGATGTCGATGGGGAAGCCGTTCGAGAAGCGGCTGAGGCTCGGCTCCCAGACGTGCACCTCGCCGTCGAGCGCGGCCGCCGGGATGACCACGTCGATCTGCGTGCTGCTGGCGCTGCTGACGTTGTAGACCACGCCCGTGATCGTGCCCGTGTTCTGGGCGGCGTCCGCCGTGAACTTCACGTTCACCGTGCCGGCGAAGTTCGAGCCGTGGATGGTGAGCGTGCCGCCGGTCGCGGTCGAGCCGGACAGGCCGGTGATGACCGGCTTGTTCGCCGGGATCACGCCGTAGATCGCCTGCAGGCCGGCCTGGTCGTCCGCCTCGATGTCGCGCATCAGGACCCCAGTGCCGCACAGGTAGGGACACATGGTCGACTGCGTGGCGCAGCTCCCGCCGCAGCCCACGCTGGTGTGGCCGAGGCCGAGCGCGTGGCCGAGCTCGTGCGCCACCACGCCCTGGATGTCGATTTCGCCGCTGCCCGGATCGCCGGGCCCGTCCGACCACACCCACGCCGTCTCGCAGATCACCATCATCCAGCCGTCGCTGATCGGCGTCATGGTGTAGGCCAGGACGCCGCTGCCGCAGCCGCTGTCCGCCCAGAGCACGATGTTCTCGTTGTTCGCCGTGCTCGCGGTCGAGCCCTGCCAGTCGAAGTCGAAGTTGCGCGCCGCGTCGACCGTGGTCGAGTTCCAGGCCTGCCCCGCCTTCCACACCGCGAGCGCCGCGCCGAGGGACCCGGGGTGGTCCGCCTCGGGCGTGGTGTTGTTGTTGGCGGCCGGGTCCGCGGCGTTGTTGCGGATGCGGAAGTCGCGCTGGTAGCCGTTCCCGGTGGTGCCGATGCCGAGGTTGCCGCCGATCAGGCTGTAGCCCAGGACCAGCGCGGGCGTGGCGAACGTCAGCGCCGCCGCCAGCGTGCCGCCGAGAAGGACCGCCTTCGTGAACGAGGTCTTCATCGGATCGCCGTCCTCGCAACTGTGCGTGCGGAACGTTCGAACGGTAACCCCGGAGAGCTCGTCCAGTCAATGGATAGGGGGCACGCTCACCCGGCCGCCACGGCGGACACGCTACCACCCGCCCCTCGGCTCTTGGCTTTGCTACTTGCCGCCGGTATCATCCATAATCTGGAGGCCAGCGCGTCCGTGTCGAAGGAGGGCGGAATCCCATGAGCGCGACGGGCGTGGATCGGGCGACCCAGCTTCTCAACCTCATGAGCGCGGGCGACGAGCGGGCGCGGGAGGAGCTCCTGCCGCTTATCTACGACGAGATGAGCGCCCTGGCGCGCGCGCACATGGCACGCGAGCGGCCGGACCACAGCCTGGACGCCAGCGACCTGCTGCATGAAGCGTGGATCCGCCTCTTCCGCAGCGACGGCCGCACCTGGGAGACCCGCAACCACTTCTTCGCCATGGCCTCGCGGGTCATGCGCAACCTGCTGGTGGACCACGCGCGCCGAAACAGATTGAAAAAGGGCGGCGGGGAGCGCTTCCGGCTCTCGCTGGAGGGGCGTCCCCTGTCCCCTTTCGACGTGGTGGACCTGCACGAGGCCCTGCAAGTGCTGCGCGAGGTGGATCCGGAGCTCGAGAGCATCGTCGAGCTGCGCTGCTTCGGCGGGCTTCCCGCCAAGGAAGTCGCCGAGGTGCTCGGCACCTCGCTGCGCACGGTGGAGCGGCGCTGGCCGGTCGCCACGGCCTGGCTGCGCGAGAGGCTGAATGGTTAGTCGCCCCTTCGACCCCAAGAGCGAGCAGGAGCTCCTGCGCATCCTCGAGGAGGCCAGGAGCCGCCTGGGAGACGACCGGGAGCGCTTCCTCAGCACGGCCTGCGGTTCGAGCCCGGAGATGCGCCGCAGGATCGACCGGCTGCTCGAGCTGAGCTTGGACGGCGAGGAGTTCCCGTTCCGCCTCTCCTTCCCGCCCGTGTCGGAGTTCCTCGAGGGGCAAGCGACCAGCCTGGCTCCGGGCAGCCGCATCGGTTCCTACCGCCTGAACCGCGTGCTCGCCGTCGGCGGCATGGGCACGGTCTACGAGGCCGAACAGGAGCACCCGCGGCGCCTGGTGGCGCTCAAAGTGATGCACAGCGGGCTGCGCTCCCCCTCGGCGGTGCGCCGCTTCCAGTACGAGTCGGAGCTGCTGGGGCGCCTGCGCCACCCGGGCGTGGCTCAGGTGTACGAGTCGGGCACGCACGTGGACCAGGGAGGCGTGAGCGTGCCCTGGTTCGCGATGGAGTACGTGGAGGGCGCGAGCGGCCTGCTCGTTCACGCGCGCGAGCAGCAGCTCGACCTCGCCGGGGCGCTGGCGCTTTTCGCGGACGTGTGCGACGCCGTGCATCACGGCCACCAGAACGGCATCATCCACCGCGACCTCAAGCCCTCGAACATTCTCATCGATCGCGCCGGCCGGCCCAAGATCATCGACTTCGGCGTGGCCCGCGGCTCGAGCGCCGATCCCGCGGACAGCATGCATACGCTCGCCGGTCACGTCATCGGCACGCTGGACTACATGAGCCCGGAGCAGGCCGGCGGCGCATCCGAGCAGGTGGACGTGCGCGCGGACGTGTACTCGCTCGGCGCCGTGCTCTACGAGCTGCTTGCCGGCCAGCCGCCGATCGCGCTGCAGGGGCTGCCGCTGCTCGAGGCGGCCCGCAAGCTCCACGAGGACGAGCCCCCGCCGCCGCGATCGCTCTGCCCCGAACTCTCGGTGGATCTCGACTGGATCGTCTTGAAGGCGCTGGAGAAGGACCGGGAACGCCGCTACGCGAGCGCGGCCGAGCTGGCCGCGGACATCCGCCGTCACTTGAACGATGACCCGGTGCTGGCCGGGCCGCCGAGCGGCCTCTACCGCCTGTCCAAGTTCGTGCGGCGCCACCGCGCGGTTGTGACCGCCGGCGTCCTGCTGCTCGCGACTATCTTCCTGGGCTTGACCGCGCTCGCCGTGGTCCAGACGCGGAACCTGCAGCGCGAGCGCGGCCTGAAGCAAGAGGCGCAATCGAACCTGGTCGCGGCGCGGCTGCAGTCCGCCGAGCTCGCGGCGCAGCGGGGAAGCTGGAACGTCGCGCTCGGGGAGCTGGACGCCGCGCTCGCTGCGAGCGACTCGCCCGAACCCGCGCTCCGTCTGAAGCGCGCGCGCTGGCTCATTGCGAGCGGCAGGCGCGACGAGGCGAAGGCCGAGCTGGACGGGCTCGTCGCCAGAGCGGCCGGCACGGACATGGCCGGGGGCGTGCTGCTCCTTCAGGGCCTCCTGGCGCTCGGCGAAGTCAAGACGCGCAACGAGGGAGCCGGCCTGTTCCAGCAGGCGCTCTACGCCGGTCTGCCCGACGCCGACGACCTCTACGCCCGGGGTCTCCAGGCGACCACGTCGGGCGAGGCGCTCCTGTGCTTCCGCGGGGCCATCGACGAAGATCCGTTCCACTACTTCGCTTGGCACGGACTTCTGTTCTCGCTTCTGACGAGTGGACAACTCCAAGAGACCCTCACAGCCTGGCAGACGGTTGTCTCTCTCTTCCCCGAAGACATCACGACTCACGCGTACCGTGCACTGGCCGCAACCCTGCGCGGTCACGCCGCCGAGGCTCTCAGCGTCCTGGAAACGGCGCGCGGATCCCTGACCAACGAGGATTATCAGGCAATCCGCACGGTGGTTCAGACCATCAGTTCCCTCCAGATGGCCCTGGTTGCGGACGAGCAGGCGTCAATCCTGGCCCGGCTCCGAAACACCGCGCTCTTGACGCTCGGTCTACTGGGAGCGACAGGTCTCGACCAGGAAACCCTCTTCGTCCACACAACGCCTGACATCCCCTTCATCGCCCAGAGTTATGGGCAGTTACCTGGTATCGCCGCAGCCCTTATCGTAGGAAACGGGCAGCAGGCCAGGAAGCTTCTCGACCAGGCTATCGCAGCGAATCCTGCATCCCTTTTCTACATCTTCCGAGCAGGACTCGCTGCCCTCTCGGGTGAGAGAGACTTCGAGCAGGCGGAACGGGACTTCGCGTGCGCGGCAGAACTTGAGCCCTTCACACCCGAGTTCCATCTAATCGCTCGCCAAGGACAGCTCTTCGCACAGACGCACCTCCTTCTCGCCGGCGGCAACCAGCAAGTCCGGGTGCGCATGCTCGAGACCCTGATCAACATCGCGGCCGACCCCAGTCTGACCTCGACGCACCTCGAAGCAGCATGTTGGCGCCTCCTGGACGTCGGGGAGCACGAACTCGCACGGGTCGTCGTGCGCCTGTGGCAGCCGCGCGACCCACTTTCTCCGGCCGCGGCTGCCGCGCTGGCCATGGTGGAGTTCGAAGCCGGGGCATGGGAGGCCGCGCTTCGCGCCGCGGACCAGGCCCTTGCCCTCGACCCAAACCAAGCCATGGCGCGCTCGCTTCGCGAAAAGGCGGCCGCCAGGTTCGCCGAAGCCCCTGCTCCCAAGACGGAGGGCAAGTCCCCGTGACCCAGCAGCGTCGTTCACGCGCTGGCCGAAAAGCTCGCGGGGAATTCCGCGAATACATGGCGGCTTCGCAAGCCGCCACACGCTTTGTGCATGTCCTAAGACAACACATGATCGGCCAGCGGGCGGCGAAGGAGTCGAGGCGTATCGCTCCCCGCTCCGGCGCTGGCGGTCAGGCCAACAAACGGGTGATCCTCATGAACAAGACGTTGCTCATTCCCGCGCTCATTTCCATGCTGCTCACGAGCGCTGCTCTTGCGCAGACACCTGTCGGCGGCCTCATCCTCACGGACACCACCTGGAACCTCGCCGGCAACCCGTACATCGTGACGCAGAGCATCATCATCGGGGGCAGTGCGACCCTCACCATCGATCCCGGTGTGCAGGTGAGGTTCTACGACCTCACGAGCATCGTGGTCGGATCGCCCATGTTCGGAACGGGCACTCTTGTGGCGCGGGGTCTTTCCGGCCAGCCAATCACCTTCACGGCGGACAACGCCCCCGCACCCGGCAAGTGGAGCCAGATCCTCTTCTCGGACGAAGCCGCTGACGGCACCTGTGGACCCACGGGGGACTACGTCTCCGGCTCGGTGCTCGAGCAGTGCGTCGTTGAGTATGGAGGGAACTCGTCTCCGTGCGTGATGCTTGACAAGGCCAGTCCGTACATCTGTGAAACCGTGATCCGCTTCAGCGGAAGCACTGGGTTGAAGGCAGACCTGTCCCCTGGAGCGACGGCCACGCCCAGACTTCTGCTGAGAGGGAACACGATGCAGGATTGTGCGTTCAGAGGTGCTGACATTTACAACGGCGCAGCGGATATCAAGTTCGGCCTCATTCAGAGCAATGTTTCGACCGGTCTGTACTTGTCACAGGCACATGGTTCTGTTGTCGCTGACAATATCATCCACGGGAATGGGGCTGGCGGCATGCATGTGCTAAGTTCGGCCTCAGTCACGATCGCAAACAATCATATAGACAATAACAACGCCGACTATGAGGGAGGTGGTGGCGTACTGTTGAGCAACTCACAGAATGTGGTCGTCGACCACAATGTCGTCACTCATAACCAGGCAATGATGGGGCCGACCGGTCCCAACGGCGGTGGGCTCTGGATTGTTGCGTGCCTAGGGTGCAGCGTGACCAGGAACCTCATTTCTGAGAACTACTCGCACAGCCTTGGAGGAGGGATGTGCATTTTCGACGGGGATGTTACTCTTGATGAGAACATCTTCTCGCTGAATGCAGCAAAGTGGAATGGTGGCGGTCTGCATGTTGGTGGGGCGACGGTGAGCGTTTCGGGGGGTAGCTTCATCAATAATTCAGCGAGTACGGGGGGGGGGCTGTGTGCTATGGGATACGCGGGGGGGGTGAGTCTTCTGGGCTGCAGCTTTGTCGGGAACGCTGCAGCGCAAGACGGCGGCGGCGTGTATCATTCTATAGTTCTCCTTTCTGTTGTGGATAGCGTCTTCGCCCTGAACAGCGCCGTGAACGGCGGCGGGCTGTACGTGAACGCCACGGGCGTCCAGATCGCGGGCGACAAGGTCAACAACGTGTTCAACACGTTCGTGGACAACACCGCGACCAAGGGCTCGGCCGTCTACCTGAACACGGCCTACGGGTCGAACCTGATGGCCACGTACGTGTGCTGGGGTACGGACAGCATCGGCGACGTCCCGACCATGCTCTGGGACTTCTTCGACAACTCCAGCCTTGGCATGGTCGTGTTTTACACGGCGCCGGGCGACCTGGCCCACTCGGATCCCCTCTACGACGTGGGCGCTGGTGTGCCCGGCGTGACGGGCGTGCCGATCCTCACGGGCACGGGCACGCTGCTGCCCGGCGCGCCGACGCTGATCTCGCTCAGCAACGCCGCGCCGTCCGCGCCGATGGTCCTGCTCTTCGGCTTCTCGCCCATGTACTACACCGGCTTCCTCGACGCGGTGGTGGTGCCGCTCCCGGCCGTGATCTTCTCGATCGCCACGAGCCCGTCCGGCACCCTCAACGTGCCCTTCTCCTGGCCAACCACGGCGCCCTCGGGCACCACGGTCTTCTGGCAGGCGATCATCATGGACGTCGCCTCGCCGAACGGCACGGCTTCCTTCTCGAACGCGGTCTACTCGGTCTCGCCGTAGCAGGATCCCCTGAGCGAACCGCGCCCCCCGAGGACGCACACGCGTCCTCGGGGGGCCTTCGTTTCTCAGGGATTGCCCGGAGACGCGCACCGGGCTGTACCCGGAGCGCCTCGACCCGGGGCGGGTCGAGGCGTTGGCACGCCCGGCAGGACTCGAACCTGCAACCGTCGGATTAGAAATCCGATGCTCTATCCGGTTGAGCTACGGGCGCTCGTGCGACGCTGGATTGTGCCAGGGATGGGCCGCTCAGTCGAGGACCTCGTGGGTCTTGATGCGGCCCTTGTAGACGCTGCCCGCGGCGCCGCGGTGGATGGTGCCGCGCGCCTTCTTCGGCTTGAAGGCCGTGCCGTCGCCGAAGGCCGCGAGCTTGCCTTCGACCTTCAGGTTGAGCGAGGCCAGGCCGGCCGCGAGCAGCGGCGTGCCCACCTGCGCGCCCTGGAAGCGCCGCTCCTCGGCCGCGAGGTCGAGAAAGGCCTCGAAGCCGTGGAAGACGAGCGCGGGCGCGCCAAAGGCCGAGGCCAGGTCCTGGTCGTTCCCCGGGTCGTCGTTCAAGGCGAGCATCATCGTGCCCGAGCCAGGCGCCAAGAAGAGCGTGGCCCGCTCCGCGATCTTGGCCGTGCCCGCGCCGCGCTGGCGCACCTTGCCCTTGAGCCGCGCGCGCAGGCGGAGCGGCGAGAAGGCCAGGCCCTCCGGGTTCTCGAAGCCGCCGGGCGCGGCGATCGCGCGCACCTTGGCGCCCAGCTCGTCGAACTCGATGACCTTCGCATTGAAGAAGGCGCTGGCGAACAGGTGTCCGTTCGGGCCGAACGCCAGCCCCATGGGGAAGAGCAGGTCGGGATCGCTGATGGCGAGAGCGGGCACCTCTTGCCCCGCGGCGTCGAAGGCCAGGATCTCGTGGCTGAAAAACGACGCGACGAAGAGCACGCCTCCCGGCCCGAAGGCCAGGCCCATGGGCGTGCTCAGGCTCGAACCCGCGCCGATCTCGTCCACGAGCGCGCCGCTCGCGTCGAAGCGCAGGATCGTGTTGGCCCCGCCCGAGGCCACAAACAGGTCGCCGCCCGCGCTGAAGGCGATCCCGACCGGCACGCCGATCGGCAGGTCGCCTCCGATCTCGCGCACCTGCTGCCCGCTCAGGTCGATCGCCAGCACGCGGTCGCCCGACGTGGTGTAGAGGTCGCCGTCCGGGCCGAAGACCAGGCCGCGCGGCGCCGCGAGCGCCGTGCCCGGTCCGATGGTGGCGGCGAGCTGGCCCGCCGCGTCGAAGCCGAGGATCTCATCCCCGCTGGTGACGTAGAGCAGGCCGTCCGGCCCGAAGGCGAGCCCGCGCGGGTCCTGCAGCACGCCTTCGCCGATCGCCCGCACCAGCGCGCCCGCGCCGTCGAACTCGAAGACCGCGTCCTCGCCCACCGACGCCGCGAACAGCCGGTTGGCGACGAAGCCCTGCCCCGCGGCCTGCGGGGCCGCGATCAGCAGAAGGACGAGCGCGATGGCCGCGCCGGCTCGGTTCATCATCCCGCGCCTCGAAAGCGAAACAGGTACACGTGCAGCGCGATTCTACGGCATGGCCGGCCCGCGCGCGCCTGCCCCTTCCTTGACGCTTCTTCGCCGCGAGTGGTAGGGTCACGCCCGCCTCGGACCTGGTCCACGAAAACCTCTCGACAACAGGCGGCTCGATGCGCGTGCTCGTGGTCGGGGGAGGCGGTCGCGAGCATGCCCTGTGCGCCGCGATCGCGCGCTCACCCCTGCTGAAACGGCTCTACGCGGCGCCCGGCAACGCGGGGATCGCCGCCCTCGCCGACTGCGTGGACATCGCGGCGGACGACGTGCCAGGGCTCCTCCGCTTCGCCGAGCGGGAGTCCATCGACCTGACCGTCGTCGGCCCGGAGGCGCCGCTCGTCCTTGGCATCGCCGACGCCTTTGCCGCGGCCGGCCGGCCGCTCTTCGGCCCCAGCCGCCTGGCCGCGCGCCTCGAAGGAAGCAAGGCCTTCGCCAAGGAGCTGTGCCGCAAGCACCACATCCCCACGGCCACGTTCCGCGTGTTCACTACCGCCGACGCCGCGCTCCTCCATCTCGAAACGCTCGAGACCTACCCGGTCGTGATCAAGGCGGACGGGCTGGCCGCGGGGAAGGGCGTGCTCATCGCCCGCGACCGCTCCGCGGCCGAGCAGGCGGTGCGCGCGGTCATGGTCGAAAGGGCCTTCGGCGAGGTCGGCGCGCGCGCGATCATCGAGGAGCACCTGGCAGGCAGCGAGGCCTCGGTCCTGGCCATGGTCGACGGTCGCACCATCGCGCTGCTCGAGCCGGCGCGCGACCACAAGGCGGCCTTCGACAACGACCGCGGCCCGAACACCGGGGGCATGGGCGCGGTCTCGCCGGCGCGCGCCGTCACGCCCGCCGTGCTTTCCCAGGTCGAGTCGCAGATCCTGGTGCCCGTGGTGCACGCTCTCGCGCGCGCCGGCTGCCCCTTCCGCGGCTTCCTCTATGCCGGGCTCATGCTCACCCCGGGCGGGCCCAAGGTGCTCGAGTTCAACGTGCGCTTCGGCGACCCCGAGGCCCAGGCCATCCTGCCGCGCCTCCGCTCCGACTTCCTCGCCCTGCTCGACCTCGCCGCGCACGGCCGGCTCGAGGAGTCCGAGCCCATCTCCTGGGACGAGCGCGCGGCCTGCTGCGTGGTGCTCGCCTCGGGCGGCTACCCGGGCGCGTACCAGCAGGGCTTCCCGATCGAGGGGCTGGACGAGGCCGCGGCTCTCTCCGATGTCAGCGTCTTCCACTCGGGCACGGCGCTGTCGGGCGGCCGCGTGTTCACGGCCGGCGGCCGCGTGCTCGGCGTGACCGCGCTGGGCCAAGGCGTCGAGGCCGCGTGCCGCCGCGCCTACGAGGCGGTCGGGAAGATCCGCTTCCAGGACGCGCACTTCCGCACGGACATCGGCCGCGCCGAGCACGAGGGGGCGCAGCCGTGAGCCCCGAACGCGAGCGCAGGTACGCCAAGGTGAACGAGCTGTTCGAGCGCTTCCTGCGCGACAACCGCCTGAAGCACACGGCGCAGCGCCTGAAGATCGTGCAGCGCGCCTTCTCCATGCCCAAGCACTTCTCGGCCGACGACCTCTACCTGGTCCTGAAGCGCGAGAAGACCCACGTCTCCAAGGCGACCGTCTACCGCACGCTCAAGCTCTTGGTCGAGGCGCACTTCCTCGAGGAGCTGGAGGTAGGGGTGCGCGAGCCCAAGATCTACGAGGCCATCTCGGGCCGCGAGCACCACGATCACATGATCTGCCTGGGCTGCGGCCAGATCACCGAGTTCAGCGAGACCGCGATCGAGAAGCTGCAGGAGCAGGCCGCCAAGGGCAGCCGCTTCCGCGTGCTCTCGCACTCGCTCAAGCTCTTCGGCCTGTGCGCCGCGTGCGACGACACGAAGACCTGATCACTTGCCGCCGAGGAGCGCGCGCAGGGCCGGCGCCAGGTCGCTGTTCCCCTCGAGCAGGCGCAGCGCCCGCGTGAACTCCGCGGGCAGGGCCTCGGGCCGCTCGGCGCGCAGGCGCTCGAGGGCTTCCTGGTCCCCCTCTCCCACGGCGGCGAGCGCGGCGAGCACGTCCGCCTCGAGCAGGGCCTCGTGCCGCGCCGCGCGCTCGGCCGCGCCGCGCGCCGCCGCGTAGTCGCGATTGCCGAGGAAGGCGAGCGCGAAGGAGACGTGCGCGCGGCCGTACATGCGCCGCGCCGCCTCGGGCCGGTTCCGCGCGGTCTCGATCTCGCCGATGCGAAACGCCGAATCGCCGTCGTAGGGGTAGAGCTCGAGAATGGCCTCGTGGCAGGAAAGCTCCTCGTCCCACACTCCGCTCGCCTTGGCCTCATCGGCGGTGCGCCTCAAGATCGCGGCCGGAAGCGCGCCGCGGCGCACCTCGTCAAGCAGCAGCCGCGCGGCGCCGCGCGCGTGGCCCGAGCGCGTGAGCAGCGCGGCCATGTCCTCGGCCGAAGCGTCGCCGCGGCGCAGCTCGAGCGCGCGGCGAAGGTACCCCCGCGCCGCCGCCACCCGGTCGGCCTCGGCCAGGATGCCGCCGAGCCGCACGAGCGACGCCTCGCGCCAGGGGTAGAGCGCGAGGATCTGCCGGTGTGCGGCCTCCTCCTCGGCCACGTGGCTCTCGCCGCCCTTTCCGAGGATGCGCAGGACCTCGGCGCGGATCTGCAGCGTGTCCAGGCTGCCCGGGTCGACCTTCGCGGCAAACTCCAGCCAGCTCTCGGCACGGAGCAAATGCGCGCGGTTGCCGCTCGCGAGCGCGGAGGCCATCAGGCGATGGGCCATGCCCTGGCACAGGTCCGCGCCGAGCGCCAGGAGGCCGAGAGCCGCGAGCGCGATCATGTAGGGCGGCAGGATGCGGCTGAGGACACCCGGCGGGCGCCGCGGCCGCTCATCAGTGAGCACCGACCCTCGATAGGGCAAGAGGGCGCCGCACAGCAGGAAGAAGAGGAGAGCGGAGGGCGGGTGCTCGAGCGGCGAGCGGAAGAGCGCGATGGCGAGGAGCGCGAGGAGCGCGACGGTCTGGGCCGCGGCCGCCACGCGCCGCGGATCGCCTTCCGGCAGGAGAGCGGCGCCGCGGAACGCGAACAAGGCCGGCAGGGCGAGCCCCAGGAACAGGAGCAGCGAGACGATCCCGCCCTCGGCGAGAAACAGCAGGTACTGGTTGTGCGGGTCCTCCGCCTCGGAGCGCGCGCCGGCAAGCGTGGGGATCGCCGCCTCCTCGGGATCGCGATAGGGCGGGAAGGCCGAGCGGAAGCTGCCCGGTCCGTGGCCGAGGACCGGCGCCGCGCGCGCCATGTCGAGCGTGGCGCGCGCCAGAGCAAGGCGCTGGCGGTTCGTCGGATACTCGGGCGAGGCGATCGAGTCCGGGCTCGTCGCGATGGTCTTGGCGCGGAAAACCTCGGCGCCGCCGGCAAGGAGCGCCAGCCCCGCGCCCGCGAGAAGCGCCGCCACGGCCGGAACGTTGAACAGGCGGCCGCGCGCGAGCCCGCGCGCAAGCAGCGGCGCGAAGAGCAGCCCGAGCGCCGCAGCGAGCAGGGCGCCGCGGCTCCCAGCGAGGAACAGCGCGGCGAGCGCGAGCGGCAGCGTCGCCAGGGCGAGGGCCCGCAGCCGCGCCGGTCCGACTGCACCCAGCACGAAGGCGAGCGGCAGGATCGGCGCCAGGAACTCGCCGGTCAGGTTGGTGTTGCCGAAGAAGGACACGGCCGGGTTCGCGTTGTCCGGATCGGCGAAGGGGAAGTCCAGGCCCGCGGCCTGCAGCACGGCGAGCGCCGCGGCGATGAGGCCGGCAAAGAGCAGCGCGGCCGGCAGGCGCAGCGGG
>DYIW01000446.1 GCA_020723465.1 Phycisphaera mikurensis
CGATCTGGTCGGTGATCGCCTGTGGATTCGTGCCGCCCGAGGTCGTGAGCCGCGCGGTCGAGGCGATGGTCGGTCCGGGCAGAGGCCGCACGGCCGCGCGCTCGCGCGCCGGCCACACCGTCATCTCGCCCGGCCCGCGATGCGCCCACACGCAGTAGGGCACGGCCAGGATCTCCTGCTCGCTCTCCTCCACTTCTCCGCCCGCGCCGCGCGCGCAGGCGATCCCTCGGCCGCGCACCACGGTGACGCCGCCGAGCAAGTCCGCGCGCGCTTCGGCCCAGAGTTCCGCGTCATCCGGCACGAGCAGGTTCAGCACGTGGCCGCCGGCGTGGTCCGCGCCCTCGAGGCAGTAGACGATCGGCCCGCGCTGCAGCGCCACCCGGCCCCGGTTCTCGCCCACCCGCTCGTCGCAGAGCACGCGCCGGACCGGCATGGGCAGCTCCAGCTCGACGACGTCGCCCGCGCGCCACGCGCGGCGCAGGCGCGCGAACCCTTGCTCCAGCTCGAGCGCGCAGGGCGTCCCGTTCACTCGCAGCTCCGGCTCGGGCGCCTCCTCCTCGGCGAAGCGATAGAGATCGCCCGCCAGGGCCTCGCCCCGCGCCCAGCCGGGAATCCGCACCAGCAGCGTGAACTCCGCCCCTTTTTCCTCCGGCTCGAGCACGAGGCGCACCGCGCCGTCCCACGGGTAGCGCGTCTCCTGGCGCACGCGGAGCGCCCCCGACTCCATCTCCACGCGCGCCTCGCCCGCGGCGAAGAGGATGACGTAGAGGGCGTCGCCGCGCCACGCGTAGGCGTAGCCGGGAATCGAGGGGATGAAGCGCGCCACGTTGCCCGGGCAGCAGGCGCAGCCGAACCAAGGGCTGCGCTGGTGCTGGCCGCGCGACTCCAGCGGATTGTCGTAGAAGAACGCGTCGCCGGAGAGGGACACGCTCGCGAGCACGCCGTTCATGAGCACGCGCTCCAGCACGTCGGCGTACTGCGCGTCGCCGTGCAGGAGCAGCAGGCGGTGGTTCCACATGGCGTTGCCGATGGCCGCGCAGGTCTCGGCGTAGGCCGTGAGGTTCGGCAGCTCGTAGTCCGCGCCGAAGGCCTCGCCGTCGCCGCGCGCCCCCACGCCGCCGGTGACGTAGAGCTTGCGGCCGGCGACGTTCTCCCAGAGGCGGTCGACGGCCCGGACGTACGCCTCGTCGCCGGTGAGCGCGGCCACGTCCGCCATGCCGGCGTACATGTACGTGGCGCGCACCGCGTGGCCCACGGCCTCGCTCTGCTCGACCACGGGCAGGTGGTCCTGGCTGTAGGGCCCGTACAGCTCGCGGCCGCGCGCGCGGCCGCGCTCGTCCAGGAAGAACTTCGCCAGGTTCAGGTACTTCGCGTCGCCCGTGGCGCGGAAGAGCTTGACCAGCCCCATCTCGATGACCTGGTGGCCGGGCGGGGCGCGCCGACCCTCCTCGCCGAAGGTGCGCGCCACCAGGTCCGCGTTCTTCAGCGCCACGTCCAGGAGCGCCGTCTTCCCCGTGGCATAGAAGTGCGCGACCGCGGCCTCGTAGAGGTGCCCGGCGTTGTACAGCTCGTGGCTGCCCGCCAGCCTCGACCAGCGCTCGGGCCCGAACCACCGCTCCAGGCGCGTGGCGCCGTTCGTGCGGCAGGTGTAGAGGTAGCCGTCCTCCTCCTGCGCCGCGGCGATCTTCGCGATCAGGCCGTCCAGGTACAGATCGAGGTCCGCGTCCTCGCACACGCTGAGCGCGTAGCTCGCTCCCTCGAGGATCTTGTAGGCGTCCGTGTCGTCGAAGGGAAAGTCGCCGCGGTGCTCGCCCTCGAGCAAACTGCCGGCGATGGCGAAGTTGTCGATGCGGCCGGTCTCCTCGCACTTCCTGAAGGCATAGGGGATGGTCACGCGCCGGTTCGTCTCCAGGCGCGGCGCCCAGAACTCGTCGGCGAAGCGCACGGCGGTGAAGGGGACGGGCTGCAGCGGATAGTCCGCCGTGCCGCCATGACCCGCCGCCGCCGGGACCAGAAGCAGAACCGCTGCCAGCCAGTGCTCGCGCATGCGCTCCTCCAGGCCGCACTCTATCCGTCGCCCTGGCGCGGCGAGCCGGCGCACAGTAGAACGTCTCGCGCTCGCCGCGCCCGCGACTCGTCCTTCGCACCCAACGGAGGTCACCATGAAGCTGCTGGCTGCCACCCTTCTCGCGCTTGCCCTGGCCCTCCTCTCTGCCGGCCAGGGTGGCGAGGCGCCAGACTCCTGCCCGCTCGTCCTCGCCCTCGACGCAGACGGCGACGGCGCGCTCTCCTGCTCCGAGGTCGAGGGCGCGTCCGCTGCGCTCCTCACTCTCGACGCGGACGGCGACGGAGCGCTCTCCCCGGAGGAATACGGCCGCGCGCGCCCCGCCGCGACCGGCCGCACGCCCGAAGCCGCCTCCCGCATCCTCGCGGTGCTCGCCGAGCTCGACCAGGATCGGCGCGGCAACATGAATGTGCCCGAGGAGGACGGACGGCTGCTGCGCCTGCTGGCCGAGGCCACGGGCGCGCGAAGCGTGGTCGAGATCGGCACGTCGAACGGCTACTCCGGCCTGTGGCTCTCTTTGGCGCTTCGCGCCACCGGCGGCACGCTCACCACCTTCGACATCGACCCGGAACGTGCGCGCCGCGCGCAGGAGAACTTCGCCCGGGCGGGCGTGGAAGACCTCGTCACCATCGTCCTCGGCGACGCGCACGAGGAGGTGCTGAAGCTGCAGGAGCCCATCGACCTCCTCTTCCTCGATGCCGACAAGCCGGGCTACATCGACTACCTGCAGAAGCTGAAGCCGCTCGTCCGGCCGGGCGGGCTGGTGCTGGCCCACAACATGAAGCGGCCCGAGCCCGACCCGCGCTACCTCGAGGCGATCACCACCGACCCCGACCTGGAAACGCTCTTCCTGCACATGGAAGACGCCGGCATGGCCGTGACGCTGAAGAAGCGCTGATCTACTACTCCGGGAGTCGTCGCGCCGCGCGACGATTCCCGGGAGTAGTAGATCCCGCGGCCACGGGCCGCGGCCGCGCGCTCTGGGCGCGCGGTGGATGCGCGAGGGCGAGGCATGGATCCCACGGGCGAAGCGTCACGCGACCATGCCGACGACACGCTTCAGCGACGCGTCGCGCCTTGCGAACAGTGCTGCGGTGAGGAGCGCGCCCCGTGCGGTCAGGCGGTGATCCGCGCGCCGAAAGGCCATAGAAAGTCCTTCATGGCGTCGTCCTCGAGCAGCGGCTGCTGGAACAACAACCG
>DYIW01000447.1 GCA_020723465.1 Phycisphaera mikurensis
GAGCGCAAGGGCATCGAGGTGCTGCGCGGCGAGGTCGAGCGCATCGACCCCGAGCAGCGGACAGCGGTCATCAGCGGGCAAGCCATCGCCGCCGATCACCTCGTGGTGGCGCTCGGCGCGGAGTTCACGCCCGAGGCCGTCCCGGGCCTCGGCGAGGCCGGGCTCACCTTCTGCACCCTCGACGGCGCCACCCGGCTGCGCGACGCCCTCGACGCCCAGCGCTCAGGGCGCATCCTCGTTCTCACCGCGGCGCCGGCGTACAAGTGTCCGGCCGCTCCCTACGAGGCCGCGATGCTGATCGACGGGCTGCTGCGCCGACGCGGGCTGCGCTCAGCGGTCGAGGTCGTCCTGCACTCGGCCGAGCCGGGGCCGATGGGCGTTGCGGGTCCGGAGGCAACGGCTGCGGTCCGCATGATGGTCGAGCAGAAGGGGATAGCGTACCGGCCCTCGCACCAGATCGTTCGCGCGGAGCCGGGCCGCGCGCACTTTTCCGACGGTGAGGCGGTTGACTTCGATCTGCTGGTTCACATCCCGCCGATCCGGCCGCCGAAGGCCCTCGCGGGTTCGGGCCTCGTCAACGAGAGCGGCTGGGTGAGCGTGGACCGCCACACCCTGGAGACGAAGTTCCCGGGCGTCTATGCGGTGGGCGACGTGACGCTGATCCCGCTCGCCATGGGCAAGCCGCTCCCCCGGGCCGGCGTGTTCGCTCACGGGCAGGCCGAGGTCGTGGCCCGTAACATCGCCAGGGTCGTCGCCGGCCGTGCCCCCTCGGAGCGTTTCGAGGGTCACGGTGCCTGCTTCATCGAGACAGGTTCCGGCAGGGCAGGCTATGGCGCAGGCGACTTCTATGCCGAGCCGAATCCCACGGTCCGCATGCGGCGCCCCGGCTGGTTCTGGCACGCGGGCAAGGTGCTCTTCGAGAAGCAGGTCATGTGGCAGTGGCTGTGACGATGCAGCAGGGACGCGCGACGATGAGAGAGAGCGGACTCCCCATCTACCTCGACCACAACGCCACGACGCCCATGGCCCCGGAGGTCGTCGAGGCCATGCTCCCGTACCTCCGGGAGCACTTCGGCAATCCGTCGAGCGGTCACGTCTACGGTCAGCGAGCCCGTGCTGCCGTCGCGCGCGCCCGCGAGCAGGTGGCCGCGCTGCTCGGCTGCCAGCCGGACGAGATCGTGTTCACCTCGGGAGGGACGGAGGCGAACAACCTCTGCATCCGGGGCGTAGCCGAGGCCTCGGCGCGGCGCCACATCGTCACCTCCACCGTGGAGCATCCGGCCACCGCCCAGCCGTGCTTGTACCTCGAGCGCCATGGCTTCGAGGTGACCCGGATCCCGGTGGATGTGCACGGGCAGGTCGTGGCGAACGAGGTCCGCCCCTTCGTGCGCGGCGACACGGCGCTCGTCACGGTGATGCTAGCCCAGAACGAGACCGGCACGCTGATGCCCATCTCAGCGATCGCCGAGCTCGCACGCGGGCGCGGCGCGCTGATGCACACCGACGCTGCACAGGCCGTCGGGAAGATTCCCACGCGCGTCGATGAGCTCGGCGTCGATCTCCTCTCCATCGCCGGGCACAAGCTGTATGCCCCCAAGGGCGTGGGCGCGCTCTACGTCCGCCGGGGCGTTGAGCTCGCGCCGCTGGTGCTCGGTGCCGGTCACGAGCGCGGCCTGCGGCCCGGCACCGAGAACGTGCCGGCGATCGTCGGGCTGGGCGCGGCCTGCGAGCTCGCCGGCCGCGATCTCGAGCGCGAGGCCACACGACAGCGCGAGCTCCGCGACGAGCTCTTCGCGCGGCTCCGGGAAGCCATCCCGGATCTCCGTCTCAATGGGCACCCCGCCGCGCGCCTACCGAACACCCTCAACGTCTCGTTTCCCGGAGCGCGGGGCAGCGCGGTGCTGGCCGGCACGCCCGAGGTGGCCGCCTCGACGGGATCGGCGTGTCACGAGGGCGGCGAGACGGCCTCGCCGGTGCTGCTCGCCATGGGCATCGACGCCGCCACCGCGCTCGGGGCTGTGAGGCTGTCCCTCGGGCGCTCCACCGACCGCGACCAGATCCACCAGGCTACCCGGGCGCTCGTGCGCGCGCACGGCGAGGTCGCTGCAACGGGCGCAGGCCTGCGCCGAGGAGAATGAACGTGAAGCTGAACAACGTGAACCTGCAGGGGATGATGTCGTTCATGGATCAGGCGAAGGCCGACCCCGCCGTGCTCAAGAAACAGAAGCGCGTGGAGGGGACCTGGGATTTTCAGGAGGGTCATCCGCAGTTCAAGGCGACGCTCGCCTACCCGGCCGGAGAGAGAACCCTGGAGGCCGATCTCGCGCCGTTCATGGGCGGAGCAGGCCTCGCGCCCGACCCGATCCAATACTGCCTCTACGGTCTCGCTGCCTGCTTCGGCGGGACGTTCATGTCGCTCGCCGCCGCCGAGGGCGTCACGCTGCGGAGCCTGCGCGTGATCGCCGAGAATCAGGTGGACCTCACGCGCCCGATGGGCCTCGGCGACAAGCCGGTGGTCGAGCAGGTGTCGCTGAGGCTCATCGCCGACGCGGACGCGAGCGATGCGAAGCTCCGCGAGCTCGAGCAGCAGGCCCGCGAGCGCTGCCCCGGTGTCTATTGCCTCACCCAGCCCATCCCGCTCGAGACTCGCGTGGAGCGGACGTAGCTCGGGGGCAACTGGCCGGCAATGGCTGTCGCGCTTGACGCCCGTGGGAACGCGGGCGAGTGTCTGCGCCAAGAACTCAGGTACTTGAGGAGCGTCATCTTGAGCGACACGATCGAGAAGAAGCTGGGGCTGTCGACCCGATGCATCCACGCCGGGGAGGCGCTCGACGCCCAGGGCGGCATTCACGCGCCGCTCTACAACCACTCCACCTTCGGATTCTCGTCGACGCAGGAGGTCCTCGACGTCGTCGAGGGCCGCTCGCAGCGCAACCTCTACACCCGCTACGGCCTCAACCCGACCATCCGCTCCGTCGAGCGGAAGCTCGCGGACCTCGAGGGCGGCGAGCTGGCATGGGTCTTCAGCTCGGGGATGGCGGCGGAGTCCGCCACGTTCCTTGCGCACAGCAAGGCCGGCGATCACCTCGTGTGCATTGGAGACGTGTACGGAGGGACCTTCGAGCTGCTCGAGACCAACCTCCCGGGCCTGGGCATCGAGACGACCTTCCTGCTCGGGAGCGAGCTCGGGCGGCTGCCCGAGGTCCTTCGC
>DYIW01000050.1 GCA_020723465.1 Phycisphaera mikurensis
CACTGCGGAGGGCTACGCCTCTACCCTGTCACCCACAGAGATCCCAGATGAACCGAATCGCCAGGATCATGCCGACCACCAGGCGCGGCGACGAGTTCTTCTCCATGCTGGCCGCGCGGCCCCCCTTCTCGCGGCTCGATCCCGCGCTGGCCGCGTTCTTCAAGCGCTACCTGGCGCACGAGAAGGCCGTGGAGTTCGACGGCCGCACCGTGATCAACAGCCATTTCCCGCCCTACCCGAGCCGCGCGTTCGACACTTTCCTGGAGCACTTCTTCGACCTCGGGGTCTCCGGGCCGGCGCGCCGCCTCTTCTCGGTCACGCTGGCGGTCACGAACCGCTGCCGCTACCGCTGTTGGCACTGCTACAACTCCGGCCGCAGCCAGAAGGACCTGCCGGTCGAGACGCTGCGCCAGGTGGCCGCCGAGCTGCAGGGCCTCGGCGCCGTGTGCGTCACCCTGACCGGCGGCGAGCCGCTGCTGCGCGACGACCTCGAGGACATCGCCGGCGCCTTCGACGATCGCTCCTGCCTGGTGCTCAATACGACGGGCGACGGCCTGACCGAGGCGCGCGCCCGCGCCCTGCGCGCGCGCGGGCTCTTCGGCGCGGGCGTGAGCCTGGACTCGGACGACGGCGCGGAGCACGACCGGCTGCGCGGCCGGCCCGGGGCGTTCCGCACTGCGCTCGACGCGCTTGGCGCGGCCGGCGCCGCGGGGCTCTACCCGTACGTGGTCGCCGTGGCCACGCGCGAGTTCCTCGAGCCCGGCCGCTTCCAGCGCTTCCTGCGTTTCGTCGAGGCAGCGGGCGCGCGCGAAATCCACCTGCTCGAACCGACGCCGACGGGCCGCCTCGCCGGCCGCGGCGACGTCTCGCTCTCGCCGGCCGAGCGCGAGCAGCTCCTCGAGTACCAGCGCGAGGCCGCGGCGCGGGACAGCGGCCCGATCGTGTCCTCGTTCGCCTATCTCGAGGCGGACGGCGCGTTCGGGTGCGGCGCCGGGCTCACGCACCTCTACATCGACGGCAGCGGCGAGGTCTGCCCGTGCAACCTCGTCCCGCTGTCCTTCGGCAACGCCGGGCGCGAGGGCCTCTGGGCCGTTCTCGACCGCATGGGCCGGGTCTTCCACGAGCCGCGCCGCGGCTGCATCGGACGGATCGTCTCCGGCCAGATCCCGCCGGGCGCGGTCCCGGCCGGGCCGGAGGTTTCGGAAGCCGTGTGCGCGCGCTGCCTGCCGCGCGAGCATCCGCTTCCCGAGTTCTTCCGCGCGCGCGCCGAGGCCGCGGCCCGGCGCGGCGTGGGGGCCAAGGAGCTGCGCGAAGCGTACGACCGGGTGCATGACGACTACGACGCGTTCTGGCTGTCCGAGGCGGCCGCGCCCGTGGACGAGCTCGTGGAGCGGCTGGCGCCAGCCGGCGACCTGCGCGTGCTCGAGGCCGGTTGCGGCACGGGCTACGGCACGGCTCGGCTGGCCGCGCGCCTCGGCCCCAAGACCGAGTACCTCGCCGTGGACCTGTCGAGCGGGATGATCGAGCAGGCGCGGCGGCGGCTCGAGGCGGCGGGCCTCCGCGGCGTGCGCTTCGAGATCGGCGACGCCCTGGAGGCGCTGCGGCGCGCGCGCTCCCTCGACCTCGTGTTCACGAGCTGGGTGCTCGGCTACATCCCGCTGCGGCCCTTCTTCGAGGCCGCGGCCGGCGCGCTCAAGCCCGAAGGGCGGCTCGCCTTCGTGGTGCACCGCGAGTACTCGCCGCGCGAGCCCCTGGAGATCTTCTCCCGGCTCGTGGCCGAGGACCCGACCCTGCTCGAACGGCGCGTGGACTTCGACTTCCCGCGCGACGCGGCGCACGCGCGCTCGGCGGTCGAGGCCGCGGGCCTGGAAGTGCTCGGCTCCTGGGAAGGGGCGATCACCTTCCGCTGCGCCTCGCCCGCGGCCGTCCTGGAGCACCTGCTCAAGTCCGGCGCGGGCACGGCCTACTACGACGCGCTCGACCCAACGCGGCGGCCGGCGCTGGAGCGGCGCTTTCTCGAGGAGCTCTCCGCCCGCCACGCCGGGGCGCGGGAGATCCCCGTGATCCACGACTACGTGATGCTGCTCGCGCGCTGGCCGCGCCGCGACGCGGAGCCGTGACCGCGGCCGCGATCAGCTCGACACCGCGCGCACGTTGTCGTCGGGCACGCGGTCGATGAGGAGGTTGCGCGGATCGATGCCGGCGCGCACCGGCATGCCGTCCACCACGATCTCCAGCTCTCCGGCGCCGGGCTCAAGCTGGTGCTTCTCGAGATAGAGCACGGTCTCTTCCGTCTTGCCGCCCTCCATCTTCTCCCCGAACACCCCGATCTCGATCCAGTCGTGGTGCGGGATCTCCGTCTCCACGCCCTCGCCGTCGGCCCGCATCTTGCGGCTCTGGTAGGCGAGCTTCACCCGGTAGCGGCCGTCGCCAATGGGCGCGGCCGCGGCCTCGTCGGCACGGTTGTCGTACAGCGTGATCGTCTCGATGAGGTCTTCGAATAGATAGCGGTACGTCTCAGGCGTCGCGTCGCGCAGGTAGGCCGCGAACTCGAGGGAGTTGGTGTAGGGCGGGCCCCGGAAAGCCTTGTCCTCGATGAAGCGGCTGAGCGCCGCGTTCAGCTCCTTCTCGCCCAGGTACTCGCGCAGGGCGTACATGGCGAGCGAGCCCTTGTAGTAATGGATGTAGGCCTGGTTCTCGACCAGGAGCAGGGGCTTCTCCTCGATTCGCTCCGTGCCGCGGGCGCTGAGGTAGCGGTGCAGCTCGTAGGCGAGGAACTTCTTCATGCGCTCGCGGCCGTACTCCTTCTCCATCACCATGAGCGCCGAGTACTGCGCCATGGCCTCGATGATGAAGGTGGAGCCCTGCGTCTCGCTGCCGATGACCTGATGCGCCCACCACTGATGGGCGACCTCGTGGGCGGTGATGTAGAAGACCATGTCGATCTTCTCCTCGTCGCGCACGTCGTCCACGAAGCTCGCGGTCTCGGAGTAGGGGATGGTGTTCGGCAGGGACTGGGCGAAGGACGCGTAGCCGGGGAACTCGAGGATGCGCACCTGGCGGTGCTGGTAGGGACTGAAGTTGGCCGTGTAGTAGGCGAGCGACTTCTGCACGGCCTCGATCATGCGCGGGACGTTGTACGCGTGATCCCGGTGATAGTAGACGGCGATGTCCACGTCGTTCCAGCGGTCGCGCGCCACTTCATAGTCCGCCGAGAGGAAGGCGTAGATGTCGACGATGGGCGCGTCCATGACGTAGTGGAAGCGGCGGCGGCCGTCCTCGATCCATTCCCTCTCGAGGTAGCCGGGGGCGATGGCGATCTGGTCCGGGCTGGTGCTGATCGTGGCCTCGAAGTCGATCCAGTCCGCGTCGTGCGAGAAGGCCATGTTCCTGCCGGCCTGCGGATCGTCGGGCGGAGGAAGGCGCTGTCTCTCGGGCAGCCCGCGCTCCTTGCGCTTCTTCGGGTCGCTCAGCTCGGTGTTGCGGTCGTAGCCGATGGCCGGCACCAGGTGCTCGCCGCCGAGGAAGGCGCCGTTGGCCGCGAGGCTGACCAGGGGATCGTGGTTGCGGAAGCCGCGCGCCGCCAGGGTGGCGTCGAAGCTCAGCGTCATGGCCGCGCCGGGCGCGAGGGGAGGGTCGAGGCGGTAGATGCGGTAGCCGACCTCGCGATCGTCCGTGACGAGGCTCTCGTCTGGGAGACTCAGGCTGTTGACTTCGACGTCGCGCTCGAACACGAGGTGGAGCGCCTCGATGGGCGCGCCGGTGCGGTTGGCGAGCTCGAGGTCGCCGCGGACGTCCACCTTTCGCTCTTCCGGGAAGAGGTCGAGCGCGAGGCGGGCTTTCGCCAGGCGCGGCTGGGGAAGCCCGTCGTATTGCCGGTAGCGCTTCTCGTACTGGGCGCGCAGATCCGCGACGTCGTCTTCCGTCAGGTACTCGTTGAGAACGTTGGTGTTGTAGTAGATCCAGGTCCCGGACCCGGCGCAGAGGAGGGCCGCCGCGGCGAGGAGGCCCGCGGCGCGCGCGCTCAGGCGGCGGCGCAGCAGGCGGAGGCGCGCGGCCAGGCCCTCGTCCGTGCCGCGCACCCAGAAGAGGCGGCAGAGCGCGACCAGGCCGAAGGCGAGCGCCCACCAGTAGAGGTTGAACCAGACGAGCGGCTGGACGAAGGGCCCATAGCCGTTCATGTCCGAATAAGTGACGGCCGGCGTGGTGGCGAAGAGGTAGAGGTGGTGGGAGAAGCCCATGGCCGGCAGCACGTCGAGCAGCACCAGGTAGAGGATCATCAGGAAGAAGCCCAGGTACCTGTTGTTGGCCACGACCTGGAGGAAGAAGGCGAGGACGCCGACGAGCAGCCAGAAGGACAGGGCGACGAGGAAGAGGTCCTTGCAGTAGAGGCCGAGCTCGAAGCGGAAGTAGCCGTGCGCCGCCTGGAAGACGATGGTTGCGAGCATGGCGAGGAAGAGGGTGGCGACCGCCACGACCGCGAGAGCGGCGAGCTTGGCGAGCACGGGCAGCCAGTCGGGCACGGGAAGCGCGCCGTAGACCTCGTGCATGCGTGCCGTGCGCTCCTTCCAGACCAGGGCGGCGGAGTAGACCATCAGGATCAGGGCGAGGACCAGGACGAAGGTGTTGGAGATCGCCTGGAGCATGAGCCGCGTCACCGGATACGACGCGGTCCCCTGCTGGTCGGCGACGAGGCTGCCGATCAGGTTGCCGAGCCCGAAGATCATGAGCACGAGAAAGGGCACGCCGCAGAGGATCCCGCGCACCTCGATGAGTGTCTGCCGCCACCACTGGACGAGGCGGGTCCTTGCCGTGAAGGAGCGGGAAACGGCCGGCACGAGCGCGGCCGAGGCCGCGACCGTCGCCGCCGCTGCGTCCGGGGCCGCGCTCGCCGCGCCGCGCCGCCGCCGCGCGGTCCTCTCACCCGACGCCATGCGGAAGCGCACCAGGGTGAGCACGAGGAGCGCGGCGCCCAGACCCAGCCAGAGCAGGCGGTTGAGGAGCAGCCCTTGGTCCAGAGCGAGCATGCGCGTGTTGTTCTCCGCCACGGTCCAGTAGCGGGTCATGAGCTTCAGGGAGACGATGCCGAAGGGGTCGAAGAGGGCGGCAATGGACTCGTCCTCGAGGTCGCCGAGGAAGGACTGGGAGAGCCCCCAGAGGGCGAAGAAGGCCACCACGGCGGCATAGGTCAGGAGGACGCGGCGCGTGAGCGTGGCGATGGAGAAGAAGACGGCGCCGGAAAGGAGCAAGTTCGGCAGGACCATCACCCCCAGCCCGTAGAGATACGGCGCCCAGGTGAAGGATACGAGGTAGTCCGGATCCTGGTAGGGCATGATCGAGCCGGCGTAGAAGCCGAGGGCGGAGCCGATCATGACGGCCAGCGCCAGCAGGAGCGACGCGGCGAAGCGTCCCAGCAGGTAGGGGCCCTTCCTGAGCGGCGTGGACAGGAAGATCTCCAGGGTGTTGAGCTCGTGGTCGCGGCTCACCACCGTGGCCACGAAGGCGGTGACCACGAGCATGCCTATGGCGCCGAGGATGGCGAGCCAGGCGACGAGCACGACCGGGGAGTTGCGCGCGACCTTGCCGACGGCGCCGCCGATCTGGACCGAATCGGTGGAGATGGCGCCGAAGGCGAGGAAGAAGAAGACGGCCAGCATGAGGTAGAAGAAGGGCTGGCGCAGGCGGTAGCGCAGCTCGAACTTGAAGACCTCGAGGAACATCACGCCACCCTTTCCCGGCCGTTCCCGCTGAGCGTCGCGAAGTAGACGTCCTCGAGGTCGGGCGGCGCCTCCGCGAAGGTGTCGTCCGGCCGCTCCTCGCTGAGCACGTGGATGATGGTCCGGCCCCCGCGCAGCCGCGTGGACAGGACGCGAAGCGTCGCCTGGTAGGCGGAGAGGTCCTCCTTGTCGATCTCCTTGATCCAGGTTTTGCCCCGCAGCGCCTCCACCGCCGCGCGCGGCTCCCCTTCGTGCAGCACCCGGCCGCCCTCGATGATGGCCATCCTGCCGCACACCTCCTGCACGTCGTCGATGATGTGCGTCGAGAGGATCACGACCACGTTCTCGCCGATCTCGCTCAGGAAGTTCAGGAAGCGCGTGCGCTCCTCGGGGTCGAGCCCGGCGGTCGGCTCGTCCACGATGATCAGCTCGGGGCCGCCGAGCAGGGCCTGGGCGATGCCGAAGCGCTGCTTCATGCCGCCGGAGAAGGTGCCGAGCCGCTTCTTGCGCGCCTGCCAGAGGTTGGTGCGCTGCAGCAGGGCGGCGACCACGGCCGCGCGCTCGCGGGCGTCCATGATGCCCTTGAGCGCGGCGAGGTGGCCGAGGAGCATCTGCGCGCTGATGTTGGGATAGAGGCCGAACTCCTGCGGGAGATAGCCGAGCCGGCGGCGCAGCGCGTCCTTGTCCCGGAGCACGTCGATGTCGCCGAAGCGGATCGCGCCGGCGTCCGGCTCCTGCAGGGTGGCGATGGTGCGCATCAGCGTGGTCTTGCCCGAGCCGTTCGGCCCGACCAGGCCGAACAGGCCGGTAGGAATGGAAAGGGACACGCCCTTCAGGGCCTGCACTCCATTGGCGTAGGTCTTCGAGACGTTTTCGATCACGAGTTCCATGGTTCTCCTGCGCATCGCCGGCGCCGGCCGGCCCTCGCTGGCCTTCTCGGCTGGTGTGGGAACGAAGCGCGCCGCGCCCGGGTTCCGCCGGTCCTCGCGCCGCTGAGGCGGTGAGGCGCGGCGGAATCCCGGCGCGACCGCCCTGGCCGAGATCGCCGCCTCGCTCCATACGCCGTGGACGGGGCGAATGGTAGCGGGCCGGCGAGGACTCGTGAGCGGCGGCGCCGCGAGCGCGCCGCCTCCGATCAAGCGCCGCGCGGTTCCCGCTCCCCGCGGGAGATGACCACGGCGGCCGCCAGGTCGCCGGAGACGTTCACCACCGTGCGGCACATGTCCAGCAGGCGATCGACGCCGAGCACGAGCCCGATGCCCTCGACTGGCACGCCGACCATGCCGAGGATGGCGACGAGGATGGGGATCGACCCGGCTGGCACGCCGGCCGTGCCGATGCCGCCGAGCACGGCCAGGCCGACCACGGCGAGCTGCTGGCTGGTCGTGAGGTCGATGCCGTAGACCTGCGCCAGGAAGAGCACGGTGACGCCCTCGTACAGCGCGGTGCCGTTCTGATTGGCGGTCGCGCCGATCGTGAGCACGAAGCGGCTGACGTGCGCGGGCAGCTTCAGCTTCTCCTCGGCGACCGTGAGCGCGGTCGGCAGCGTGGCGTTGCTCGACGCCGTGGAGAAGGCCGTGATCATGGCCTCCTGGATGCCCTTGAAGAAGCGCCAGGGGCTGGTGCCGCCCAGCAGGCGCACGGACAGCGAGTACACGACCACCTGGTGCAGCAGGAGGGCGGAGAGCACCACGAGCACGAAGCCGCCGAGCTGGAGCAGCAGCTCGAAGCCGAGCTTGGCGGTGAGCGTGAAGATCAGCGCGGCCACGCCGATGGGCGCGAAGGCGATGACCATGCGGATCAGGCGCAGGCCGACGTCGAAGAGGCCCTGCAGCGCGTCCTCCAGCCGCCGCGCCGCGTCGGTGCGCGTGAGCAGGAGCCCGACGCCGATCATGAGCGAGAAGAACATTACGGCCAGCATGTCGCCGGTGGCTGCGGCCTTGACCGGATTGTCCGGGACGATCTGCAGCAGGAGGTCCACGCCCGTCCTCGGCACGGGCGCGCTGGTGATGGCAGTGGTCCGTTCCGCCGCCGCCGCCAAGAGCTTCGTGCGCGTCTCGTCGGAGAGGCCCGCACCGGGCTGGAACACCTTGACCAGCGTCACGCCGAGCGCCACGGCGATGGCGGAGACCGCCACGGTGTAGGCCAGGGTCTTGAGCCCCACTCGGCCGAGGCTCCGGAGATCGCCAAGCCCGGCGACGCCGAGAGCGAGCGCGGCGAAGACCAGCGGGATGACAAGCATGAGCAGGAGGCGCAGGAAGAGCGTCCCGGTCATGGAGATGATCGTCTCGAGCGGGAGCAGGAGGTAGTGGAAGGCGAAGTAGCCCGCCGCGCGCGGCGCGGCCTCCGCGGATTGTCGCTCGACCCAGGCGCGCACGCCTTCCAGCTCGCCGAGCCAGTGAACCGCGACTCCGGCGGCGGCGCCGAGCACGAGGCCGAGGAGGATCTTGTTGTGGGACAGGCCGCTGCTGTTCATGCGCGCGCTCGCGTGGATCTAGCCGGCGGCAGCCGCATGACCCGCTGCAGGGTCGCGCGTCCGTCTTCGATCAGCTCGGCCGCACGAAGCACGGCATGCGTGGGGTTCATTCGGTGCGGTTCAGGAAGGTTGTGCCAGTCGGTCGCGACACGCTCGAACTCCTCGCTGGTGCGCGCCTGGCTGAGGCGGAGTCTGACGCCCCAGGCGTAGATGTTCATGATCAGCGGTGCGGCCTTGGACACGCGCCTGGCCACTTTGTTTGTCTCCAATTCGCCCGCGCCTGGCGAGACGCTCGAGAACAGGCTCGGTTGGGCGTCAAGTAGAACAAACTGGGGCTTCCCGGGAAAGGCGGGGCGGCCAGCGAGGCCGCAATCCGCGCGGCGTGCGTGAACCGAGCCTGCAGCGCTCCGTTCCTGCTGGCGCGGAGCGGGCCGCGGGAATCCCGGCCCGGCGCAAGGAGACCGACATGAAGTCCCGGCACGATCCCTCGCACGGCAGAGCGACGACTTTCGAGGAGGAGCTGCGCGAGTACCTGCGGCGCGCGCCCTGGTTCCTGCTGTCGCTTGGCATCCACGCCGTCATCCTCTTCGTTTTCGCGCAGTTCTCCTGGTCGGTGGCCCCGGGAGAAGAGGAGAGCGCGCAGCGGCTCGTCATGGAGGCCTGCCGGCCCCTCGACCCGATCGATCCGCCGGAGCCGGAACAAACCGAGTTGCGCGAGGAGCGGGTCATCGAGACGCCGGAGGTGCAGCTCGAGGAGCCGATCGTCAGCGAGGACCTGACGGAAGAGGAGCCGGACGACGGCGCGGGTGACCTCGACTCGCTGGTGGACTCGCCCTTCGACGACACGCGGGGAAGCAACATCATCGGCGTGGGCGGCGGCGGCAAGGGCCTGGGCGGCAGCAAGTACAAGCAGCGCGGCGTGGGCAAGGCCGGCTCTGGGGCGACCCAGCGGGCGGTGGAGGCCGGTCTCGACTGGCTGCGGCGCCATCAGGATCCGCGCGGCTTCTGGTCCTCTGCGCGCTTCTCCAACATGTGCCGCACCAATGCCTGCGACGGCGCGGGCGACCCCGTGTACGACGTGGGTGTGACCGGACTGGCGCTGCTGGCGTTCCTCGGCGCCGGCCACAAGCCGAACCGCGGAGCCCAGAGCGACGCGGTGCGCCGCGGCCTGAAGTACCTGGTGAGCGTCCAGGACCCGGAGAGCGGCTGCTGCGGCGCAATCAACGGCCACCAGCAGTTCCTCTACGACCACGCCCTGGCGACGCTGGCGCTGTGCGAGGGCTACGGCCTCTCCTCCTGGCCGGTCCTGCGCGAGCCGGCGCAGCGCGGCGTGGACTTCATCCAGGCGGCGCGCAATCCCTACCACGCCTGGCGCTACGCCTATCCCGCGGACGGTACCAATGATCTGTCGGTCACGGGATGGATGGTGATGGCGCTGAAGTCGGCGCAGGACTTCGGCCTGCGCGTGGAGCCGGCCGCGCTCGACGGCGCACGCCTGTTCATCGACGAGGTAACCGACCACTCGACCTGGCGCGCCGGCTACCTGGCGCGCGGCAGTTTCTCGGCGCGCGAGCCGGGCCTGAACGCGCGCTGGCCCGAGACGCGGACCGAGGCCCTGACCGCGGTCGGCATGCTGTGCCGCGTCTTCCTGGGCGAGGACCCGGCCAAGAGCCCGGCGCTGCGCGGCGGGGCCGACCTGCTGTTGAAGCAGCTCCCGCTCTGGAGCGAGCAGGAGGGCACCATCGACTACTACTACTGGTACTACGGCTCGTACGCCATGTGGCAACTGGGCGGCCGCGACTGGGAAGTTTGGGAGCGCGAGATGCTCGGCGCCGTGGTCAAGACGCAGCGCCGCGGCGGCGACGAGGAGGGCTCCTGGGATCCGCAGTACGATCCCTGGGGCCATCGCGGCGGCCGCGTCTACTCCACGGCGCTCATGACCCTCTGCCTGGAGGTGTTCTACCGCTACGGCCGCGTGCTCGGCGGGCGCTGAGCGTCGAGCGGCGCGCGCGCCGGCCAACGGCACCGGTCCGCGCGCGCGTCGATCTTCTGCGGTTCGACCTTCCAGATCTCATCGCAGTACTCGCGTATGGCGCGGTCGGAGGAGAACTTGCCCATGCGCGCCACGTTCAGGATCGACATGCGCGTCCAGCGCGCGCCGTCGCTGAAGGCAGCATCGACCTGCCGCTGACCGGCGCAGTAGGAGGCGAAGTCGGCGAGCACGAGGTACTCGTCGCGATAGAGCAGAGAGTCGACCAGCGGCCGGAAGAGCGGGCCATCTCCCTGCGAGAAGGCGCCCGAGGCGAGGGCGTCCAGAGCCGCGCGCAGCTCCACGTCCTCGGCATAGCGGCGCCGCGGATCGTAGCCCCGGGCCAGTTCCTCCCGCACCTGGTGCGCGTCCAGGCCGAAGAGGAAGAAGTTCTCCGCGCCCACCTCCTCGCGGATCTCGACATTGGCGCCGTCGAGGGTGCCGATGGTGAGCGCGCCGTTCAGGGAGAACTTCATGTTGCCCGTGCCCGAGGCCTCCTTGCCGGCGGTGGAGATCTGCTCGGAGAGGTCGGCTGCCGGGTAGACGCGCTGCGCGTTCTTCACGTTGAAGTCGGGCAGGAAGACGACGCGCAGGCGGCCGGCGACGCGCGCGTCGGCGTTCACCACGGCCGCCACCGAGTTGATGGCCTTGATGATGAGCTTGGCCATGAAGTAGCCGGGCGCCGCCTTGCCGCCGAAGATGACGGTGCGCGGCGGGGCGTCGAACGCGGGATCGTCGCAGAGGCGCAGGTAGAGCGCGATCACGTGGAGCAGGTTGAGGTGCTGGCGCTTGTACTCGTGCAGGCGCTTGACCTGGACGTCGAACAGCGACTCGGGGTCCACGGTCACGCCGGTGCGCGCCAGGAGCTGCGTGGCCAGGGCACGCTTGTTGGCGAGCTTCACGCGGCGCCACTCCTCCTGGAAGCCCGCGTCCGTCGCGAACGGCTCCAGGCGGCGGAGCCGCTCCAGGTCCGTGATCCAGCCGGCGCCGATCGTGTCATCGAGCAGGCGCGCCAGCCCGGGATTGCAGAGCGCCAGGAAGCGGCGCGGCGTCACGCCGTTCGTCTTGCTGCTGAACTTCTCGGGCCAGAGGTCGTGGAAGTCGCCCAGCACCTCGTCCTTCAGCAGCTCGGTATGCAGCCGGGCGACGCCGTTGATGGCGTGGCTGCCGGAGCAGGCGAGGTGGGCCATGCGAACGTAACGCCCGCCGCTCTCGTCGATGAGCGAGAGCCGCGCGACGCGCTCCCCGTCGCCGGGATAGCGCGCGCGCACCTCGTCCAGGAAGCGCCGGTTGATCTCGTAGACGATCTCGAGATGCCGGGGGAGGAGGCGGCCGAACAGGGAGACCGGCCACTTCTCCAGCGCCTCGGGCAGGAGCGTGTGATTGGTGTAGGAGAAAGTGCGCGTGGTGATGTCCCAGGCCGGCTCCCAGTCCAAGCCGTACTCGTCCACGAGCAGGCGCATGAGCTCCGCCACGGCCACGGCCGGGTGGGTGTCGTTGAGCTGCACGGCGTACTTCTGGGAGAACTCGGCCACGCTGTCGACGCGCTGGTGATAGATGCGGAGCATGTCCTGCAGCGCACAGGAGACGAAGAAGTACTGCTGCTGCAGGCGCAGCTCCTTGCCGGCTTCGGGCTCGTCGTTCGGGTAGAGGACCTTGGTCAGGTTCTCGGACACGACTTCCTCGTGCACCGCGCCGTAGTAGTCTCCCACGTTGAAGGCCTGGAAGTCGAAGGACTCGCGCGGCTCCGCCTTCCACAGGCGCAGCAGGTTGGCGGTGCGCACGCCGTGGCCGATGACCATGGTGTCGTAGGCCTCGCCCTTGACCACGCGCTCCGGCAGCCAGCGCACGCGATAGCGGCCGCGCTCGTCGCGATAGGCTTCAGTGCGGCCGCCGAACTTGACCTCGTGCGTGATCTCCGGCCGCGCGACTTCCCAGGGATTGCCCAGCCGGAGCCACTTGTCCGTGACCTCGACCTGCCAGCCGTCGCGGATCTCCTGGTCGAAGATGCCGAACTCGTAGCGGATGCCGTAGCCGATGGCCGGGATCTGGAGCGTGGCGAGCGAGTCCATGAAGCAGGCGGCGAGGCGTCCGAGCCCGCCGTTGCCGAGGCCGGGCTCTTCCTCCTGCTCGATCAGCGCGTCCAGGTCGAGGCCGAGCTCCGCGAGGGCCTGACGCACCTCATCCAGGATGCCGAGGTTGAGCAGGTTGTTCGCGAGGTGCGGGCCGAGGAGGTACTCCGCCGACAGGTAGACGACGGTGCGGCTCTTGTTCTCGAGGTAGGTGCGCGCCGTGTCGACCCAGCAGTCGAGCAGCCGGTCGCGCACGGTGAGCGCCAAGGCCAGGTAGTAGTCGTTGCGCGTGGCGACCATGGGGAACTTGGCCACGCAGAAGAAGAGGTTGTCGGCGAAGCACTGCTGGATCGCCGCGATGCTCGTGGCGACGCGCGCGTCCTCGCGCGCCCGCGTGCTCGGGCTGCCTTGCTTCCCTCGGCCCATGCGCCTGCCCTCCTGCGGTGAATAGGGCCGGACGCCGGACTGGCGGCCTGCCCGCGTGCGGCGAAGCTACCGCGGCCGCGCGCCGCCGGCAAGGCGCGCCTGGAGCGCGCTCAGGCGCAACAGGGCGGCGGCCAGCAGCAGGCCGCAGGCAAGGAGCAGCGCGCGATAGCCGAACAGGCCGTCGACCACGCTGCACATCCACGGGCCAAGGGCGAGGCCAAAGGCCAGCGCGGAGAAGGCCATGCCCGTGGTGCCGCCGCGGTGCGCCGCGTCCGAGGCGGCGGCGATCAGGGCGAAGCCGGCCGGGAACACACCGGCCAGGAAGGCGCCGGCGGCGAAGCGCAGGAGGCCGAGCACGAGCGGCGTACCGGCGAACGCCTGGAGCAGCGTGAACAGGGCGCCGGCGGCCACGCACAGCAGGAGTACGCTTCCCGGACGGCGGCGGTCCGCGGCGCGTCCCCAGAAGGGCAGGGAGATGAGCAAGGCGAGGGGATAGGCGGTGAAGACGATCGAGGCGGCATGCGAGGAGGCGTCGGAGCGCTCGCCCATGAGCCGCTCGACGAACAGCACGAGCGTGGGATTGATGGCCGAGATCGACAGGCGCACCAGGAAGAAGGCGAGGAACACGGCGCGCAAGAGCGGGCTCTGCAGCACGCCGGCCAGATCTCGGGCCACCCGGCTCAGCACGGAGTGCATGGCGGCCGCCAGGTCGGCGCGGAAGGCGGGCGACGCGCTCAGCTCGAGCGGCGGCTCGGGCACGAACAGGCGCACGCTCAGGACGGCGGCGAGCGCCAACGCGGAGCAGGACCAGAGCATGACGGAGAAGCCGAACTTCGTGGCCATGACCGCGCCCAGCGCCGGCCCCGCGACCGAGCCGGCCAGGAACGCGGACTGCAGCCAGCTCGAGATGCGCCCCTGGATCTCCTTCGGCGCAAGCACCGACACCAGGGTCAGGCTTGGAGCGAAGAAGCCGGAGAAGAGCCCCTGGCCGAAGCGCAGGAGCAGGAGCTGCAGCGGCGAGCGCGCGAAGCCCATGAGGCCGACGAACACGGCGATGCCGAGGAGCGCGCGCAGGATCATCGCGCGCCGTCCGATCTGATCGCCGAGGGCGCCCCAGATCCCGCCCATGAGTGCGGCCGAAAAGGGCGCGGCGCCGACCACGAGCCCGGTCCAGAAGGTGATGACACGGTCGTCCGTCTCGCCGAGGTCCCGGAGGAAGAGCGGGAAGAACGGCAGGATCATCATCATGCCGACCGACGTGACGAAGTTGGCGCCCCACAGGACGATCAGGCTGCGCCGCCAGGACAGGCGCCGCGGCGGGTCTTTCTTCGTGGCATCCGGTGGTGGTGGGGCGGACACGGGCGCCAGCATAGAACAGCCCCCGGCCGCGCTCAGCGCGGGCCGGCGATGCGCCACATGACGTCCGGGTCGATGTGCGGCCGGTCGTTGCCGTGCCTCTCCATGAGCCGGATCTTGCGCCGCAGGTCCGCGCCGAAGGAGCTGCCGTGGATGAAGGTCGTCTGGCCGCGCGCGGCCACGGCCATGAACTCGGTGCGTCCCTCTTCCCAGAGGCAAAGCAGCTCGCGGGCGTTCTCGAGCTCGAGCCGGACCATTGCGCGCAGTCGCGCGCGGCAGGCAGCGCGCTCGCGCCCATTCGCGGCCGCGAGGAAGCCGTGCACGCCCGCGATCCAGGCCGCCACGTTGCGCTGCGTCATGATGAAGCAGCGCAGGGCGCGCGCGCGGTCGAGCTGATCGAGGAGGGCGCGGCGCGCGCCCTCTTCGGCCCCGCCGGCGTGCTCCGCCGCGGCCGCGAGCACGGCGAGCGCGCGCTCCAGGAGCGGCAGGGCCTTCTGGTCGTTGCGCGCCACGGCGCGCGCCGCCACGTGCGGCGGCATCAGGTCGAAGAGCACGTCGCGCCGCAGGTCGAAGCGCTGGGGATTGTGGTGCGTGCTCAGGATGTGGTCCTCGTAGTAGCGCCGCTCCTTCTCGGGTATGCGCTCGATGTCCGGCACCAGGGGGCGCGTCAGCATGCGGTACCACACGCCCCAGGAGAAGTAGAGCGGGTGCGGGTGGAAGGCGCGGATTGCGCGGTCGATCAGGCGCCAGGCGCGCGCCAGGGCGCGGCCGTGGCGGGGCCCGGCGGCGCGGCGTGCGATCGCGGCGACGGCCTGCTCGGAGTCGAGCCGCGGATCGAACTGGAAGGCGCGGAACAGCTCCTCGTTCACGTTCCAGGGCACGGCCGCGGGCGGCGCCACGCCGCCGAGGTGCGCCAGGTACTCGGCGCCGGCGCGCTTCAGTGCGCGGAGTTTGTCGAGCATGAGCCAGGGCGCGGGCACGTTGAGCAGCGGCTCGAAGTTGTTGACCGGCCCGTGGGCGTGGAAGACGTGCGTGCGGCAGCCGCGTCGCGCCAGACGCCGGATCTCCGGGCCTTCCTCCGGTGAGAAGGCGTTGTTGTAGATGGTGAAGGGCGCGAGAGTGCAGTCGCGGTAGAGCGGGTGGCCGTAGGGCGACTGCCAGCCGCGGTCGAACAGGCTCGTCACTTCCACGTCCACGCCGTGCCCGAGTCCCTCGAGCAGCGCGGCGCGCTCGACCGTGAACGGCTCGAGGCGCGTGGTCACGCGGAAGTCCGGGTGGATCTCCGCGCCGCTCTCCTGCAGCAGGCGCAGGAAGCCGGCGGCGTTGCGACCGGCGGCGCGCGCGAACACGTCCGGGTCGGACCACTCGCGCACCAGGTAGGCGCTGCCGTTCGCGCCCACGTAGAGCGAGCGCGTGAACTCGAAGCCGGCGCCGCTGTCATTGGTCCACACCGCCAGGCAGCCGATCGCGGGCACGGCGCGCAGCAGGTTCTGGATCAGCTCGCGGTAGTGGCGCCGGACCAGTGGATGGGACACGGCCAGGTTGAAGCGCGGCTTGAAGGAGCGGAACGGGTGATCGACGCGCGCGCCGCGCAGCTCGGGATAGCGGGCCAAGAGCCGGTCGGGCACCGAGCGCGGCTCGAAGCAGGTCAGGGTCGGGACCAGGCCGTAGCGCGCGGCCAGGCGGCAGCCGTCCTGGAGGCGCCGCAGGTTGGCCCGCAGGTAGGCGCGGGGATAGATCCCGCGATTCAGGAAGGAGTCGGTGAACTGGTCGAGCGCCGGGCAATACGTGTAGAAGCGCGGATAGACCTCGCCCGGCACGCCGTCCTCCATGCCCTCGGCCGCGGCGAGCGAGTTGACCTCGAGATGGGTGAAACCGTAGCGCGCCATCTGTCGCGCATAGTCCTCGCGGTCGAGATTGCGCACGCCGCGCGCGGACTGGCTGAAGTAGATGTCCCAGACCGGCCGCTGCCAGGCGAAGGCCGGCTGGGCCAGGCCGCGCCGCAGCTCCGGCACGGGCGCCTCGGCCGCGCTCTCGGCGAGATAGCGGAAGTAGGCGTAGAGATGGCAGGCGTGCAGGGCGGCGAGATGCGCCGGCCCGCGCGCGCCCGCGCCGAAGAGCACCCAGCGCGCCGGGATCTTGCCGCGCCAGACGCCGCGCGGCAGGCGGCCGGCCGAGATTACGAGCGTGCGCGCGTCAACTGGCGCCCTGCCACCTTCGCTGATGGCCGCGCGCGCGGCGAACTCCCGCCGGAGCTCGCGCGCGATGGTGCGGCACACCTCCGGCGCGCCCGCGGGCAGATGAATGCGCTGCAGCCGGCCGAGAAGCTCGGCCACGCGCTCGCCGCGAGGCGTCACGGCTTCTTCCCGGCGCGGATGGAGAAGTCGTTGAAGTCGAGCACGCGCGTGGTCCTCCCGTCGGTCAGTTCGATGACTCCGCTGCCCTTCGCGCTTTCCAGGAAGGGACCGTGGAACAGCCGATCGACGGGGAAGGGCGCGGGCGCGCCGTTCACGCGGCCCAGCTCCTCGCCGAGGCGGCACTCGAGCTGGCGGCCGTCCGGCAGGGAAAAGTGCAGCGCCAGGCCGAGGCCTTCGCCAGCCACGGCCGGCGGGGCGCACTGCAGCACCATGCGCTGGAAGTCCCGCAAGGCGCTCGTGCCGGCCGCGGCCATCTCGGGCGGCGGCGTGATCACCACGATGCCGGTTCCCCCGCCGTCCAGGCGCAGCCGCTCGTGCGTGCCCTCGTCCTTCCACGTCCCCGGCCGCGTGGCGCGGCAGGCCAGGAAGAAGTCGCCGTCCTGGCCGAACCACCAGCCGCCGGCCTCGGTGCGCGCCAGACAGCGCGGCCAGTGCAGGTCCACGTGCGGGAAAGTCCAGGCCGGCGGCACGCCGTACAGGGCCAGCAGCACGTTCTCCTGCTGGAAGACCCGCTCCCAGGGCGAGGCCGAGATCCACTTGTCGGGCGTGGCGTAGGTCGACTTCTGCGCGGCGACGCTCTGCGTCAGGCAGCGCGGCTCCTCGGGGAAGAACATGCCGAGCTCGATCCGGGAGACGGAGGGATGCACCGAGAAGAGCGTGGCGTTCAGCGCGCTGCCCAGCCAACTGACGTCCCAGGTGTGCTGCTGGATCGGCTGCAGGATGCCGCCATGCAGGCTGCCCAGGCAGAAGCGCGGCGTCATGTAGTCGGTCTTGAAGACCGGCGGATTCAGCTCCGTCCCGAAGCGGATGACGTTGCGCACGCGCTTCACCTCGGTGTGCACGAAGCAGGTGGAGCGCTGGTTCGCGATGCCGGCGAACTCCGCGGGCGGCGTGTAGGTCGAGAGCAGCGCTGGGATGATCCACGGGTGGAGCGCTGCCGGCGGCTCGATGCCACCGGCATAGAGATAGTGGTAGACCGCCACCTGATTGTCGCGCGTCTCGAGCGCGTTCTGGTGCGGCGCGCGGCTGTGCCCGCCGCAGTAGGCGCCGGCGAGCGACTCGCTCAGGTAGTCGGCGAGCAGGAGGTCGAGCATCATGCCGGCGAGCTGGCGCAGGTCCGCCTCGGCGGCGAAGTCGTGAAGCAGGAGCATGGGCGTCACGAACGTGAACATGTAGGTAGGCGAGTCGAACTCGCCCTGCCCCTGCGTGGCCGTGAGCCGCGCCCAATGCACCAGCCAGGCGCGCGCCTCGGCGTAGAGGCTGGCGCTGCTGCGGCCCATGTACCAGCGCGCGGCCGGGGTTTCCGGCCAGGTCTGCGCCGCCAAGAGGAGCGCGGTGTAGTGCATGACCCAGTGGTTCTCGGTGTCGCCGCGGTAGATCGAGTGCTCGGTAAGGAGCACGCGCAGCCGCTGGGCCGCATCCGGCGGCAGCTTGCCGCGCGCGTGCAGGTAGAAGCCGATCGCCGGCAGCGAGAAGAACATGGCGTGGGACGGCTCCGCGAGCTGCTGCTCGAGCCAGGGGGGGCTGCCTGCATCCGGCTCGCGCGCCAGGACGGCGAGCAGCGTCTCGAACAGGTCGCGCTCCTGCGCCGGACGCGCGCGCATCTGGGCGTGGCAGCGCTTCAGCAGCTCGACGCGGCGCTGCTCGAACGCCGCGTCCTGCTCCGGCCGATGCGCCGGGCGCTCCGTCTCGCCTTGCGGCAGCTCCAGGCGTCCCGGTTCGTCCGGCGGGCCCTGGCGCGGCACCTGCGCCAGGTGCGCGAAGCGCACCTCGGGCGTGAGCGCGCCCGGCAGGCCGAGGCGCCGCCAGCGCGCGCCGCCGTCCCGGCTCTCGAACACGCCGTCGCCGCCGCTGGCGCACAGGTGCTGGGGATCGGCGGGATCGGCCGCGATCGAGAGCACGACGAAGTCCGCGGGCAGCCCTTCTCCGCCCTCGCGCCAGCTCCAGCCGAAGTCGTCGCTGCGGTGCACCGCGCCGATCCCGCCGGCGAGGAGCGCGCCGCGCAGGCCCGGCGGCCGTTCGACGCAGAAGCAGGAAGGCGGCGAGCCGCTGATCGACTGCCAGGTCTTGCCGCCGTCGAACGAGGCGAGCAGGCCGAGCCCGTCGCTCGTCGCCCACATGCTGCGCGGCGTGCGCGCGTCCTGCAGCACGCGGCGCACGCGCGTCTCCGTGCCGCGCCGCTCCACGGTCTGGCCGCCGTCCCGCGAGACGAAGAGGCCGCTCTCGGTGGCGATCCACAAGGTGTCCGGAGCGGTCGCGTCCTGGCACACGTCGCTGCAGTAGCGGAAGGAGGCGTCGTGCCCGAGGCGCGTCCACGCCTGCTCGGCGAGGACGTCCTCGCAGCGGCACAGCCCGAAGGCGGTGGCGGCATAGGCGCGGCGCGGGTCGCGCGCGTCGATGCACACGCGCTGCACCTCGGCGAGCGTGGTGCCGCCGGTGAGGATCCAGCTCTGCCCGGCGTCCTGGCTGACGAGCACGCCGTTGCCGCAGGCCAGGTAGAGCCAGCGGCCGCTCCGGTCGATGGCCACGGACGAGGCGATCACCTCCGGCCAGGCGAGCGGCTGGAAGTCCCGGGAGCCGGGGGCGAGGCGCAGCAGGCCCGACGGCGGCGACTTGGCGCCCACGTTGTGGCCGCGGTGGAAGCAGACCGCGGCGAACAGGTCCTGAACCGGTTGTTCGGCGGCGAGCGCGGGCGCCGGCGCGGCCGCGGGCCGGGTCGGCTCGACGCAGGCGGCGAGCAGCAGCAGGGAGGGCAGGGCTTTTCTCAACATGGGAACGATCCTCATTCGATGAAGATGACGCGGCCGGCGTCGCGCGAGCGGTAGGCGGCGTCGATCACCTGCATATCGCGGAGCGCCGATTCGGCGGTGCACTCGAAAGCCTCGCCGTCTCGGATCCAGCGCGCGAAGCGGCCGTGCACTTCGCAGCGCTCGAGGAGCGGGCGCGAGCGTTCCTCCAGCTCGGCGCGCGTGTAGAAGCGTTCCCCTCCAGCTTGCTCGTAGTCGAAGACCGGGCCGCGATAGGGGGTCGCGCCGCGCACCAGCACGCCCGCCTCCGTGATGTGGACGGTCCCGCGCGTGCCCGCCAGCAGGAAGTGCGAGGCTTTCGCCGCGTAGCTGGCCGCGAACTGCGCGGCCGGCCCGCCGGCGAAGAGCACCGAGAGCACGTCGCTCTCGTCGGCGAAGACCGTGTGGCCGCCGGCGCCGAGCATGGCGGCGCAGGTGATCTCACGGCCGAGGAGCCAGCGCGCCAGGTTGATGTGGTGCACCGCGAGCTGGATGAAGGCGCCGCCGCCGACCTTCCCGGGGTCGCGGCGCCAGTCGTCCGCGGGCGGCGGGCTCTTCAGATAGATGTCGTGTGCCGAAAGGGCCTGGAGGAGCGTGGGCTCGCCGAGCCAGCCGCATTGCACCATGTCGCGCACCTGATGATGCAGTGGCACGCCGTGCTCGAACATCATCACGCCAAGGGGCAGGCCGGCGCGGCGCGCGCTCTCGACCAGCGCGCGCGCGGCGGCGAGCGCCGGCGCCAGCGGCTTTTGCACCAGGCAGGGCTTGCCGCGGGCGAGCGCCTGCTCCGCCTGCTCGGCGTGCAGGTGGTTCGGCGAGTTGATGATGACGAAGTCGATGTCCTCCTGCAGCAGGTCCTCGAAGCGGCGGTGGCGCGCGGCAATGCCGTAGCGCGAGCCGGCGCGCTCGAGGGCCTCCGCGCGCGGATCCTGGATGGCCGTCACCTGGAAGTCGGGGCTCGCCGCGGCCGCCTGCAGCGTGAGGTTGCTGATGCCGCCGCAGGCCGCGAGTCCCGCGCGCAGCCGCCTCTTCTCGCCGCCGCTCATTGCGGCTCCTCCTCGGGCCAGACGTAGCCGACCTGCTGGAGCAGCGCGCGTAGCTCGGCCAGGACCGTGCGTGAGCCGGCCTCGACCGGCTCGTAGTGCGTCTCCACGGCGAAGTAGCCGTCGTAGCCGACCTCCAGGAGCTGGGCGAGGTGCGCGCGCCAGTCGATCGCGCCGGCGGCAAGCGCGCAGCAGCGTGCGTACTTCTCGCCCGGCAGCAGGCGGCCGTTCTTCACGTGCACGTTGCGGAGGTACGGGGTGAGCTCCGCGAGCGCGGCCTGGAGCTGCTCTACGCGGAACTCATTGCCGTTGGTCGGGTCCCAGTTGACGAACAGGTTCGGGTGGCCGGCGCGGGTGATGAGCGCGGCGGTGCTCGCGGCGCTCCAGGCGAGATGCTCGGGCTCGTTCTCCACCAGGAGCGGCAGCGCGGCCTGGGCGCAGGACTCGGCCGCGCGGCTGAGGGCCTCGAGCGCATACGCCGGCGGATCGGCGCCGCCCTGCGCCGCGAAGCCGAAGGTGATCAGGTTCTCGGCGTCGAGCCCGACCGCGAGGTCGAGGGCGCGCGGCAGCACTTCGCTCAGGTGGCGCTCGATCTCGGCGCGGTCGTCCGCGCGGCACTTGAAGAGCCCGGGGCTGACAGCGACCACGAAGGGATCGCCCGCCCGCGCCCAGGAGAGCAGGCGCTCGAGGTCCGCTTTCGCCACGTCCGGCACGCGCCGGCCGGAGATCGAGCGCAGCTCCACGGCGTGCAGGTCGTGCTCCACGAGGAAGCGTTCGCACTCGCCGAGGTCCTGCGAGATCTCGTCCGTGACGATGCTGATGCGCTCAACCATCGCTTCGCTCCAGCAGGATCTCCACGGCCGCGCCGCCCCGGAGCGGCGCCGAGAAGTCGGCGTAGGCGCTCTCTTCGACGCGCGCGTTGGCGAAGGGCACGTCGTGGCCGGCGACCCGCACCGCGGCCGCGGAGGCGTCGCCGGGCAGGAGCACGTGGAAGTCGGCGCGTTCGGCGTCGCCCCAGGCTTCGAGGCGCACGCGGCCGCCCGCCAGGCGCCAGCCGTAGCCGATGCGCGCGCCCGAGGCGGCATAGCCGACCTCGACTTCCGCCTCGCTCACGCCCGCCGCGGGCCAGCGCGGCGCCAGGCGCTGCGCCTGAAAGCCGCACCATTCGTCGCTCACTCCAGCCAGCCCCTCGATCAGCGCCCAGAGCATGGCGCTCGAGCCCCAGCCGTCGCTTGGCTCGGCCTCCGGGCTGGTGCTCGCGGCCACGCTCGCGGGTAGGCCGCTCGGGTGATACCAGAGGTAGCTCTCGCCGCGCGGCGCGATCAGCTCGTGGTAGCGCGCGAGCGTCTCCACGCCGTACTCCTCGCAGCCGTGCTCGAAGGCAGCGCGCGCCAGCTCGCCGCCGGCGAGCGGCATGATGCCACCGTTCACGTACGCGCCGGCCACCAGCTTCTCGTCGCCGAAGACGCCGTCCGGGAAGGGCGGGTCGATGGAGAACCACTCGGCGAAAGCCGCGCTCTGCGCGCCGCGCGCGCGGTACTCCTGCAGGATGGCGAGCGCCTGCTCGTGCGAGGCCGCGCCGCGGTTGATGTTCATCGGGTTGCTGAGGCTGAGCTGGCGCGCCTCGTCCACGCCCGCGATGACGCAGGGCGTGAGCGTGACGAAGTGCGTGTAGAAGCGGCCGTTCCAGCAGTGCTGGTCCAGGCGCGCGCGCAGGCTTCGCGCCCGCTCCTCCCAGAGCGCCGCGCGGTCGGCGCGGCCGAAACGTTGGTGCAGGCGCGCGAGCAGGCGGAAGGCCTCGTAGTAGCCGCTGTTGTCGCCGTGCATCACGCCGAAGAAGGTGCGCTCGTCGATCTGGAACTGCAGCCACTCGTGGCGACCCGCGGTGTAGGCGAAGTCCCAGGTGTCGATGGTGTAGGCGCGCTTGACCAGGCCCCTCTCTTCGTCCCAGCGCCAGGGGTGGCTCCGCGCGTGCTCGAGCGCGCGCTCGAGGGCGGGCAGGAGGCGCTCGATCCAGGCCAGGTCGGCACAGGCCTGGAAGGCCAGCCACGCCGCCTTGACGAAGCGAAACTCGACGTCCGCCTCGACCGGCACGCGCACGTACTTGGTCCAGTTCTCGCGCTCGCTCGGCGGCTTCTCCGGGAAGGTGGTGAAGTAGTCGAAGACGCGGCCGTTCGCCGCCTGCGTGTCGGCGAAGTGCTGCACCACGCTCTGCACGTCCGGCTCGAAGTAGCGGGCGCCGCGCAGCATGTCGCTGTAGTCGCGGATCCAGATGGAGCGCGCGTCGGGCGAGCGGTAGCCGCGGATGGGCGCGCCGTCGATCACGACCTCGAACACGTCGCGCTCGAGGAAGCCGCGGATCAGGGGGACGAGCGCGTCGAGATCGCGCCGCCCGCTCTTCAGGACGATGCCCTCCATCAGGACCGCTCTTTCTGTTCGGCCGCCCGGCCGCCGTGGAGTATGCCGCGGCAGCGCGCGGGAGGGAACGGTCAGGGGCGAGTGACTTCCCGCGAGTGAAACATCCCCGGCCGGCGCGCGACGCGGATTCGCTGAGGAAACCGCTTCCAGATGCGTTCAGGGCTATACGTTCGATGCTCCCTGCTCGCGCAGGTCCCACGGTGTCGCGGGAGGGAGCTTTCCCGGATTCCCGGCGGAGCCGGCCGTCTGCAGCGACAGACGCACTCCCTTGTGCCTTGGTTCCTTTGATACCCGGAGCGGGCCGGCTCCGACCCAGGCGTCCCGGGACTTCAGGCGAAGTTCCGGGGCGCCTCTTCGCTGGCGGGGCGCGGCGACGGGCAGGTGGCCGCGATTCCGGCGTATCCCGACTGGCGGAGAAGGGCTCGGTCGCCGGAGACGATGATGGGACAGCGGGCGGCAAGGGCGCACGCAAGGAACTTGTCGTCGTCCGGATCGCTGCACACCTGGTCGGGCAACGGCGGCGGATCGACGAACTCGGAGGATGTGGCCACCAGGACAACCAGCCGCTCGATGTCCACCCCGCCGAAGCGCTGAGCGAGATGTGTGCTCGCGCGCCGGTACTCGTCGAAGATGGGCACGGATAGCACCAGAGTCCAGCTGGCGACCCTGCCACGCACGGAGGATCCGACCGGGGAAGCCGCCGAAGAAGATTCCCGAGAGGAAGACGTTGGTATCGAGCACGACCCTCATGTCTTGTTACGAGCCTCGCGGACCGCCCGTCGCACATCAGAGGGCTTCATGCCGGCGCGGCGCGCTTGACGGCGGGCTTGCGCGATCAGGTCCTCGAACTCGGTCAGATCCGGGGGAGCAAGCGTCTTCAGGATGACCACACCCGGCGATCCGACGACCACGAAACGAACGCCGGCTCGCAGGCCAAGTTCGACCCGAACCTGCTCGGGAATGAGGCGCACGCCCGCGCCAGCGCGAAGCGCCCCAGGCCGGCGGATTCCCCTCAGAGATCGACGCGCGCGTCGAAGAGCAGGTCCTCGTCGAAGCGCGGCACGGTCAGCAGGATGGTGGAGAGCGTGCGCGGCGCCTTGCCGCGGAACCGCTCCTCGCCGCCGGCGAACACGGCCACTTCCTTGTCCAGGTCGACCAGCGGCTCGCCGAGCAGCACGGAGAGCCCGGCGAGGTCGCTCTGCCCCTCGAGCACGGTGAGGTGGATCTCGTTCTCCTTCCTCTTGACCTCGGCCTGGAGGAGCACGTCGAGCGCGGGCTTCTGCCAGTAGAGCCAGTAGCACTGGCGCTGCGTTTCGATGAGCGGCTGCCAGAGGATCTTCTCCGGCCGCGCGGTGCGTTCGTGCGCGAAGGCCCACTCGTGGGCCGGCCCCACGCCTTCCTTCGGCCGGCCGTGGCCCTGCCCGTCCTGCTCGTCGTGGCGGAAGGCGAAGCCGTCTGCATACTGCTCCTGCCAGCGCTTCATCTCGCGCTCGGCGTACTGCCCGTACTCGGCCGGCACCAGCGGGTCGTCGAGGCTGTGATAGAAGGAGATGGGTACGTGGTAGAGGTTGGCGAAAACGCCTGAGCGGCCGCCCTCGGCCGAGTCGGTCGGCGGCGAGCCGGCGAAAGCGGCGGCGGCGGCGAACACGTCGGGGTGGCGCGCGGCGAGGCCCCAGGTGCCAAAACCCCCCATGGACGTGCCGGTGATGTAGACGCGGTTGGGATCGACGTCGAGGCAGCGCTTGGCCGCGTCGATGAGGTCCATGACCAGGCGCTCGGCCTCGGGCGAGGTCCAGCCGGTCGGGCTGTCCTCGGGACACTGCGGGAAGAACCAGTAGCAGTCGCCGATGCTCTGCAGGCGCGTGGCGCCCTCGGCGCGCGCGCGGCCCTCGCCGCCGCCGTGCAGGGCGACGAACAGGCCCCTGCCCTTGCCCTGGAGGATGTAGCGCCCTTCTTCCTTCTTCTCGTCGTAGAGGAAGTGCGAGCCCGAGTCCTCGACCTTCGGCCCGAACTTCTTCGCGGCCTTGAGGGCGGACTTCCGCAGCTTGCTGAGCGTGCTGCCGGGCTTCAGCGGCTCGTACGCGGCGTCGCACTCCGCGCGGAGCTTGGCGCGCCCGTCCTCGTCGGCCTCGAGGTAGCTCGTGACCAGCTTGGCCAGGTCCTTGTCGCCGGGCGCGAACTTCTTGACCTTGCCTTGCGCGAGCGCCGCGCCGTGCGCGAGCACGGCAAGCAGCGCGCCCGCGGCCAGCAGCACGAGAAGACGGGACTTCGCGGTCAGGCAGGACATGCGGGGCCTCCCGCAGCGGTTGCAGGGCGGCGTCCTCCAGCGGGCGCGAGGACGGCCCAGGCATCGTAGCTCGCGGCGCGGCCGAACGCACGGGGGCGCCGCAGCGGGCGCCAGCGGCGACCGGCCGGCCCTTGCCCGCGCCCCGGCAAACCGTAGGCTCGTGTCCCTCCGGCCGTCCGGGTTGAGGGCAGGCGAGCGTGCCCACCAGCGATCCACTCGACGATCTCCAGACCGTGGGCCGGGCGCTCTCGTCCGGCATGCGCCTCGGCCGCTACGAGCTGCTCGAGCCGATCGGCCGCGGCGGCATGGGCG
>DYIW01000448.1 GCA_020723465.1 Phycisphaera mikurensis
GCGCCTTCGCGGCGCCAGTCTCCTCCTCCAGACCAATCCCGAGGTGGGGATCGCCCTCGGGCCACGGCAATCAGAACGGGGGCGCGAGCTCGACATCGACGCCGAGCTCAGCCAGCGCCTCGAGATCTTCGGCCAGAGGAGCGCCCGGATCGGCGTCGCCCGCGCGGACATCGACGTGTCCAAGGCCCGCCTGACGGCGAGGAGGAACGAGCTCGCCGCCGAGGTGCGCGTCGCCTTCGCCCGGGCGCTCTCCGCCGCAGAGCTCCTCGGCGTCGCCAGGCAGGCGGTGGAGCTCGCCCGGCAGACGCTGAAAGCGGCGGAGAAGCGCCTCGAGGTGGGTGACGGTTCGAAGATCGAGGTCAACACGGCGCGCATCGAGGTCGGTCGCGCGTCCCGCGAGCTGAGGCTGGGGACCCAGCGCCTGGCCGCCGGCCACAAGGAACTCCGGCTGCTGCTCGCGCTGGAATCGACCGACGAGCTCCGCCTGCAGGGCGATCTCAAGACAGGCCTCTTGCCCACCGAGGACGCGGAGATGCTGGTCAGGCGGGCGCAGCGCGCGAGGGCCGATCTCATCGCGGCGCGCCACGGGGTGGAGGTCGCGGCCGCCGAGGGTCGGGTGGCACGCAAGGAATGGCTGCCGCGTCCGCGCCTCGGTGCCCGCTACCAGCGCGAGGAAGGCGCCGACGCGATCCTGGGCACGCTGTCTCTGGACCTGCCGATCTTCAATCGCAACCAAGCGGGCCAGGGAGTCGCGGCCGCGCGGCTCATCCAGGCGCGGCGAGCGCTCGAGGCCACCCTGCGGCGCGTGCGCCAGGAGGTGCTCCTCGCTCATTCGCGCCTCATCACAGCCCGCGAGGCTGCCCGCGCCTACGAGGGCGAGGTGGTGCAGGCCGCGCAGGAGAACCTCGCGCTGCTCGCGACCGCTTACCGCGCGGGGAAGATCGGCCTCTTCGAGCTCATCCTGATCCGTCGGGACGCGCTCGAGGCGCGGCGTGGGCACATCGAATCGGTCGAGGACGTTCGCGTCGCGGAAGCGGAGCTCAGGCGCGCGGTCGGCGCCGAAGGAGGGTCGCCGTGAATCAACAGCAGCTCGAGCTCCTCGTCGCCAACCTGGACTGCGAGCACGACGCCACCAGACTGAGGCGGGGCATCGACGGTCGACCGGGTATCCTCGAGACCGTCGTCTTTCCCAAGAGCGCCAAGGTGCGCGTGACCATCGATCCCGCCGCGACGTCGGCTGACCTCGTGCGAGCGCAGCTCGAGCGCCTCGGGTTCCCGGTGCGCCAGCGGCGGGAAGGGGTGCGGCCGCCAGCGCTATGGAGAAACCCCAAGGTGCTTACATCGGTGGCCTCGGGGATCATCCTGGCCGCGGGCTGGCTCGTCACGCGGGCGCATGGGCCGATGGCCCTGTCCTGGGCGCTCCTGCTTCTTTCGCTCGTGGTGGGCGCCTACTACTTCGGGCGCGAGGCCGTCGAGGAGCTCGTGCGCGAGCGCCAGGTCGGCATCGAGCTCCTCATGCTCACCGCCGCGGTGGTCGCGACTCTCATGGGCCAGCCCCTCGAGGGTGCGATGCTCGCCTTCCTCTACTCCATCTCGGAGGCGATGGAGGGCTACACCGAGCAGAAGACCCGCAAGGCGATTGAGGCCCTGTGGAGTTGACCCGCTCTCGTGGACACCGTGACTATGCCGCAAGCGCGGCGCTCTGAGCAAGCAGCTCGAACTCGATAGGGCTCAAATAGCCGTTGTGTGAATGCCTCCGCTGGAGGTTGTAGAAGCTCTCGATGTAGTCGGCTATCGATGAGGTGGCCTGGTCCCGTGTGATGAAAGCCGCCTCGTCGACGAGCTCTGCCTTGAGCGTAGCGAAGAAGCTCTCGGCGACAGCGTTGTCCCAGCAGTCGCCCTTGCGACTCATGCTGCAGGTCATGCCCGCCGCAGCGAGCCGCTTGCGGTATTCGTCGCTGGCGTACTGGCTGCCGCGGTCGGAATGGTGAATCAGGCGGCCTGCCGGGCGGCGGGTCCGCAGCGCCATCTCGAGCGCTCGCAGCGTCAGCTCTCCCTCGAGGGAGTCCCCGCAGGACCAGCCGACGACGCGCCTGGCGAAGAGGTCGAGGATGACGGCCAGGTACAGCCAGCCCTGGCGCGTCCAGACGTAGGTGATGTCGGTGACCCAGACGAGGTTGGGGGCAGTGACTTCAAACTGACGCTCGACGAGGTTGGGGGCGACCGGGTGCGCGTGCTTCGAATTCGTCGTGACGCGGAACCGCCGCTTCCGTCGGGCCCGCAGGTCGTTCTCATGCATCAAGCGCGCGACGCGCTTGCGGCTCACCTGCTGTCCGCGCGCTTGCAGCTCGGCGTGGACCCGAGGGCTGCCGTACGTCCGTCGGCTACCCTCGTGGACCGCCGCAACCTCGACCGCGAGCTGGGCGTCCTTCTTGCTGTGCGCCGAGGGCTCTCGCCCCTTCCAGGCGTAGTACCCGCTGCGCGACACCTCGAGAACCCGGCAGAGCATGTCGACCGAATGCTGGGCCTTCTGCGCGTCGATGAAGGCGAACCTCACCGGCTCTGCTTCGCGAAGAAGGCCGTCGCTTTTTTTAAGATGTCGCGCTCCTCCCGCAGGACCCGCACCTCGCGCCGCAGCTCGGTGAGCTCCTGCTTCTCCGCGCTGGTCAAGCCATCGGCGCGTCTGCCCTCGTCGAGCGACGCCTGCTTGACCCACTCCCTGACGGCGGTCTCGGTCAGGCCCAAATCCTTGGCCACCTGCGCGATGCTGCGGTCGCCGGCCCGGCAGAGCGCGACCACCTCAGCCTTGAACTCGGTCGTGAACTTGCGTCTCTTGCGTTTCGCCATGGAACACTCCCGGCGCATTGTCGCGCCATCGAGGGTGTCCACGAAAGCGGGTCAACTCCACTGATGGATCTGGCTCCGAAGACTGCCACCATCCGTCGCGAAGGGATGGACGTAGAGATCCCGGTCGAGGAGCTTGGCGTCGGCGACATCTTCTTGGTTCGGCCAGGCCAGGCGGTGCCCACCGACGGGACGGTCGTTAGCGGAGACTCGAGCCTGAACCAGGCGCCCGTCACGGGAGAGAGCATCCCTGTCGAGAAGCACCCGGGCGATGCCGTGTTCGCCGGCAGCCTCAACGGCGAGGGCTCGCTCGAGGTCAAGGCGACGGCCACCTT
>DYIW01000449.1 GCA_020723465.1 Phycisphaera mikurensis
GCGGCCCGCCTTGACCTGGGCCGTCGAGACGGCGCGCTGCACGAGCGGAGCGGCGCTTCCCCGGCGCAGGGGACGGCCGCGCCGCCCCGGACCCTTCACGCCTGCCGTGCCTTCGTCGCGCTGGGCCTGCCGCGTCGCCTCCGCCGCCAGCAGGCCACCCACCATTCGTCGCGCACACCATGCACCGGAAGGCGCGCTCCCGTCCCCGGAGGCCGGGGAAACGGCCGCGATCGCTCGGCACACCGCGCATCCTCGCGCGCTGCAAGCATTCTGGGGCGGGAGCGGGCTCCTCTCCCGCCCGCGACCGCCTTCCGCAAGTGAGTTGAAACGGAGCGGCCCGCCTTGACCTGGGCCGTCGAGACGGCGCGCTGCACGAGCGGAGCGGCGCTTCCCCGGCGCAGGGGACGGCCGCGCCGCCCCGGACCCTTCACGCCTGCCGTGCCTTCGTCGCGCTGGGCCTGCCGCGTCGCCTCCGCCGCCAGCAGGCCACCCACCATTCGTCGCGCACACCATGCACCGGAAGGCGCGCTCCCGTCCCCGGAGGCCGGGGAAACGGCCGCGATCGCTCGACACACTCCTCTCCCCTCCGGCTCCGATCCAACGTTGACAGCGCCGCCTTCCCTTCGCATTCTCCGTGGAGGTCTGCCGCCGCATCGAGGTCGCATGCGCTTGGTCGTGCTCCTCTCCGTGTCCTGCCTCTGCGCCGCTCCCGCCCTGGCGGACACCATCGTCCTGAGGGGCGGCAAGAGGATCAGCGACGTGATCGTGTCGCGGAGCGACGGCGAAGGCACGGTCATCAACCCGTGGAACTCGCGCCACCCCGGCATGACCTGGGGCATCCCGGAGAAAAGCCGCGTGCCCGCGGACAAGGTCGAGAACGTGATCATCGCCGACCCGCCCGAAGTGGAGCTCCTGGCGCGCTCCGCGCGCGCGGGCCTTGCGGCGGATGACCACTTCGAGCTGGCGCTCTTCTGCCTCGAACACGAGCTGACGCCCGCGGCCGAGACGCACCTCGCCTGGACGCTGCTGCTCGATCCAGGCCACGCGCGCGCGCTCGAGCGCTTCGGCGCGGAGCGCTGGACGGCGTTCCTGCGCCAGAACCCGCTCTTCGACGCGCGGGCGCGCGCGGCCGAGCGGGACTACCTGGCGGCGGCCGAGACGGCCGAGGCGGAGACGCGCCTGCTGGCGCTCAGAGAAGCGGGAAGCCGCCGCGGCGGCGTGTACCTGGAGCGCGCGCGGCGCTCTGCGCGCATCGCCAGAGGCCGCCGCGACAAGGTGCCCTTGACCATCGACAGCGACCAGGCGCCGGGCGCGACCTACGCCGTGTACGTGCCGCAGCGCTACGATCCGCTCGAACCCACGGCGCTGGTCATCGGCCTGCACGGCGGCGGCGTGGGCGGAGTGGACGAGACCCTGGTTACGGGCTCGGGCGAGGAAGCGATCAACTTCTATCAGGACCTCGGCGAGACCTGGGGCTGGATCGTCGCCTGCCCCACCGCCCTCAAGGCGCCGTGGAACAACGGCGCCAATGAGCCGCTGCTCGTCGCGCTGCTCGAGGAGATGCAGGTCCTCTACAACATCGATCCGCGGCGCCTCTACCTGGTCGGACACTCAATGGGCGGCTTCGGCGTGTGGCACTTCGCGCCGCGCATGAAGGACGTGTGGGCCGCCTGCGCGCCCTGTTCCGGCGGCGGCGGCCCCGCCGGCCTCGACCTCGAACAGACCGCCGTCTACATCTACCACGGCGCGGACGACCCGATCTGCGACGTCGGGCGCGACCGCGGCGCCGCCCAGGCCCTGCGCGGCGACCTAAAGAAGAAGATGCCGCGCTCCCGCTTCGTCTACACCGAGCTGAACGGCGTGGGCCACGGCTTCCCCGACGAGGTGCGGCGCGACATCTTCGCCTGGTTCGCCGGCATCCGCAAGGAAGGCAACCGCAAGCTCCCCGCCTCCTCCTTCGAGCGCAAGGTCGGCAAGGCGGAGGTCAAGGCCTTCGGCGACCCATCCCGGCCGGAGCCGGGCGGCGCAGGGGGTCAGGAGGCCAGCCTCGACGAGCTGATCTCCGCCCTGCGCCAGGGTGGCGGCGGCGGCCTCGAGGCCGCGAAGAAGATTGGCGCCATCAAGACCAAGGAGGCGGCGCGCGCGCTGGCCGGCGTCCTCGGCTCGAAGAAGGCGCCGGCCGACGCCCAGGTGCTGGCCGCGGCCGCGCTCGGCGACATCGGCCTGCCGGAGTGCGTCCCGCTGCTGGCGGCGGCCGTCAAGAAGGACGACCTGGACTTCCGCGTGGTGGACGCCGCGGTCGAGGCCCTGGGCCGGATCGGCCTGGCCGAGGCGGCCGAGCCCCTGTCGCGCGCCGGGCGGCGCATGGGCGAGTTCTTCCAGCGCTCCTTCTTCCGCGACACCATCACGCACACCGAGTACGAGGTGCGCCTGCACAGCTTCGGCATCCTGGTGCAGGCCTTCCGCCAGGTGGGTGCCCGCGAGCTCGCGCTGCCTCTCTTCGAGAAGGAGATCGTGACACGCGTCTTCGACCCAGGCGAGATGTACCGCGTCCTGGGCGACGAGGACGAGCGCTTCCAGAGCGCCTCCCCGCGCGCGCGCCTGCAACTTGCCGAGGCGCTCGTGGACTGTCTGATCGCCTTCGGCGACCCGGCCGGAAAGCACCTGCTCGAGCGCGTCCGCGCGCGCTGGCCAGGCGAACCGCTGCTCCTGCGTGCCGTGGAGCGCGGCCTGGAGGCGCTCCCGGGCTAAGAACCTGTCTGCGAGTGCCGCGCCGAAGGGCGGCCCGGACTCAGGTTCCGCGCCCGCTCGTGACGATGACGGCAAGAATCTTCGCCTCTCGCCACCGCGACGGTGCGACGCGGGTCTCCCGCGCTCGCACGCCGCGTTCGAAGAAAGGTCATGCCCACACTTCAGGAGCATGCCACGAGAACCGGGCACTGGCGCCTGTGCGGGCCCATGCGCGGCGCCCGGGCGGCATTCCTGCCGGCCGGCGCCGCGCGCACCGCGCTGGTCGTGCTGTGCAGCCTGGCGCTCTGCGCCGGGGCGACACCCTGCGCCGCGGCCAAGGGCGCGGCACCGGCCCAACCAGAAGCCGCCGCGAGCGCCGGCTCGGGCGCCGCGCCCTCGTAGCGATGGGCGATCGCGGGGTAGGC
>DYIW01000051.1 GCA_020723465.1 Phycisphaera mikurensis
GCTCCTCGAGCTGGACCTCGCCACGCTCGAGGCGCGCCGCCTCATCGAGTCCGCGGCCTTTGCCGCGGCCTGCTACGCGCCGGACGGGGAGCGCATCCTCCTGCGCGGCGGGCCGACGCTCGGCCTGGAGCACGCCGGGAGCGGGCCCGCCGGGTACGTGCCCAACGACTACGACCTGGGCCTCTACCTGCTCGACCGCGCCGGCCAGGTCACGCCGCTCGCCCCGGACTTCGCGCCGAGCGTCGAGGAGGCGATCTGGTCGCCAGCCGACGGCCGGATCTACGCCCGCGCCGAGGAGGGCGCGCGCGTCGGGCTCTTCCGCTGCGATCCGGCCGCGGGCACGTTCGAGGCCCTGCCCTGCGGCGTGGAGGTGGTCACGGGCTTCTCCCTGGCACGCCACGCGCCGCGCCTGGTCGTCCTCGGCTCGTCCGCCGTCGAGCCGCCGCGCCTGCTGGCGCTCGACCTCGCGGCCGGCGCGCCGCCGCGCCTGCTCCACGTTCCGGGCGCCAGGACCTGGGTGGACGTGCAGCCGGGCGCGGTGCGGGACTGGTCGTTCCGCTCGTCGGGGGGCGACGTGCTCGACGGCTGCGTGCACTACCCGCCGGACTTCGAGGCCGGTCGCACCTATCCGTGCATCGTCTACTACTACGGCGGCACCAGCCCGGTCGCGCGCGAGTTCGGCGGCCGCTACCCGAGGAACGTCTGGGCGGCGCACGGCTACATCGTGTACGTGCTGAACCCGAGCGGCGCCACCGGCTACGGCCAAGAGTTCTCCGACCGGCACGTCAACGACTGGGGCAAGCGCACCGCGGACGAGATCATCGAAGGCACGCGTGCCTTCCTCGACGCCCACCCGTTCGCCGACCGCGAGAGGGTCGGCTGCATCGGCGCGTCCTACGGCGGCTTCATGACCATGCTGCTCATCACCCGAACCGACCTCTTTCGCGCGGCCGTGGCGCACGCCGGCATCAGCTCGATCTCGAGCTACTGGGGCGAAGGGCACTGGGGGCATTTGTACAGCGCGGTGGCCACGGCCGACAGCTTCCCCTGGAACCGGCCCGACCTGTACGTGGAGCAGAGCCCCCTGTTCCACGCCGACCGCATCCGCACGCCGCTGCTCCTGCTGCACGGCGCCGCCGACACCAACGTGCCCGTGGGCGAGAGCGAGCAGATGTACACCGCGCTGCGGCTGCTCGGCCGCGAGGTCGAGCTGGTCCGGTTCGAGGGCGAGGACCACCGCATCCTCGCCTATCCCAAGCGCCAGCTCTGGATGAAGACGATCCTCGCCTGGTTCGACCGGCAGCTCAAGAGCGAGCCCGAGTGGTGGCAGCACCTGCATCAGCAGGAGGACGCGGCACAGGCGCAGAAGGAGTGACGCGGCACGCTCAGGGCAGGCGCCCGGCCGACCTTGCTTTCGCGCCGGCCGCGCCGTAGCGTGCGCCGCCATGAAGATCGACCCGAGCGCCTTCCTCGACGTCGGCCTGGCGGCGGGCCGGCTGTCGGCCGCGATCTGCCGCCGCGTGCAGCAGGAGCGCGTGGTCGCGGGCGTGCCCCGGTCGAAGGCCGGGAACGAGCCGGTCACGATCGCCGACTACGCCTCCCAGGCGGTCATCCTGCGCGCCATCGCCGCGGCCTTTCCACGACACGCCATCCTGGCCGAGGAGAACTCGGCCCACTTGCGCGCGCAGGCGGACGCCGTGGTCGGCCGGCAGGTCAACAAGCTGGTCGCCGAGGCCCTGGCCGAGGAGGTTCCCTTCGACCAGCTCTGCGCCTGGATCGACCACCAGGGCGACCCGGCCTCGCCCATCCGCTGGGCCATCGACCCGATCGACGGCACCAAGGGCTTCATCCGCCGCGAGCAGTACGCGATCGCCATCGGCGTGCTCGAGGAGGACGTCCCGGTCGCGGGCCTCCTGATCTGCCCCAACCTGGCGGTCGATCCTGCGCAGCCCTCCAGCCCGCGCGGGGTGATCTTCGCCGCGGCGCGCGGCGCGGGCGCCTTCCAGGTCCCCCTCGACGGCGGCCCGGAGAAGCGCGTGTGCGCCAGCGCCTGCGCGGAGAGAGCACGCGTGCGCATCCTCGGCAGCGTGGAAGCGAGTCACGGCGACCCGGCGCTCCTGACCGCGCTCGTGGACGAAGGCTTCGGCGGCGGGATCGTGCGCGTCGACAGCCAGGTGAAGTACGCGGCGCTGGCGCGCGGCGAGGCCGAGGTGTACCTGCGCCCGCGTTCCCGCCCGGACTACCGCGACAACGTCTGGGACCACGCCGCCGGCGTGGCCATCGCGCGCGAGGCCGGAGCCGTCGCCACCGACGTGGACGGCCGGCCGCTCGACTTCCGCCACGGCGCGCGCCTGGAACAGAACCGCGGGGTGCTGGCCACGAACGGGCCGCTGCATGCCGAGATCGTCGCGGCCCTCGCCCGCCTCGAGGCGCGCAAGTAGCCTCGTCACCTCACGCCCCGAGCTGCACGCTCCCCTGGTTCGTGCCCTCGCGCTCGAGCAGCGCCACCAGGTCGCGCTCGAGGTCCAGCACGTCCACGTCCTGCTTGAGCAGCAGGGCGTAGCCCATGCCCGCGCGCTCGCGCAGCATGGCGAGCAGGAGGTGCTCGAGGCGCACCTCCTCCAGGACCCCGCTTCCGGTCAGCTCGCGCGCGGCGTCGATCACGCGCCGCAGCGAGTCAGCCAGCGGCAGGCGCGCCTTCTCGCGCTTGATCTCGGCCGGCTGCATGCGCTCCACCTCGTGCCGCAGCGCCTCCGGATCGACCCCGCGGGCGCGCAGGAGCGCCTGCACCGCGCTGCCGTCGAGGCTGAGGATGCCGAGCAACAGGTGCTCGCTCCCGATCCAGGGATGCGAGAACTCCCGCGCAAAGCCGCGCGCGCTCAACAGGCCGCGCGCCGCCAGGACGATGTGCCGATCCGCCATGTCCGGCTCCGGAGCCTGGTCCGAACTCCCAGCCGCTCGGCCACAGGATAGCGACTCCCGGCCGCGGACGCGCATGGCCACGGCGCCGCGCCCGGCAGTGCAAGGCGCGGCCGCTGCCAGCTCAGGGCAAGGCTCGGGAATCAGCGCAGCGAGAAGATGTCCCGGCCGTCGCTGAAGACGAGCGCCGCCCCGGCGGGATTGCTCGGCACGAACGCCAACAGGGGCGAACGCACCACGGCGAGCTCCTCGCCCGTGGCCGCATCCACGACCGCGATGCCGCCCTCGTGCAGCTTCAAGTAGTCGCGCTGGTCGATGCGGGTGAGGAAGCGCTCGGCGCCGCAGTAGCGGTACTTCTCCACCCCCGTCATGCGGTCGAGGGCCGCCAAGGTGCCCTCGAACGGCTGATAGACCGTGTCGCCCGCGACCACCGGCGCGTCATGCAGCGGGCAGTTCGCGTCGAGCCACTTCCAGACGATCGTGCCGGCCGTGCGGTTCAGGGCATAGAGAGCGTGATCCTCGGACGCGACGTACACGTGCAGGTCGTCGCACACCAGGTCGGCGGAGTTGCGACCGAGAGTGCGCGTCTCCCAGTTGACCTCCGCCGGCGGCGCCGCGCTGGCCGGACGGGGCGGCAGCGCGATCACCCGGCCGTCCTCGCTGGTGAAGTAGACCATCTTGTCGGCGCCGGCACCCGCCACCACCGGACCGCTCGTAACGGGCGCGTCCGTGCCGTAGAACCATCCCTGCCAGCCGTCGGTGATCGAGACCGAGCGCAGCCTGGTGCCGTTCCCCCAGGCACCGGCGTAGAGCGTGTCGAAGGTGAGCGCCGCGTCCGAGGAAGGCGTGAACTCCAGGTCCTTGCGCAGGGTCAGCGTGCCGCTCAGGCGCGTCGCGACGGTCATGTGGCTCTTGGACAGGAAGGCGACGTGGTCGCTCCCCACGGCCACCGGGCGCGTCGGCATGCGCCCGAGGTTCAACACCCAGCGATGCGTGCCCTGCGCCAGGTCAATGGCGTGCGCGGTCGCGGTCGAATCGACGGCGTAGATCGTGTCCCCCACGATCTCCAGGGAGCCGATCTCGGCGCCGGTGCGCAGCTTGAAGGGGATGGGCTCCCACGACGTCCCCGTCAGGAGCGCTGCCTCGGCCACTGCCTGCGCCGTCATCGGCACCGAGCTGTCGGGCGGGAAACGGCCCTCGAAGGATGCGCAGCCAAGCGCGGCGGCCAGCAGGGACAAGGATGACATCCTGCAAAACGATCGCCTCGACATGCGGGGCACTCCTTCACTGCCTGGGAGTCGCGACTGGCGGCCGCGGCGGTTCTTGATCACACGGAAAAGGCTTACCAATCAAGAATCTAGGACGGGAGGATCCTAGGATGACCCGGAACTCGGTCAAGCAGAAACTTGGCGGAGCGGCGAGCCCAACATGATGCCCAGCACGAGCCTGGAAGAGCCCCTGAGACGCAACCTCGAAGAGGTGCGGGGGCGGATCCGCGCCGCCTGCGCCCGCGTGCGCCGGGATCCGGACGAGGTGCGGCTGGTCGCGGTGACCAAATCAGTGGAGGCAGAGGTCATCCGCGCGCTGGTGCGCCTGGGCGTTTCCGATCTCGGCGAGAACCGCGTCCAGGCCGCGGCCCCGAAGGTCGAGCCCTTCCAACGTGACGCCACCTGGCACCTCATTGGCCACCTGCAAGGGAACAAGGCGCGGCGCGCGCTCGGGCTGTTCGCCTGGATCCACTCGGTCGACTCGCTGGCCCTCCTCGACCGTATCGATCGCCTCGCGGCGGAGTTGGGACAGCGGCCGAAAGTCCTGCTCCAGCTCGACCTGTCGGGCGAAGGGACCAAGTCGGGCGCGAGCGCGGAGGAGCTCTCGGCCCTGGCGGCGCGGGCGGCGAGCGCCCGCGCGCTGGAGGCCGTGGGCCTCATGACCATGGGACCGCTTTCCAGCGATCCGGAAGATTCTCGCCCGTGTTTCCGCCGCCTGCGTGAATTGCGGGACGACCTGCGCCAGAATGGTCTGGTCGCGGAGACGTTCCACCATCTCTCGATGGGAATGACCGACGACTTCGAAATCGCGGTGGAAGAGGGTGCCACGCTCGTGCGCGTGGGGCGCGCCCTCTTCCGCGGCCTCGAACAGCCGGATGCGGGTGTCTGAGCGGTGCCTTTCCTGATCTACGAAACGGGTCCGAGCAAAGGACAGGCGGTGCGCCTGGAGGTGGACAAGGTCTACACCGTGGGGCGCGACCAGACCGCGGACATCACCGTCGAGGACGAACTGGTCTCGCGCGTCCACGCCGGCCTGCGCGGCAAGGAGGGCCGGTTCTTCCTCAAGGATGCCGGGTCGAGCAACGGCACGCTGGTCAACGACCACCCCATCGATGCCGTGGTCGAGCTGAAGTCCGGGGACAGGATCACCATCGGCACCACCCTGCTCAGCTTCCTCTCGGACGAGGAAGCGGGCGGCGCGGCCGGCCGCACGCTCGGCGGCTACAAGCTGCTGCAGCGCCTCGGCCGCGGCGGCATGGGCACGGTCTACCGCGCGCTGCAGCTCTCGCTCAACCGCGAGGTGGCGCTCAAGATCCTCTCTCCGGAGCTGTCCCAGGACCCGGCCTTCGTCGAGCGCTTCCTCAAGGAGGCGCGCGCCGCGGGCCAGCTCAACCACCCCAACATCGTGCAGGTGTACGACGTCGACCGCGCCGACGGCCTGACCTTCTACGCCATGGAGTTCATGCCGGGTGGGACCGTGGAAGACCGCCTCAACCAGGGCGGCCGGCTCTCGGTGGAGGAGGCGCTCAAGTGGCTGCGCGACGCGGCCCGCGGCCTGCAGTACGCGGAGCTGAAGAAGCTCATCCACCGCGACATCAAGCCGGCCAACTTGATGCTGACCGACATCGGCACCATCAAGATCGCCGACCTTGGGCTGGCGCTGGCCGCGCACGAGGGGGAGGCCGGCGGCGCGATCCTCGGCACGCCCCACTTCATCTCCCCCGAACAGGCGCGCGGCCTGCCCCTCGACGTGCGCTCCGACCTCTACTCGCTGGGCGCGACCTTCTTTCGCATGCTCACCGGCAAGACTCTCTTCCACGGAGCCAACGCCCAGGAGATCCTGCGCCAGCAGGTGAAGGATGAACCGCCCTCGGTGCGCGAGCAGCGCCCGGACGTGCCGGAGAAGGTCGCCGCGCTGCTGCAGCGCCTGGTGAAGAAGGACCCGGCGGAGCGCTTCCAGAGCGCGTCCCAGCTCATCGAGGAGATCGAGAAGGTCCAGGCCAGGTCGGGGGGCCGCAAGGCGGTGGTCTTCTCGCTGCTGGCGGTCGTGATCGCCGCCGTCGGCGTGGCGCTCGGGCTGCGCGGCAACGGCTCCGCCACGCCGGACAACGGCTCCCCCGTCACCGTCGTCGACGACTCCGGCACGCGCGAGCTGACCGAGCAGATGGCCGAACAGACACGCCTGCTCGAGCGCCAGAAGGTCGAGAACGACGCGCTGGCCGCCCGCCTCGACCTGGACGAGCACGCGGGCGGGCTGGCGCGCGAGGAGCTGGCCGCGGCCCTGCGGGCCCTGGAGGCGAAGTTCCCCGGGACCGAGGCCGGCGCCAAGGCGCTGGCCAAGGCGGCCGAGATCGAGGCGGAGATCGAGAGCGAGAAACGCGGGGCGGCGGAGCGCTCCGCGCGCGCCGCCGCCGTCGTGGCCGACCTCGAGTCCCGGGTGGGCCAGGCCCTGGCGCAGAAGCGCTTCGCCGTGGCGCAGCTCGCCCTGCTGCAGACCGAGACGGACAGCGCCGACCTGCGCCAGGACGCCGTTTTCGCCGAGGCGGTCGAGCGCCTGCGCGCGCGCGTCGCCGCCGAGGCCGAGGCGGCGCTCACCAGCGCCATGAACGGGGCGGTTACCGCGCTCGACGCCGGCTCCTTCGACGCCGCGCGCCGCGCGGTTGACGAGATCGAGGTGCTGCTCGCCGGCCGGGACCTCCTGCCCGAGGAGGCCAGGGCGCTGCGCGACCGCCTGGCGGAGGCGGCCGCCTCGGCCGAGCTGCTGCGCGCGCGCGTGGCCGAGGCGGAGCAGGCGCACCGCCTGCGGCTGCTCGGCGCTGACCTGAAAAGGCTGAGGAACGACTTCGACTGGAACTCGTTCTTCCAGTCCATCAGGGAGTACCGCTTCGCGGACGCGCTCTCCTCGCTCGAGATCCTGAGGGGCCAGCTCGCGACCGCGGAGTACCGCGAGTACCTCGGCCGGCGCACCGAGCCGCTGCGCGACGCGGCCGCGGCGCTCGAGGCGTTCCGGACAGCGGTCGCCAGCGGCACGCTCGGCAGCACCCTGATCGTGCATCCGGAGCGCCAGCTCCAGGCGAGCATCGTCGGCCTGGCGGCCGAGGGGGACGGCATCCAGATCGAGATCGCGCGTACCGCCGGCTCGGCGCGCAGCGTGCTGCGCTTCCATTCGTTCGACACGGTCGACAAGTTCCTCGACCTGTTCCTCGACCGCTGCGGGACGTCGGGACGAGAGCGCCTGGCGGTCGCGCGCGGCGCCCTCGCCCTGAGCGCGGCCCAGCAGCACCTCGTGGTGCGCGCCATCGCCGCGCAGCTGCGCGCCTACGACCCACAGGCCGGCTGGAGCGCCGCGCAGCGCCAGGCGCTCGCCGGCCTGAAGATGCCCGTGCCCGCCAGCCAGAAGCTCCCTGCCTTGTTCGCCGAGCTGGCGCAGGATCCCGCTCTCGCCGAGGCCGCGGCCGCCTTGCAGGCCCGTTTCGCCCAGGAAGCCGAGGCGACCGCGCTGTTCGAGCAGGCGCTCGAGCCCTTCCGCAGCGACGCCCCCGGCCTGCACTTCGCCGAGGCGGCCTCCAAGCTCGGCCGGCTGGTGGCGGACTACCGCGGCAGCGACCTCTTCCTCGCGGCCTACGAGATCCTCGACGACGGCAGCGCCACCCTCGCCCTCGCGGGCGGGTCGCCATGAGCCGCGGGCCGCGCCGCCTGCGCCTGGGCGTGCTCGTGTCCGGCACGGGCCGCACCCTGGAGAACTTCGCCGCGCTCGCGCGCGACGGTTCCCTGCACGGCGAGGTGGTCCTGGTCATCTCCAGCTCGAAGCAGGCCTACGCGCTGGAGCGCGCCGCGCGCCTCGGCCTGCCCGCGTTCGCCTTGCCGCCGGGCTCCTTCCCGAGCGAGGCGGCCTTCGCCGCCGAGGTGTACCGCCGCCTCGAGGCGGCGCGCGTGGACCTCGCCCTGCTCGCCGGCTTCCTCGCGCGCCTGCCCATCGCCGAGCGCTGGCGCGGGCGCGTCATGAACATCCACCCGGCGCTCCTCCCAGGCTTCGGCGGCAAGGGCTTCTTTGGCCTGCGCGTGCACGAGGCGGTGCGCGCCGCCGGCGTCAAGGTCTCGGGCTGCACCGTGCACTTCGCCGACGACGAGTACGACCACGGGCCGATCATCCTGCAGCGCACCGTGCCGGTGTTTTTCGAGGACAGCGCCGAGGACATCGCGCACCGCGTCTTCGAGCAGGAAGAAGTCGCCTATCCCGAGGCGGTGAACCTCTACGCCGCGGAGCGCCTGCGGCTCAGCGACGGCCGCGTGCAGGTGCTGCCATGAAGCAGCCGCGCCCGCCAGTGATCACGCCCGCGGAGCGCGCCGCGCTGCTCGACCTGCTCGAGCGCTACCAGCGCCGCTGGCCGGGCGAGGAAGGAACCGCCGGCCGCGTCGCCGGCCTGGTGCGAGCGCACGACGACTGCCTGCTGCGCACCTGCGTGCCCGGACACCTCACGGCCGCGGCCTGGATCGTCTCGCCGGATGGCGGCTCCTTCCTGCTGGCGCACCACCGCAAGCTCGGCCGCTGGCTGCAGCTCGGCGGCCACGTCGACGGCGAATCTCGGATCCACGCCGCGGCATTGCGCGAGGCGCAGGAGGAGTCGGGGATGGAGCACTTCATCCTCTTCCACGAGCAGGCGCGGCCGCTGCTCGTGGACGTGGACGTGCACGTCATCCCGGCGCACGGCGGCGAGCCGCGGCACGAGCACCACGACCTGCGCTACCTGCTCGTCGCGGCGCCTTGCCAGACGGCGCGCGCCAGCGCCGAGGCGCACGAGCTCTGCTGGTTCCCGCGCGCGCGCCTGCTCGACGTCGCGGGCGAGGAGAACCTCGTGCGCCTGGCGCGGAAGGCCTGGGCTCTACTCGACGCGGCCGGTCGCTAGTTCGGCGAAGGCGTTGAAGGTGGTGACCGCGCCGTCCTGCTCCAAGACGAGGCCGCGCGGCTGTTCCAGGCGCACGCCGCCGAGTGAGTCCGTCTCGGCCAGCACCCTGCCGTCCGCGGCGCAGCGCCGGATCAGGCCGGAGGCACGGCAGAGCACCAGCAGCTCGCCCGCGCGCGTGACCTCGAAGTCGCAGTCCTCCGCTTCTTGGCGCGAGCCGAGAAGCGTCCACGTGCCGCGCTCCAGGTCGAGGCGGAGGACGTAGAAGACGCCCGCTTCGTCCCGCACCGCGAGCAGGCCGTCGCGCAGCCGCACGCGCCGCGGCTTGTGCTCGAAGGCCTGGCCGGGCTCCGGTCCGGTGACGCAGAGGCGCACCGCGCCCTCGGCGTCGAACACCTGCACGCGGCGGTTCTCGAAGTCGGCGGCGGCCACGGAGCCGTCCCGGTCGACGGACGCGTCCGCCACGTGGCGGAACAGCCCGGGCGCGTCGCCCGCCTCCCACGGCGCCCCCAGGCAGCGCTCGGCCAGCGTGCTGCCCGGCGCGTAGAGGTAGACCGCGTGCCGGTCGAAGCGGCAGGACACGCGCGCTCCCGCGGCGTTCGTGTCGAAGCGCAGGCCGCCATGGTCGCCGTCCGGACCGCTCGGGGTCCAGTCCTCGAACAGACCGGGGCCGCGGATGCACGCCACGCTCGCCGCGTCGTCGAGCGTCAGGAAGCAGCGGCCGCCGAGCTCGAGCGGTTCGCGGTGAAGGCCGTTCACCCGGTCCAGGCGCGGGGCGAACAGCTCCACCAGGCCGCTCTCCACGCCCCGCTCGTTGAGCGTGGACACGGCAAAGGCCACGCGCCGGTAGTCGGTGAACCAGGCCGGCCGATCCGCGAGGTCGTCCAGGCGGCCCACTTCCAGGCGCCGCGCGTCCGCGCCGACCGTGGCCAGGCACTCCCAGGGCTCGAAGTTGAGCCCCTCGCTCGCCACGCGCCGGTAGACCTGGTAGCGGTGCGGCTGCTGGTGGACGGCCTGCTCCCGCGGCCCATCCCAGACGACCACGAAGCGCGCGCCGTCCGCGGTCTCGAGGCGCGCCCCGTTCGGCGGCGGAGGCGAGTCCTCCGAGGAAGAACCGGTCCTGAGCGTCTCCACGTGCAGATCCGCATGGCCGCGGGCGCAGGCGAGGTTCAGGTCGATCAGCTCGAGCCAGAACAGGTCGCGCCCGTCGCCGGCCGCTGCCGCGACCTCGACCAGCATGAGCCCGCGCTGGCCGACGACGTTGATGTTGCCGAAGGGATTGGGGCGGCGCTCGTAGCCGTTCAGCGTGCGCACCGCGCGCACCGGCCGGTTCGGCAGCGGCAGGCGTCCCTCCGCGTCGGTCGTGCCCTCGATCACCGGCGTCGGATCGATGCGCCCCGGGAAGTCGCCGTCCTCGAGCACGGGGCGCCAGAGCAGGCCCTCCTCCTGCACCGGCGGGCGGTCCGGATCGACGCGCACGCCGCGCTGGTAGAGACGCACGCGCGCACCGGCGAGCGGCCGGCTGTTCACGTCGAGCACGACCAGGGCGACACGTTCCGGCGTCTCGAACAGGTACTCGCCGTAGATGCCGCGCGGCCGGTTCCAGGTGCGGTTGAGGTAGGCAGCGGACGACTCGGAGAAGAGGTGCGGGCCGTGCCAGTGCATCATCACCCGCGGATGGCGGAAGAAGTGGGCGGTGCGCAGCGGCCGGCCCGCGGCGCCCGCGACCGCGTCGGCGCCGTGGTAGTCGAAGCCGTACAGGTCCACGAGCCCGAGCTGGTGCCCGAGCTCGTGCGGCAGCGACCACTCCGTGACCGCGCCGAAGAACGGGGCCGCGGGCTCAGGCCAGGCGCCGGCCCGCTCCGCGTCGGAGTCGCGCCACACCCAGCCGCCCTGGTGGCGGCCGAGGCCGTCTCTGCCCACGAGCGCGCGGTCGATCGCCTGATCGGTCTCCGGCCCCCAGCCCGCCTCGTCCAGGTAGAGGATGCGGTCGAGGCGCACGCGCGCGCGGATGCCCTGAGGCTGCGACGGGTAGACCGAGCGCCGGAACAGCTCGTTCATCAGGTCGAGGTGCCACTGGTAGTAGTCCTCGAAGGAGAACGAGCCGAGCGTGTTGCGCCGGCCGTGGGCGTAGGCCACGCGCGCGCGGCTCACGGCGAAGAAGAACGGCCAGGCCCAGAGCGCCTCGCGCCGCTCGTCGTTGCACGAGGCGATCTCCTCGGCGCCCGGCAGGACGCGGAAGGCGACCGTGTGCTCCCCTTCCTGCCAGGCCCACTCCTGCTCGAACGCCGCGCGCTCCAGCACGCCCAGGCGCTGCTCCGCGCGGCCGCGGCCGATCTCCCGGCCGTCGATGGCGAAGGCGTACTGGAAGGGCCGCGCCGCGGCGAAGCCGGTGTTGACCACGTGCGCGCGGAAGGTGATGCGCTGGCCGGGACGATAGGCGAGCTCCACGTTGGCCGCGGCCTCCTCGGGCCTGAGAAGCGCGGCGTCGCCCAGGTCCCGCACGGCGCGCGCGGCGCGCTCCGGGTCGACGTGCCCGGGCAGGTGCGGCAGCTCCAGACGCGGCCGGAGCGACACCGCGCCGGTCTCGTCGTAGTGGTAGAGCCCGTGGAGGCCTACCAGGCGCGGCTCGACCTCGATGTGCGTCACCGACAGGTCCTGCAGCTCGGGATGTGCGTCGAACTCCGGGCCGCGCTCGATGCGCACCTCGCGCACGTCGCTCCAGGAGTGCTCCTCGAACGTGGCGGGGAAGTCGGCCAGCGTGCGCCAGACCAGCACGCGCGTGCCCTCGTCGCGCGCCAGGCAGCCCGTGAGCCGCGTGCCGTCGCGCAGGACCACCTCGTCGGCCAGGGCCGCGCGCGCCGCGGCGAACAGCAGCAGGATGAGCCACACTCTCGTCGTCACGGCCATCGCCTCCACGGCCCGGCGCTCGGCGCGGTCGGGTGTTTCCAGAGGACCGGCCAGTCGCTAGGAATGGGACTTCCGCGTCCCTTCCATCCCACCACACGAATGGACCAGGTTCCATGCAAGGTCAACCCGCCGCTGCCCCGCCGCGCGTGCGTCCACGGATGCCGGGCCTTCGCGTCCCGCTCGCTCTCGCCCTCGCCGGCGCGCTCGCTGCCGCCGGCCGCGCCGCCGAGCCCGAGCCCATCCGGATGCTCCGCGACTTCGCCCTGTCGCCGGACGGGTCCACCCTGGTCTTCTCCTGGGCCGGCGACATTTGGCAGGTCGAGAGCGAGGGCGGAAACGCGGTGCAGCTCACGCGCGATCCGGCCAACGACCACGCGCCGTGCTTCTCGCCCGACGGCCGGGAGATCGCCTTCAACTCCAACCGCCAGGGCGGCGACCAGGTCTTCGTCATGCCCGCGGCGGGCGGGCCCCCCGAGCAGATCACCTTCCACAGCGAGGGCTGCGAGCTCCTGGAGTACGACCCGTCCGGGGACTTCCTGCTGGTGCTCGCGCGCCGCGACCACTTCTGGTACGACGCGCACCGCTTCTTCAAGGTCAACCGGCGCACGCGCTCGGCCGAGGAGCTGCTCTTCGACGACTACGGCGAGGAAGGCACCCTCTCCCCCTGCGGCCGCAAGCTGCTCTTCACGCGCGAGGGCGCCCCCTGGTTCCGTAAGGGCTACCGCGGCTCCCAGGCCGGACAGATCTGGCTCTACGACCTCGACCAGCGCGCCTTCCGCGAGGTGCTGCGGGACGACCTCGGCTTTCGCAGCCCGCTGTGGCGGCCGGACGGCAAGGGCTGCTACTACGTCGGGCAGCAGAGCGGCTCGTTCAACCTCTGGGAGCACGACCTGGAGACCGGGGCGCGGGCGCAGCTCACGACGTTCGACGACGACGCCGTGCTCTGGCCGGCCATCTCGCGCGACGGCTCGACCATCGTCTTCCGCCACCTTTTCGACCTCTACCGCCTGCGGCCGGGCACCAAGGAAGCTCCGCGGCGCCTCGACATCCGGAACGGCGGGGAGCCGCTGCGCGAGGAGTGGCTGCGCCGCAGCGTCTCCGCGGCCGAGGAGGCGGCCTTCACGGACGACGGGCTGGAGATCGCTCTCATCGCCGGCGGCGACCTGTGGGTCATGGACACGGAGCTGAAGGAGCCGCGCCAGGTAACCGACACGGTGGAGATGGAGAGCGACCCGGCGTTCACCGCGGACGGCGAGGCCCTGCTGTTCGTCAGCCGGCGCGACGGCCAGAGCGACGTGTGGCGCGCCGAGCGCGCCGCCCCGGAGCTCTACTGGTGGCAGAACGAGGAGTTCGTGTTGAAGCGCCTGACCACCGACGCCGAGGTCGAGCGCGGCCTGTGCTTCAGCCCGGACGGCCAGCGCCTCGCCTTCGTGCGCGGCGCGGGCGACCTGATGACCATGGACGCGCAAGGCAAGGATGCGCGGTGCGTGGTCGCCTCCTGGAACCTGGCGGAATACGACTGGTCGCCGGACGGCAAGTGGCTGGTCTTCGCGCGCCACGACCACGACTACAACAGCGACATCTGGCTCGCCCAGGCGGACGGCGCGGGTGAAGCCTTCAACCTGTCGGTGCACCCGGACAACGACTTCGACCCGACCTGGTCGCCAGACGGCCGCGTGATCGCCTTCGCCGGACGCCGCGCCGACCAGGAGGTCGACGTGTACTACGTCTGGCTGCGCGCCGAGGACGCGGAGAAGGATGCGCGCGACCTCAAGCTGGAGAAGGCCCTGGAGAAGATGAAGAAGGAGCGCAAGAAGAAGGAGGAGGGCAAGAAGGACGGAGGGAAGGAGGGGGAGAAAGAGGCGGCGAAGGCGGCCGGAGCCGGCGCGGAGCAGGAGAAGAAGGAGGGGAAGGAAGGCGACGAGAAGGAAGAGGAGAAGAAGGACGAGGAGAAGAAAGAGGACGAGAAGCCGCCGGAGGTCAAGATCGACCTTGCCGGCATCCACGATCGCATCCGCCAGATCAGCGTGCCCGAATCCGCCGAGAGCGGGCTCTTCTGGCTCGAAGAGAAGAAGCTGGCCTTCACCTCCGAGCCCAAGGGCGACCGGGGCATCTACACCGTGACCTTCCCGGACGAGATGGAGCCGAAGAAGCTCACTGGCACGGTGCTCGAGGCACCGCGCCGACTGAAGAAGGCCAAGTCGGCCGGCGGCCTGAGCAGCCGGCAGCCGGCCGTGATGACGGCCGCCGGCCAGGTCGAGAGCCACGCGTTCAGCGTGCGCCAGGAGCAGCACCACGCCGAGCGCTACCGCACCGCCTTCGTCGAGGCCTGGCGCATCATGCGCGACACCTACTACGACGAGCGCCTGGGCAACCGCAACTGGGACGCGATCCGGCGCAAGTACGCGGACCAGGCGGCCGCTGCCATCGACCCGGGCGACCTGCAGCAGGTGGTGAGCCTCATGCTCGGTGAGCTGAACGGATCGCACCTGGGGTTCACCGCTCTGTGGTCCGGCTACCGCGGCGCCGACGCCTGGAACGTCGTCACCGCCCATCTCGGGCTGCGCTTCGATTCCGCGCACAAGGGACCGGGCTGGAAGGTGCGCGACGTGATCAAGCAGGGGCCGGCGGAGGAGGAGAAGACGCGCATCCTGCCCGGAGAGATCGTCCTCAGCGTGGACGGCGTCACTGTCGATCCCTCGCTTGACGCGAGCCAGGTGCTGAACGGGGAGCCGGCGCGCGACATCGTGCTGCGCGTGCAGAACGACAAGAACGAGCAGCGCGACGTCACTCTGCGGCCGATCTCCTACGCGACGGCGCGCGCGCGCCTCTACGACGTGTGGCTCGACCGGAACCGCGCAGCCGTGGATCAGGCCTCCAGCGGGAAGCTCGGCTACCTGCACATCCAGGGCATGAGCTGGCCCAGCTTCCTCAGATTCGAGGAGGAGCTGTACCGCATCGCCTACGGCAAGGAAGGCCTGATCGTCGACGTGCGCGCCAACGGCGGCGGCCACACGGCCGACCACCTGCTCACCGCGCTCACCCAGCCGGCGCACGCCATCACGGTCGGGCGCGGCGGCGGACCCGGCTACCCGCAGGACCGTCAGGTGTACGCCACCTGGCACAAGCCCATCGCCGTGCTCTGCGACCAGAACAGCTTCAGCAACGCCGAGATCTTCGCGCACGCCATCAAGAGCCTCGGCCGCGGCCAGCTCATCGGCGCGCCCACGGCCGGCGGGGTGATCAGCACGGGCGCCGCTCAAGTCATGGACATCGGCATGATCCGTACGCCCAACCGCGGCTGGTTCATCAAGACCACCGGCGAGGACATGGAGCAGAACGGCGCGGTGCCCCACCACCTGCTCTGGCTGCAGCCGGGCGAGCTGCCCGCGGGCACGGACCGGCAGCTCCAGAAGGCCGTGGAGGTGCTGCTCGAGGACGTGGCGCGCGAGCAAGAGCGCGGCGCGCCGGGCCTGCGCAAGGCGTCGGAACGCTAGCCCCGCCGCCGGAACACGAACGAGCGGTGGATGCGCCGGTTGCGGAAGTCCTCGGGCACGGTGCGCGCGCTGATCTCCTCGACCTGGGCGACGCCGGCAAACGCGTCCTCCCGCAGCTTGAAGCCACGGAAGTTGGTGGCGAACAGCACCTCGCCGCCTTCGGCGAGGTGTTCGAGCGCCAGCAGGATCAGCTCCGGGTGATCCCTGCGCACCTCGAAGAAGTCAGGGAGCGACTTGCTGTTGGAGAAAGTGGGCGGGTCCAGGACGATGAGATCGAAGAGCCGCCCGGCAGGCAGCGCCCGCAGGTACGCGCGCGCGTCGCTCTCCACCAGGCAGTGCTCCCCGCCCAGGAACCCGTTCAGCTCCAGGTTGCGCCGCGCCCAGTCCAGGTAGGTCCGGGACAGGTCCACCGACGTGGTCTCGCGCGCCCCGCCCGCGGCCGCATACACCGTGAACGTCCCGGTGTAGCAGAACAGGTTGAGGAAGCGGCGGCCGCCGGCGCGCTCGCGCACCAGGCCGCGCGTGAGGCGGTGATCGAGGAACAGGCCGGTGTCGATGTAATCCGACAGGTTGACCTCGAAGCGCAGCCCTCCCTCCTCCACCACGACAGTGCGGCCCGCGGTCGATTGCACCTGGTACTGGCTTGCGCCGCGCTGCCGCGCGCGGCGCTTGAGGAAGGCGTTCGCGCGCGGCACTTCGAGCGTCCGCGCGGCGGTCTCGACCATCAGGTCGAGCCAGTCGGCGTGCTCCGCGGGCCCGCGCTCGTGAGGCCGCTCGTACTCGCTGATATGCAGGCAGTCGTGATAGCGGTCGACCACCAGCGGGACTTCCGGGATATCGCGGTCATAGAGGCGGTAGCAAGTGATGCCGCGCCGCGCCGGCCAGCGCCGAAGGTGGCGCGCGTTCTTGGCCAGACGGTTCCCGAACTCCTCGGCCTGACGCCGCCCCTGATCCGATATCCCGCCGAACGCGGCGCGCTCTGCCGGCGCCTCCAATGGCGGCGGCCGCTCCGGGTCCGGCGGTCGCGGCCCGTGGAACTGATAGTAGGTGCACTCGATGCGGGCGTTGTACAGCTTGCGGCGCCGGTCGGCGGGCCTTCCTACCAGCTCCTCCAGGCGCGGATGGGAGGAGAGGATGTAGTGCGACCAGGTCTTGAACCGGCGCAGCACCTCGGGGATGGAACGATAGAGCGTCTCCACTTCCGCGGCGGAGCCCATCCGCTCCCCGTACGGCGGGTTGCAGATGAGGCAGCCGTACTCGTGCCGGGATTCGAGGCCCGCGAACTCCCTCTTCTGGAAGTGAACGGCGGCCTCCACGCCGGCGGCGCGGGCGTGAAAGCGCGCCAGCGACAGCGCCTCATCGGACGCGTCGGTGCCGGCGATATGCAGGGGCCGCTCGCGCTCGGCCAGATCCCGCGCCTCCGCGCGCGCCTCTTGCCAGCGCGCGGCCGGAATCGCGCTCCACTTTTCCGCGGCGAAGGCGCGGTTCAAGCCCGGCGCCAGGTTGCGGCCGATCAACGCCGCCTCGATCGGGATGGTCCCGGTGCCGCAGAAGGGATCGACCAGCGCGCGCTCGGGACGCCAGTAGCTGAGGAGAACCAGGGCGGCCGCCAGCGTCTCGCGCAGTTGTGCGGCGCCCACGAGCGTGCGGTAGCCGCGCTTGCTGAGGCCGGCGCCGCTGGTGTCGAGGGTGAGCGTGGCGCGGTCCTTCAGCAGGGCAACCTCGACGCGACGCATGGCCCCGGTCTCTGCCAGGTCCTGCACGCCATGGGCGTGCCGCAAGCGCTCGACGATCGCCTTCTTCACGATCTTCTGGCACGCCGGGACGCTGGACAGTGTCGAGCGGATGGAGCGCCCGATCACTGGAAAGGCGCCATCCGGCGGGATCCACTCCTCCCACGGCAGCTCGCGCGTGCGGTCGAAGAGCGCGCCGAAGTCACTCGCCTCAAACTCGCCCACCCGGACCAGCACGCGGTCGGCGGTGCGCAGCCACAGATTGGCGCGGCAGATGGCGGCGACGTCGCCGTCGAAGTGGACGCGCCCGGTGTCCCCGGGCTGTCCCGCGTACCCCAGGGCGGCGAGCTCCCGGGCGACGACCGCTTCCAGGCCGAAAGCGCAGGTGGCGATGAGGTGGAGGCAGGACATGCTCACGTTTCAGCCGCGCGGCGGCCTCACTTCAGGTAGCCGAGCGCCTTCAACTGATCGATCTCCGCCGCATCGAACTCGTCCGCGCGGGCCGGGTCGCCGAGAGCCTCGCGCAGCGCGCGGCACTCCTCGACCAAGGCGGACCACGTCTGGAACAGCTTGCCCTGCTCCGCTCGAACAGCAACGGCGTCGGCAAGGTCGGTGATCTCAGCGGGATCGGCCCGCAGGTCATACAGGCTCTCGGGACGGCCGCGCTTCAGGATCAACTTCCAGCCCGCCTGCACCACCGCGTCCGAGTCGGGCTCATTGCCAGCGACGGCGAGCACCGGTCCCGCGGTGAGCGAGTCCAGCGGCAGGACGCTCCGCCCCTGGATGGCTCCCGGGATGGGCAGCGCCAGCGCGTGGAGAATGGTCGGCAGGATGTCCGCCAGCCTGACCTGGGAATCGACGCGCCGTCCCCCGGGGAGGCCGCCGGGCGGGCGGACGATCAACGGCACATGCAGCTCGGCCTGATGGAGCTGCTCATGAGTGAACGTGCCGTGCTCGTTGAACGCCTCGCCGTGGTCAGAGGTGAGAATGACCCACGCGCGCTCCAGCCAGCCGTTCTGGTCGAGCGACTCCAGCAACCGGCCGACCCCCGCGTCCGCGCTCTGCACGCAGCCGTCGTAGAGGTCGACGACGTAGCGCGCGTCCTGCTCGCCCAGGTCCTTGTAGGACAAGCCGGACATCACCTGGGAGATCGCCTGGGCCTCGGCGTCTTGCGCCTTGCTCGAACCGCTGGCGTCGATCTCCTCGAGCATGCGGTATGCTCCGGCGACGCGCTCCCTGAGGACGCCGTTGCAACCCGGATCGGTGTAGACATCGTGCTCCGGCTCCGGGATGTACGGCGCATGAGTGGCGTACGTGTGCACGAAGAGGAATGTGGGCTCCCTCACCCGCCTGGCGAGAAACTCATCGACGCGTCCCAGCTTGGTCCGGAAGCGCTCGAACTGCGACTCGAAGTGCGCGAAGCCGCGCTGGAAGCCGAGCGCTGGACTGAGTTGGCCGCCATCGGCGAAAGCCACGGTCTGGTAGCCGCCCTCGGCGAGCAACGCCGGCAGAAAGGGAAGGCTCGGGCTCAGCGAGTTGGCGAAGTCGCTGCCAACCCCGTGAACGTCCGGCAGCACTCCGGTGAGCATCGTCATGTGGGACGGCGCGGTGCTGTTCGAGTTCGCCGAGGCGCGCTCGAACAGCACGGACTCGGCTGCCAGCGCGTCGATGTGCGGCGATGTCTCCCGCCCGTAGCCGTAGCAGGACAGATGGTCGGCCCGGAGCGTGTCGAGGGAGATGAGGATCACGCTGGCGCCCGGCGTCGGGTCCAAGGGCCCGCCCCTGGAGTTGTCGGCGCAACCCCACGGCACGATGGCCAGCAGCAGAGCCAGCGCGCTGGCCGCGCGCCTGAGACTGCGCCGGAACGTTCGCTCAGCAGCTTCGCCAGGGATCAATTCAACCATCTCGGCCATGATAGCCCGCGCGCGCCTCCGAACGCGCACCCGCCTGGTGGCGGCACAGCAGCTCCCGCTCCGCCCGCGGCTTCGGCAGCACGGCCGCGACGGCGTCCCACCTCGCACCCGACGTGCCTCATCCAGACCCGGCGCCCGCATCGCCTTCGCCAGAAGCGAGCCCCTGCGCGTTCCTCGCGCACGGCGTGCACCGGGAGCCGCACCCGCTCCCGGAGGCCGGGGAAACGGCGCGACGCTCCTCGCACGGCGCGTCCGCGGGCCGTGCACCATTCCGGGGCGGGAGCGGGCTCCGGCTCGCGACCGCCTTCCTTCGGTACGTTGTTCAGAGCAGGCCCGCCTTGACCCGAAGCATCGAGGATGGCCAGGAGCGGAGCGGCGGTTCCCCGGTTGAGGGGCCGCCAGCGACGACGTACCACTCTCACCCGGCGTACCTTCACGACTCTGGACCGCCAGCATCGCCTTCACCTCGACAGCCACTCGACGATCGTCGCGCACACGATGCACCGGGAGTCGCGATGCGGCCCCGGACCCGGGGAAACGGCGCGACGCTCCTCTCCGTGCTCGTCTCCTACTCCCGTCCCCTCAGCCTCTCGATCTGCCTCATCACCCTCTCCCTCAACTGCTCCTCCCCGCTCCCCCCTCGCGCCTCGAGCCGCTGCAACGCCTTAGCCGCGCACTCCCGCGCCTGCCCCAACGCCTTCAGATCCCGCTCAGCAATCCGCGCCGCCAGGACAAGCCCCTCCGGATCGCGCGGCATGGCCGCGGCCAGCCGCTCGAGCAGCGCGACCGCGGCCCGCGCCTCGCCCCGGCGGCGCTGGATCACTGCCAGCGCCAGCGCCGCCTTCTTCAGATCGCCGCCGCCAGTACACCCCGCGACCGCTTCCTCGAGCCCCGCCGCCGCGCGCTCGAAAAGCGGCACGGCGCGCTCTTCGTCGCCCGCGTCGAGCAGGACGAGCCCGGCCGCAGCAGCCTCGCGCCCGGGCGCGGGCGCGGCGAGCGCCGTATTGACCCGGACCGCGAGCGCGACCAGGGACAGGACGTCGATGAGGTTGTGCTGAAACACGCGCTCCATGCGGCCGTCGTCCGCGCCGTCCAGCCAGTCGAAGTACGCGTCCGGGCAATCGGCGCCGTCCAGGTCCGCGACGCGCTCGACGCCGAGGAGCGCGCGCTCGAAGGTCCTGAGGCGCGTATCCGGCATGTCCGCGCGGAACAGCCTGCGCCCGACGTGATAGAGGTCGAGGTGCGGCAGGAGCGTTACCGGCCGGCGGCCCGTGTGCAGGGCGAAACGGTCGTCGAGCCGGTGGCGGTCGAAGGCCTTGCCGAAGAACGTGACCAGGTGGCCGCGCCGGTCGAGCGTCTGCCCCACTCGTTCGAGGTAGGCCGCCTCCACTTCCGGCCCCTTGAGCAGAAGCTGTTCCACGGCCACCGTCCCCTCTTCCACCACCAGCGTTCCCACCAGAAAGACGTAAACGCCCGCGCCGCCGCCGAGCGAGGTGGTCTCCGTGTCCAGGAACAGGGCCTCGCGCGGCGGGAGCGGGCCCGCGTGCCGCGCCGCGCGGCCGAGCAGCTCCGCGTCCACGTCGAGGATCTCGCCCAGGCGGCACCGGCCGTGCCGCTCCTCCAGGGAGAAACGCGAGGCGCGCGCGACCACGCCCTCCTGCTCGAACTCCCGCACCTCGCAGGGAGCGGGCAGCAGCCCGCGCGCCGGCGCACCCTCCGGCCGCGGCGCGCCCGACTCCATGCCGGCACGCGGCGTCCGCCCCGCGCGCGCCTCCAATCGGCGCAGGCGGTCGCGCAGGCTCACGGCGCCAGTTCCCGCAGGATCGCGCGCGCCACGCGCTTGGCGTCCGCGCCCTCGGCCAGCGGGCCCACGCAGGAAGGACAGCCGTCCGGGCAGGGGCAGCCCTCCACCACCTCGCGGCAGGCGCGCAGGATCTCGTCCAGTCCTTCGAACACGCGCTCCACCAGGCCCACGCCGCCCGGGTGGTCGTCGAACAGGTAGAGCGCCGGCCGGCGGAAGCGCGGCGAGCGCATCTCCGAGGAGGTGCCGAAGTCGGCGGGCGCCGAGCGCACGAACAGCGGGGCCACCTGCCGCAGGAGCTGCGCCAGCCCGGGCAGGGCCGCCCCGCTGCCGCCGGCATACAGACCGCTCCTTGCGGCCAGCTCCTCGTCCAGGCAGAGCATCAGGGCGTCGGTCTCCAGCTCCTCCGCCGGCAAATGCACCGGCCCGGTGCCCACGTCCTCGCCCGTGTAGAAGCGCAGCTTCTGGAACATGGTCACGGTCTTGCGCACGCTCACGTCGCCCATGAGCGCCGTGGCGGCCGCGAGGCGCCGCTCGCGGTCCTCGCTGAGCACGCTCACGTCGACCTCCACGTTCGCCTCGGTGAAGTAGTCGACGTCGACCTTCTTCAGGTCCGCGCGCCGGCCCGCCCAGTCGAGCGCCAGCACCTGGTACTGCTCGCCCTGGTGCTGGTAGATCGCACCCTCGTGCACCATGCGCTGCGCGCTCGGCCGATCGATCTCGGCCAGCGTGCGGTCCGACTCCACGTCGTGGATGACCACGTTGTCCAGGTCGCTCGCGTCCAGACTGACCGCCTCCGCCGGGAAGCCGCGCGCCGCCCAGTGGTATTGGTTCCCGGCCTGGCGCAGGATCCCGGCCTCGGTGGCGAAGAAGTCCAGCAGCTCCGCGGTGTCGCCGCCGCCGAACTCCTCGCCCGCGCGAAACGGCAGCTCGAAGGCCGCGCACTTCAGTTGGTTGGCGCGGATGACCAGGTTGTCCGGGTCGATGGCCGCCGCCTCGGGCGCGCCCGCCAGCAGGTAGTCGGGGTGATTGACGACGTACTGGTCGAGCGGATCGGAGCGGCCGATGAGGATCACGGCCGAGGTGCTGCTGCGCCGGCCGGCGCGGCCCGCCTGCTGGAAGAACGAGGCGCGCGAGCGCGGGTAGCCGGCGAGCACGCACAGGTCGAGCTGGCCGATGTCGATGCCGAGCTCCAGCGCGTTCGTGGACACGACCACTTCGATGGTCGCCTCGCGCAGCTCGCGCTCGATGGTGCGGCGCAGCTCGGGCAGGTAGCCGCCGCGGTAGCAGCGCACCAGCAGCGGATCGCGCCCGCCGCGGGCGTAGTGGTCCTTCAGGTACTTGACCAGCAGCTCCACGCCGTTGCGCGAACCGGCGAAGACGATGGTCTTGACGCCGAAGGGGGCGAAGTGCGCCACCACGCGGCGCGTCTGCTCGAGCACGTTGCGCCTGAGCCCCAACTCGCGGTTGACCAGCGGCGGGTTGACATAGAGGAAGTGCCGCTCCCCGCGCGGCGAGGCATCCTCCGCCACCACCAGCACCGGCCGGCCGCCGAGCGCCTGCGCCAGCTCGCCCGGGTTCCTGAGCGTGGCCGAGCAGAAGACGAAGACGGGCCGCGCGCCGTAGTGCGCTGAGATGCGCAGCAGGCGCCGCAAGAGGTTTGCCACGTGGCTGCCGAAGACGCCGGTGTAGCCGTGCATCTCGTCGATGACCACGAAGCGCAGGCCGCGGAAGAAACGCACCCACTTCGGGTGGTTCGGCAGGATGCCCGTGTGCAGCATGTAGGGATTGGTGGCGACGATGTCCCCGGCCTCGCGCAGCGCGCGCCGCGCCTGGGGCGGCGTGTCGCCGTCGTAGGTGCCGGCGCGGATGCCGCCGCCCAGGGCCGCGATGAGCCGGTCCGCGGCCGCGATCTGATCCTGCGTCAGCGCCTTGGTGGGGAAGAGATAGAGTGCCGTGGCCGCGCGGTCCCGCAGGCGCGCGTCCAGCACCGGCAGGTTGTAGCACAGCGTCTTCCCCGAGGCCGTGCCGGTCACCACCGCCACGTCTTCTGCGGCCAGCGCCGCGTCGATCGCGCGGCGCTGGTGCTGGTACAGCTCCTCGATCCCTACTTGCCGGCAAGCTTGCGCCAGGCGCGCGTCCAGGCACTCCGGCAGGGGCGCGCCGGCCGCCGGGCGTCTGGCCTGCACGCGATGCGCCACCACGCTCTGGCCGAGGTCCGGATCGCGCAGGAACAGGGCGAGCCGCTCGGCGACGCTCATCTCCCGCCTCACGGCGCGTCTGGCGCCGCTCCCTTGAGGTCCAGCCGTTGCAGGTCGACGAGCAGCTCCTCGGTCGTGTTCCTCAGGGCCTCGCAGGCGAGCGCCAGCGTGTCGGGCCGAGAGAGGAACATCTGCGTCTTCTCGGCGTGGTAGCAGTAGCGCCGCTCGAGCAGCACGGCTCCGTCCGCGCAGCGCGTGACGCGCGCCACGAAGGCCACGCTCCCCAGGCCAACGGGCTTGAGCGGGGAGCCCTCGGTCCAGGCGGAGAAGGTCTCGAGTCGCACCAGCAGCTCCAGGTCGGTGTTGGAGCGGCTCTGCGCGCGCACGTCGGCGAACGAACCGGCGCAGCGGATCTCGCGCTCCAGGTACGCGTGCACCAGATCCACGGTGGCGATGGACATGTCGCGCTCGGCGGCGCCGGGCGAGAGGGCGCTGAGGCCGCGGTCGTCCTGCGGCGGCAGGATGTTCAGCGTGGCGTCGCTGTTCACCGCGGCCTGACCCGTCGCCGGCGGCAACAGCTTGGCGTCCTGCAGGGGATTGCGCTGCGGCGGCTTGGTCGCGCAGGCAAGAAGCAGGCACAGCAGGAAGGAAGAAGCCAGGGCTCGTCTGAAGAACATGGGCGGCCGCGCCTCCGGTCTGACGGTCCGAGAGCCAACTCCACCCGGTCGCCCCCGCGCCCGGCCGCGGGCGGCGCGCCGGATGCTGCAGGATCCAGTTCTTGCCGCGCGGATACAAGTGTTGAGGGTGCAATCCGCGAAGACGCGCCGCTCGCGTCGCGCAGCTCACGGCACATCACCTCCCGCGTCGCCGCCGCCGGGCAGAGCCGCTCGACGTTCCGTCGGTCACAGGCCGGTCGTTGACACTCCTCACGTCGCTTCCCCTCCCGTTCTGGGTAACCGGCTGCGCCGCCTCTCTCACCGCGCGTCTTTGCGCGGTGCATGATTCTGGGGCGGGAGCGGGCTCTTGCCCGCGACCGCCGTCCTTCGGTACCTCGTCCAAAGCAGGCCCGCCTTGACCTCGAGCAGCCGGGCGGCGCGATCGCTCCTCATCCCCCTCCACTCCCTCTCCGTGAAACCGGCTGCGCCGCCTCTCTCACCGCGCGTCTTTGCGCGGTGCATAATTCTGGGGCGGGAGCGGGCTCTTGCCCGCGACCGCCGTCCTTCGGTATGTGGTCCAGGAGCAGGCCCACTTCGACCTGAACATCGAGGCGGCGCGCGTGCGGAGCGAGCGGCGTTTCCCTGGCGCAGGGAACGGCTGCGGCGGCGTGCCACCACGCCTGCCATTCCGCACCCAGGCCTGGCGTCCGCATCGCCTCGGTTGCGAGCAGTCCACCTCGCGTTTCTCGCGCGCGGCGTGCACCGGGAGCCGCTGTCGCTCCCGGAGGCCGGGGAAACGGCCGCGATCGCCCCGCTCACATCCCCTCCTCTCCGTCTTCTATGGGGAGGCCGGCCCTGTCAAGAGGAAAGTCTGGGGATGCGTAGTCCTC
>DYIW01000052.1 GCA_020723465.1 Phycisphaera mikurensis
AGCGGCGGCGCCGGGGCCACATCGCGGCTCGCGCAGCAAACGGCACCGAGACTCCCGCGTCAACTCCGCCGGGACGAGCCGCTCTGGGCGTTCGTCCTTCACTCTCTTCCCGAGAAGCCGGCTGCCACGCCTATCTCACCGCGCGTCTTTGCGCGGTGCACCATTGTGGGGCGGGAGCGGGCTCCGGCCCGCGAGCGCCGTCCGCACGTAACATGTTCACAAGCAGGCCTGCCTGGCCCTGAGCATCGGGAGGGCGTGCCAGGGGAGCGGAGAGGCGTTTCCCCGGTTCAGGGGCTGGCAGCGACGTCGTTGCCCCTTCACGCCTCGCGTACGTCACGTCACGGAACCGGCAGCATCGCCTTTGCCGCGGCGAGCCGCATCACGTTCGTCGCGCGCAGGATGCACCGGGAGTCGCGATCCGGCCCCGGACCCCGGGGAAACGGCCTCGACGCTCCTCGCACTCTTCCCCCTCCGTCTCCGGAGAACCGACTGCGACGCCTGTCTCACCGCGCGTCTTTGCGCGGTGCACCATTGTGGGGCGGGAGCGGGCTCCGGCCCGCGAGCGCCGTCCGCACGTATGTTGTCCAGAGCAGGCCCGCCTTGACCGCGAGCATCGAGACGGCGCGCTGGCGGAGCGAGCGGCGTTTCCTCGGCGCAGGGAGCGGCCGCGGCGCCGTTCCACGGACATCTGCTGTACCTCACCCAGACCCGGCGCCCGCATCGCCTTCGCCACAAGCGAGCCCCTTCTCGTTGGTCGCGGACGGCGTGCACCGGGAGCCGCTGTCGCTCCCGGAGGCCGAGGAAACGGCCGCGAGCTCCTCACACCGCCCTCCCCTCCGGATCCCAGGAAAACGCCTACGACCCGATCACCACCTGAACGAGCTGATCGCTCGTTCCGTGCTGCACATCCAAAGCCGCGACCCCACTTCCAGATGTAATCGTCGCGGAGTAGTTTCCGGGCGCGAGAGCGCCCAGTTCGTACCGGCCGTCCTGGTGGCCGCCGAACGCCTCGCTCAGGGCGTCGGCGAAGGTGATGAAGCGGGTCAGCTCCGTTCCCGCGGAGTCGAAGAGGCGGATGCTCGCCGCGCTGACCGGCAGGCCCGCCGCGTCCCGCACCTCGACCACCAGATTGGCGCCGGCGCAGAGCTCGATGTCGCGCTCGGTCACCTCGGATGTGCGCACGTGCACGCCCGCGGCCACGCCAGGAGCGAATCCCTCCGCCTTGGCCACGATGGAGTAGACGCCGGACCGCATGCCGTCCGCGCTGTAGGCGCCGGACTCGCTCGTGAGGATCTCGCCGAAGTGCGCGTCGACCTCGTTGTTTCGCAGGAAGAAGAGCGTGGCGCCCTGGACCGCCTTGCCGCTCGTGTCGGTGACCTGCCCGTTCACCGCCCCGCCGGGTTCGAGCAGGAAGTCCGCTCCGCTGGCGAGCTCGCCGTCCCTCACCTCGACGGCAAGCGGATCGGAGCGGCAGAAGCCGCAGGCGCCCAGGCCGAACATGCCCGGTCCGCCGGCGGCCACGCTGTAGCGTCCGGGCGGCAGGCCGGTGACGCGGAAGCGCCCGTCCTTGTCCGTGAACAGGTCCGCGACGCGGCGCGATCTCGCCGCGCGCGTCACGGCGTCGACCGTGGTTCCCTCGTCGAGCGCGTCGATCGCCACGCGCGCGCCGGCGATCGCCTTGTGGAAGGCCACGGTGCGCACGCTGCCCTCGATGCCGGTGGCGTCCAGCGAGAAGTCCTTCTCGTACTCGGCGCTGTCGGGAATGCTGATGTCGAAGGACTGGCGCGCGGTCGCGGACAGAGAGGACCCGCCCTGGACCGTCACGGTCCACTCGCCCGGGGGCACGTCCTTGACCTCGTAGCGGCCTTCATCGTCCACCGTGGCGATGCGCAGCCCCTCCTGGATGCCCGTCCCGCCGCCTTCTCCCGGCGTGAACGAGAGGAAGGCGCCGCGGAGCGGTTCGCTGCCCTCGGTGACTTTGCCCCAGACCCGGACGCCCGAGGTCTCCGCGCCAATGAAGTCGACGACCTTCTCCTCACCCGACCGCAGCCTGACGCTGCGCGTGGCCATGCCCTCGACCAGGGACGAGAACATCTTCTCCGAGTCAATCTCCATCGACCCACCGAGCTTCTGCACGGTGTAGGAGCCCGCGGCCAGGCCGGTCAGCTCGTAGCGTCCCTCCGCGTCCGTGCTGGTCATGAGCGGCAGCAGGTTGCCGGCAACGGTTGCCAGCACCACGTCGCCCTCGCAGGGCGAGCCGTCCGGGGCAGTGACCGTGCCGCGGATCACGGCGCCGCGCTCGAGCCGGATGACGACGCCCTCCGCCACCTGCCCCTCGCCCAGCAGCACGCGGGCGGAGCTTCCGGGGGCGTAGCCGCGGGCCGTGACCGAGAGGCGGTGCGCGCCCGCCTTCAGTCCGGCGATGGCGAAGCAGCCGCTCGCGTCGGAGCGCGTGTCCAGGTAAGGGGCGATCGGATCCTGCTGGATGAGCGTGTTGCTGGCGCGCGTGGAGACCAATGCGTCCTGCACCGGCGCGCCGGTCGATGCGTCCTGCACCACGCCGCGGATCGCCGCCTCCGGGGGCAGGATGAGGATGATGCCGCGCACCTCCTCGCCGGGTCGCACCTCGATCTCCGGCGTGGTCTCGACGCCGTGCTCCTCGGCTCGCACGCGGACACGCCACTTCCCCGCTTCGAGTTTCCGCAGCGTGAACGTGCCGTCGGCGCTGGCCACGTGGTCGAGCGGCGCAGGCATGAAGCTCGTGGTGTCCAGGATGTCGAAGGGGCGGATCGCGGCCACGACATAGCGCGGGAGCGGTTCTCCGTCCGTACGCGACAGGACGATGCCGGAGATCGACCCGCGCCGCTCGAGCACGACGGTGTGGCCGCTCGTGCCCGCGTCGATCTTCTCCAGGTGGCCGTTGGTCATCCCTTCCGCGCTGGCCGTGATGTCGTACCTGCCCGGTTCGAGGACGGGCGAGACGAAGCTCCCGTTCTCGCCGCACTGCGTCATGGAGCCGCCGAAGTCCTCGGCGCCTTCCGGCGGAGTGCTCCTGGTCATGCTCATGCCCAGGAACCCGCGCGGCTGGAAGAAGCCGACCTTCGCGCCTTTCGCCGGCTGGCCCTGATCGTCGACCACCGTGCCGGCGATCCGCTCACCGCCCCGGAGAACGATTGGCTCGGCGAGCTCCAGGCCCTGCGCCGGCACCTCCATGCGCCGCAGCTCGGCCGGACGGTACCCTTCCGCGCGCACGGCGACGTTGTAGCGGTCGGCCGGCAGCCCGCCGATCTCGAAGCCGCCCGCGGCGTCGCTCTGCCGCTCCACGGCGTCGAAGTCGTAGGCGTTGATCCGGGACAGCGCGAACGTGATCTCGGCCTTGCGGACGGTCACCCGCGCTCCCGCCACCGGCGCGCCCAGCTCGCTCAGGACGCGGCCGCGGAGCGCCGCGCCCTGCCCGGCCACGAGGCGGATCTCGGCGGTCTCGCCCGCTGCGAGCGTCAGCCTCTCCGCGGCCTGCAGCAGTTCCTCGGGATCGACGCTGCAGATCATGGCCACTCCCGCGGGCACGCCCTCGAACGCGAAGCTCCCGTCCGCGCCGCTGGCCGTGGCCCCGCTGCGCCAGGTCAAGCCCTCCCGCATGATCTGCAGGGGATCCACCGCGGGCTGAAGCGTGACCCGCTCCGCGGCCAGGCCGGTTCCGTCTGGCGCCCGCACCGTGCCGCGCACCAGCCCGGCCGGCACGACGAGCACGGTCACCAGATCCGGATCAGCCGCGGCGTCGACGTGCACGTGGTCGCGCGTGGCCGCGAACGGAGACACGGCCCGGAGGTATCCCTTGAGCCTGGGTCCGCGCAGTTCGAACGACCCGTCGCTGGCGATGGGGCCGCGGGCGAGCGGCGCCGCGTCCGCCTGTCCCTGGCGTGGGAACTCGCTGTGGGCCAGCACGGGCATGCGGATGAAGACCGGCGGTTCGGAGAGGAGGACGACCTCTCCTGCGGCGACGGGTGAGCGGTCGAGCGCCCAGAGGACAAGTCCTCTCAGGACCTCTTCATGGACCGTGACCTCGCTCCGATCCGGCAGCGGAGGAGCTTCGAGGTCCGGCTCGGCGGCGCCCGGGGGAACCGCCTCCGCCGGGCTCCCCTTGCCGGGATCGAGCGCGGAGGGCAGGTCGTCTGCCGTCCGCTCGACGAGTACGAAAACGCAGACGACAGCGAGCGCCGCGAGCAGCGCGGCGGCGACGAGGAGAGTTCGTGATCTCTCGGCCATGGCAGCGCGGGCTTCCTCGAGCGTGGGCTGGTGCTCGACACCCCGGGAACTGCAACGATCATGCCCGGGGGCGAACAGACGTTACGCCGGAATCAGACAGCACTTGGCGCTTCGTCTCGCGGGCGGTGCTGTGCCAAAGCTGCTCACCAGCGCCGGCTCGCCCTGCGCGCGCCGAATCCCTGGACGTGCCTGGAGGTCCCCTTCAGGCGTCGAGATCGACCGCGGTAATGCCCGCCGCCGGCTGGAAGGGAGCGATCGGGACCCTGACCATGTCGCCGGCGATGGTCAGTCCGTCGACGCGCAGAATGTAGTCCCCGGTCAACGTGAGGGGCACCTTGACGAGGTGCACCGCCACGAGGCTCGTGACCTTGTAGGCGTCGATGTCGACGGCCGCCCCGGTCGGATCGAGGAAGCTGACCGCGATGTCCGTGAGCAGCAGGCCGCCCTTGGGGAACACGTTGGCGTTGACGACCGCCCCGGCCAGCGCGCCGATCTTGAACTCGACGAACGTCTCGCCCTTCTTCGGCTCGGCCTTGGTGTACGTGTGCGGTTTGGCCCGGTCCGGGAGCTTGCGCTCGGTGAGGATCGTGTAGGACCCGAGGCCCTTCACTTCCTCCACGCGCAGCAGGAAGTTGCCCGAGGCCTCCATCTCGTACTGCTTCTTCAGAGTCTCGGTCGGCTTGAGCAGCCAGGACTTGACCACCGCGTCGAGCTCATCGACGATGCTGATGCGGAACTTCTCGATGCCGCCGGAGGGCTTGACTTCCAGCCGGAGCGTCATGCCCTTGAGAGCGGTGAACCAGGCATGGTCCGTGTCGTCCACGGCGTCGATCGACCCGACCAGCTTGTCCCCGACGACGAACGTCCTCTCGCTGACCGCGAGGTTGACGGCGAAGTTGATGATGTTGCCGTTGCCGCCGCCGTTCTTCTTGTGGACGACCCGCACCAGCCCCGTGTAGTTGCCAACTGTCAGCCCGACCGGGTCGATGTAGACCTCGATGTTCTGCGAGCTGCCGAAAGGCGGGATGGAGCCGGTCGCTGGCACGGGCGTGATCCGCGCGGCGAGGGTGCCGCTGATGGACGTGATCCAGTCGAGCTTGACCGTCTGGTCGCCGACGTTCGACGCCGTGAGCACCGCGGGCGCCGGCACGGCGCCGTCTATTGTGTACGCGAAGTTGATGGGGCTCGGGCCGGAGACGGCCAGAGTCCCTTCCTGGGCGACGAGGGTTCCGCTGAAGAGGCCGAGGATGAAGAGGGCTGTGAGGGGACGCATCGTTTCTCCTCGCACACGGGGGGCCACCATTCATGGTAACCCGCGCGGGCCCGAGCACCAGCGGCGGCTAGCAGATCCTCGGCATTTTGTCAGTCCGGCACAAGGGGACGGGAGCCTCCGCCCGGCAGGCTGGCGCCCGCGCCCGGGGTCGCGCTGGCGCTCGCGCGCCGGACAAGGCAGGATCGGTCGCCGGAGGCTGGCCGGACGACGTACATGAAACGGGCCGCGGCGTGGATCCTGGGAGCGTTCGGTGCCCTTGCCGCCGGCGGCTGCGGCGGCCGGCCGGAAGTGCCCGAGCAGAAGGGTGGAACGGTGAAACCTGCGGAATCCGTCTCGAAGAAGATCCTGATCGACGGGGCAGAGATCCACTGCCTGGAGCGCGGGCCGAACTCCGGCCGGGCCGTGCTCTTCCTGCACGGAGCGGCCTTCAGCGCCCGCACCTGGGAGGAGGCCGGCACCCTGCGGCTCTGCGCGGAGCGAGGCTACCGCGCCGTGGCGGTCGATCTGCCCGGCCACGGGGAGTCCGGGCAGGTGTCCGCCGAGCCGCAGCGGTTCCTGGCCGACCTGCTCGACGCGCTCGCCCTCGAGCGGCCGGTGCTGGTGTCGCCGTCCATGAGCGGCCGCTACAGCCTGCCGTTCTGCGCGCGTTCCCCGGAGCGGCTCTCCGGCTTCGTCGCCGTCGCTCCGGCCGGGGTGGGGCGCGTCCGCGAAGAGCTCGGAGGCGCGCGCGTCGAGACGCTCGTCGTTTGGGGGCGAGACGACCGCACCTTCCCCGTGTCCGGGGCGAGCGAGCTGGCTGCGCTCCTGCCGTCCGCGCAGGTTGCGGTGATCGAGGCCGCGGGCCACGCCTGCTACCTGGACCAGCCCGGGCGCTTCCACGAGCTGCTCCTCGGCTTCCTGGAGCGTGTGTCCAAGGAGCGTGCGCCGCCGGCTACCGGTACGTCTCCAGCTCCGCGTTGATCTTCATGCCGGCGCGCTCCGGCAGCGTGTCCCACAGCTCGTCGCGGATCTCGGCGAGGCGCGGCGAGCCGACGTGGTAGCGCAAGGAAGCGGCCTGGCCCGGCACGGCGTTCAAGTGCCAGGCGAGGTGGTCGACGCCGAGGGTGCGCGCCAGGCGCCGCGCCTCCTCCAGCTCCTCGTCCGAGTCGTTCCACGCGAACAGGATGTAGCGCCAGATGAGCCAGGGGCGCGCGCGCCCCTGCTCCGCCCGCATGGCGGCCAGCCGCTGCATGGCCTCGAACACGCGCTCCAGGCGCCCCCCGCGCCGGTACTGCTCGTAGGTCTCCTGCCGCGCTCCGTCGACCGAGAAGATCAGGCAGTCGATGCCGCTGTCCAGCACGGCCTGGCGGCGCTCCTCGGTGTGGAAGAAGTGGCCGTTGGTGCTGGAGAGGATCAGGCAGTCCGGGTTCCTGTCTCGGCAGTAGCGCACCATCTCGTTGGCGGAGCGGTGCATGTAGTTCTCGCCGCCGAGGTGGAACTCCATGTAGCCGAGGTTCGGCGAGAGCGCGTCGATGACCCGGGCGTACGTGTCGAAGGGTAGCGACAGGGAGGAGCGGCTGCCCTCGATTCCCGCGCGGTTGCAGCCGGGGCAGGACAGGTTGCAGGCGGCGTGCGACTCGACGAAGAGGATGCGCGGCCGCGGCACGCCCGTCTCGAAGTCCGGCGGGGGCGGCGGCCCGGCCGTGCGGTTGGGGCAGCCCCGGCAGATCGGCACCTGGTCGATGTCCGTGGCGATGGCGCGGCGCAGGTTGCGGTAGGCCGGTCCGTTCCACACCGCGTCGAAGCTCTGCCGGCCGAGGTCGCCGAGCGGGTTCTGCTTCTCCGCGTCCACGCAGGCGCACACCGCGGTCCCGTCCGAAAGCACGGCGATCTGGCGCCACGGGCGCGTGCAGTAGGGCCGGCTGGAGTCGGCCCGCAGCCAGGTGGCGATCTCCGGGGCGTGCTGTTCCTCGCGGTTCATGGGCGGCGCCGCGCCGGGCGGCGGCGTTTGGCCGTCAGGGCGCTCTTGCACCATAGCCTGGCCTGGCCTACAACCTCGTCTTCATTCCGGCATCGCCAGCGAGGAGGGCAGCAGCGTGGCTCAGGGCGGGATGCGGGCGCTCCTCGTGGTCGCCGTGCTGGCGCTGTCCCTGGCGCTGAACTGCTTTGGCATTGGTTTCGGCCAGCCCTGCCACTACGACCAGTCGGTCGACGCCATCCACCCCGTCCTCTCCCTGGACGCGCTCGCACACCTGCGCGGCGGCGGCCGCGTCACCGAGCTCAAGTACCCGCGCACGCACTTCCTGGTCCTCGGCCTGGTGCAGCGCGCCTACTTGCTGCTCCGCCACGGCCCGGAGGGGGCCGCGCGCCGGCACGACGAGCTGCTGGCGGCGTTCGCGGCCGCGCCCGCGCTCTCCGGTGAGGAGGCCCGCGCCGCGCTCCGCCCCTGCGCCGGCACCATTGGCGAGCTGATCGTGGTCGGCCGCGTGCTCTCGGCTCTCTGCGGCTGCGGCGCCGTGCTGGCGCTGTTCCTGCTGGCGCGCGGCCTGGTCGGCTTCGTCACGGGCGCGATCGCCGCCTTCCTCGCGGCCGTGAGCTACCCGCTGGTCTTCTACGCGCACACCCTGAACGTCGAGACTCCCTACCTCTGCTGCGCGCTGTTCGCGCTCGCCTGCGGCGTGCGCGCGGTGAAGACCGGCGCGGCGCACTGGATCGTCCTGGCCGTGTTGCTGGCGGCCCTCTCCAGCGCGATCAAGGACCAGGCGTTTGGCCTGTTCATCCTGGCGGCGCCGCTCTTTCTGTGGCTGCTGCTGCGGCCCGGCTCCCTCTGCGCCGGCGCGGCGCGGCCCTTCCCCATGCTTGCCCTCTCTGTCGCGGTGCTCACCGCGGCCGCTGTCTACCTCGTGCTGCTCGGCCTGCCCGGGGACGTCGAGGGCTTCAAGCGGCACTTCGCGCACATCTTCGGCGCGGGCGTGGCGCCCTATCGCGAGGCTTCGAACACGCTGGCGGGGCACGCCGCACTGCTGCGCCTGACCGTGCTGCACCTGCGAGACGGCCTGGGCGCGCCGCTCCTGATCGCCGCCGTGGCCGGCGCGCTCTGGATGGCCGTGCGCGCTGGGCGCAGGGCCCTCGTGGTTCTTGTTCCGGCCGCCTCGTACTACCTCTGCTTCATCGCGCTCATCGGCTACGTGTACCTGCGCTTCACCCTGCCGCTTCTGCTGCTCGCTCTGGTCGCGGCCGCGTATCTCTGCGCGGCGCTGCTGCGCGCACCTTACTTGCGCGTTGCGGCCGCGGCCGGCCTGCTCCTGCTGCTGGGCAACCGCATGGTCCTGGCCGTGGATCTCGACCGCATGCTGCTCGCGGAGCCCAGGACCGAAGCGAGCGCCTATCTGGAGAGCGCCCTGCCAGACGGTGCCCGCGTCGCGGCCGTGATCGATCTGCCGCTGCACAACATCGAGTTCCCCGAGCGCGTGCGGGTCGCGTCCATCGACCTGCGCGCGCCGCTCGAGACCGCCTTTCCCTGGGAGCCGGACTACCTGATCCTCTCCCTGTTCGCGCGGACGCGCAGCATCGCCGCGCCGTCACCTGAGCCCGAGCAGGTCCTTCCGGTCGTGCACCTGCTCGGCCAGCGCTTCGAGCTGGAGCAGTCGTTCGCGCCGCTCCAGCGCCATCCCATCCAGCTCGGCGCCGCTCTTCAGCCCGCGATACTGGTCTATCGCCGCGCCGCGGGACCGTAGGTTCGCGCCGCCGGCTACTCGTCCTTTTTCCCCTCCTCGTCGCCCCCGAGCAGGCCGCCGATCTTGTCCTTCACGCCTTTGACCGCGCCTTTGACCTCGGTGCCCACCTCTCCGATGCGACCGCCCACGTTCTTCAGGAACTTGGCGGCGTTCTTCGCCACCTCGCCGTCGAGGATGCCCTGCAGGTCAGGCGGCGCCAGGCCGCTCCTGGACACGGCCGCCAGGATCGTGCCCAGGATCTCCTCGAGGAGCTGCGGCAGCGTGACGTCCCGTGAGGCGCCCTTCTCCTCGCCCGAGCCGCCGATGTCCGTCAGTTCGAGCGTGGGCAGGCTGATGGTCTGCTCCGTCTTCAAGAGGAGCGACTGGGCGAGGCGCACTTTGGGCGAGGTGATGGTCACCCGGCCGATGCGGAGCTTCTTGGAGGACGCGCCCTCTTCCTTCTCGGCGGGCTTTGCCTCCTCTTCGCCGCCGCCGGTGCGGGACTTGAGGTGATCCATGAGCGCGCCGAAGTTGCTCCCGCCCGTGTTGACCTCGAGCGTGATCAGGGGCTCAGCGATGTCGATGTACTCGATCTCGATCGTGTCGCTCATGAGCGAGCCGAGGGCGGTCTTGACGTCGATCGAGCCGACTTCGAGGGCGCTGTCCGCCTTGAAGCCCTCGGGATTGCGGATGTTCAGCTCCTCCATCGTCACCTGTCCCCGCAGCAAGGAGAGAGACGCGGAGGAGAGCTCCGTCTGCGAGCCCAAGGCCCACGTGCCGCCCTTCTCGACGCCCTTCTGCAGGACGCCCCCGGCCAGCCAGGAGATCACGAACGGGCTGAGGACGATCACGACGACGATGAGGATGATCAGCTTTTTCATCTTGGCTCCTCCGGCGCACCTGGCGCGAGCGAGACAATAGCCGCCGCTGCCGCACCTGTCACCTCGCAGCGCAGATGGCGAAGCGCGGATCGCCGCCGGGTCCGAGCACGCGGTGCGAGTCTGATCGGAGCCGCCGGCTGCCGAACCAGACGATGGGCACGACCTCGCGGGAGAGGTCGTCCCAGGACCCCGCTTCCTCCAGTGCCGCGAGGAAGTAGAGCTCTTCCTGGTCCGAGCGCGCCGCCCGCAGCACGTCTTCCGGCCGACCGAGCAGCTTGAACGCGCGCACGCCGTAGTCGTGGAGCGGCCGGCAGTCCAGCTCCAGCTCCTCCGGCACGTAGATCGTGGAGCCGGGCGCGGCGTGCGCCAGGAGCCAGTCGCTGGCGAGATTGCGGGAGTCGGGAGACAGGTCGTAGGCGCGCGCGAGCGCCGGCCAGGGCAGACCGAAGGCGCAGGCGCACAGGAGGATGATGGCGCAGGAGGGCGCGGTCCAGCGGGCGGACGCGCGCGCGGGCCAGCGCCGCTCGAACCAGTTGGCCGCGGAGCGCGCCACGAACGCGAGGCCGAGGGCGGCGAACAGGGCACAGAAGGGGAAGACGCTCACGACGTTGCGGATGAAGTGCACCTTCTGCGCGCACATGTAGGACAGGAGGACCAGCGGATAGGACAGGAGGATCGCCGCTCGACGCCAGTCGACGAAGAACGAGCGCGCGGCGCCGATCAGCGCCAGGACGAGCACGAGCGGACCGAAGTTGGCCCGCAGGTGGTCGAGGTAGAAGCTCACCTGCGCAAGGCCTGACTCGGAGGTGAAATCGGCGTGGCCGCGGGCGTAGTGGCGGATTTCCAGTCCGACGTCGTTCAGGAAGGCGGGCAGGTCGAAGAGACAGGGCGTGGTGGCGAGGAAGACCAGGACCGTGGTCGCGAGGAACAGCGCTCCGCGCAGCACGAAGCGCCGCTCGCGCAGCACGAGGTGCAGCAGGAACGGCACGACGATGGGCCAGAGGTTGTACTTGCTGCCGATGGTCAGCGCGCAGAGAACGCCGGGGACGAGGCAGCGCTCGGCGATTCCTCCCCCGACCGTGCGCCGAGTCAGGTAGAGGAGCGCGAGCAGGGCGAAGAAGCACCCGAACATGTCCACGTTCAGGTACTCCCAGGAGTAGCCGAGGTACGTGAACGAGGCCGCGAGCAGCAGCGGCGCGAGCACGAGGACCAGCAAGGAGCCGCTCAGGCGCCAGCCGATGACCGCGGCGAAGACCAGGCCCAAGACCGAGAGGAGCGCGAACAGCAGGCGCGCCGGCAGGACGATGGTGGAGTGCTCGTAGTAGGGGAAGGTGAGGCAGCCGATCTGGTCGACGGTTTCGAGCTCCTGGCGCGAGGAGGCAAGAAGGAAGCCCGCGACCAGGCTCGCCGCCGTGACGTAGATCGGCGGCGAGGGGTAGCGGTACCAGTGGGGCAGGTAGTCCCCGGTCGTGACGATCTTCTGCCCGAGGCCGGTGAGGTGTCGCTCGTCCTCATGCAGCGGATAGGGGAGCGAGCCGCGGATCAGCTCGACGCGCACCCAGAGGGCGGCGGCGGCGATGAGCACGAGCGCCAGCACGGCGCCGCGCACTGGCGCGCGGCGCGCGCCGTCTTCCGTCCGCAAGCCCTCGACTCGCAACATCTCGCTCCTCACGGCCCGCAAGCCGCGCCGCCCGGCACGACCGGACTACTACACGGCCGGAGCGGGCGCGAAGCAAGAACGAGCAGGGCGGTGCGCGCCGCGGCGGGCGCCGCGTCAGCCTCCCTCGTTGCGCCAGGGGGCATACCCTTCAATGACGAAGGGCGGCACGTCCTCGAACCCTCCGGCCTCGTCGTAGTAGGGCATGACGATCGCTTCCTTGATCGCCTCGACCTGGGCGCGCGCGGGATCGTAGGTGATGCGCACGCGCGCGGGTCCCGGACCCGGCCAGGTCTCGACCTTGAGGTAGCCCCGCACCTCGAAGAGGTCCTCGCGGAAGAGGAAACTCGCCAGCCGGCTGGACGAGCCGCGGCAGGTCACTCCTTCGATGCGGAGCTCGAGGGTCTCGGTCACGGCCGGGGCTTCCCCGCGCGCCATGAAGAAGGAGGGCAGGGGGAACAGGTAGGCGGCGCTCACCACGGAGCCGGTGATCACCAGGAGCACGGCGACCGCGGCCGCCTGCGGCCAGGCGCGGCGCGCCCGTCCCGGCGGGCCCCAGGTGAGGGTGCTCTTGCGGCGCGTGGGGCAGGCGGACACGCAGGACAGGCAGCTCGTGCAGCGCGCGGCGGTGACCTCCTCCCGGCGCGACACGGGGATGTTCATCGGGCAGACCGTCTCGCAGTGGCCGCAGTCGGAGCAGGTCTCGGGGTCGCGCCGCACGCGCGCCAGGCCGAAGCGCGACAGGGGATTGAACAGCGCCGCCAGCGGGCAGAGCCAGCGGCAGAAGGGCAGGGTCAGGAAGAGCGCGCCGGCGACGATCGCGCCCGAGACGACGTAGGCCCAGAAGGTGATGTCCTCGCCGTGACGGCTGAGCAGGGCGTAGCACGGATCCGCGGTGCGGAACAGCAGCTCGCCGGCCTTCCACGTCACCCAGAGGATGAGCGCCAGCACGCCGTACTTGAGGAGCGCCAGGACCGCTTCCAGCGCCTGCGGCACGCGCGCCGGCTTGATGCCCAGACGCCGCGCCAACTTGCCGAGCCACTCGGTGATCGTGCCGATGGGGCAGATGTAGCTGCAGAAGACGCGCCGCAGGAGCAGGGCCATGAGCAGCACGCCGCCCAGGGCGAAGAAGTTGGAGATCGCCAGGGAACAGGGCATGTTCCCTTCGGTGGTGTAGGTGTAGATCGCCTCGGCGCCGCCGAAGGGGCACCAGCGCTCGGCGTTGCCGCCCACGACGAACACGCCGATCAGCGTCAGGGCCAGGAAGGCGGCCTGGATGGCCCGCCGTGTCCTCTGCATGGCACGTGCCTCATCGCTCTTGACAGGGCCGGAAACGGAAAGGGGCGGTGCGAGCCGCCCCTTCCGCGCGAAGGCGCCTCGAGCCGGCTAGCCGTCGGCGTCCTTCTTGTCGTCCGCGCAGCCGTCGTCCTTTCCGCTCGAGCAGCCGCTCTTGCTCGGGCAGGAGCCGCAGTCCGCTCCGCCGCTGCAGGACGACTCCGTGACCTTCGACTCGGTGGCCAGGACCGTCTCGAAGCTGGCGCTCTCCGGCAGGGCCTTGAACTCCGGCAGGCCCGCGACGAACTCGCGGAACATCGTGATGCCGCGCGGGGAGGTGGACTCCAGGGCCTTGGTCAGGTGGGCCATGCCTTCGTCCACCTTGCCGCACAGCACCTCGAGGCGCGCCACGTCGCACAGGAGGCGCGGCATGGCGGGCTCGGGCAGGACGATCCGCTCGAGCATGGCATTGGCCTCGTCGAGCTTCTTCTGCCGGCCGAGCCCGATGCCGAGCAGCACCTGGGCCTGCGGCGTGAGGTCGGCCTGCGGCTGGCTCGCGAGCAGCTCCACGGCCTCGGCGTCTTCTTCCATGTTCAGCAGGGCGTCGGCCAGGACGGTCGCGCTGCCGGCAGTCTGCTTTCTCTCGTGAATCTGGCGGGCGAGGGCCAGCATGTCCGCGTAGAGGCGGTTGCTGGCGTAGAAGTTCCTGAGCGCCGTCGCCGCCTTGCTCCACTGCTCGGGATCCTGCTCCGCGGCGAGGCTCTCGCGCAGCGACAAGACCTTCTTCAGGCTCATGTACTTCTGCTTGTACTCGACCTTCTCCTCGTCGAGCTGGCAGGCCAGCGCGTAGGCGTCGAGCGCGCCGTTGAGGTCTCCCCTGCGCAGGAGGTCGGCCCCCTTGGCGAACTCCAGGGCGGCCTTGTCGGCGTCCGGTCCGTCGTACGCCGCCGCTCCGCCAGCGGCGAGCAGGCCGAACATCACGCTGATCAACATCATCCGTGGGAGCTTCATCGTCTCGATCCAGTTCCTGTCAAGTGCTTGCCGCGGCCCCGGCCGCGGCGTTTCGATAGTCAAGTACAGTCTAGTAGAAACCGCCCACTCGCCACCAAGGCGCGCCGGAAAGCGCGCGGATTTCGGCCACGCGTTTCGTTTCTGGGTCGTGTTGCGAAATCGCACCGCGCCGCCTTACCCCCCGAACAGGCGCTGGCGCGGGATCGTGTCCTCGCCCACCTCGCTGACCTGCGCCCCGAGGTCCTTGAGCGAGCCCGAGCCGGAGAGCACGGCGAGCGCCACCTCGAGGGTCTTCTTCACGGCCTCGTCCGCCTCGGCGTCGCGCGCCGCCTCGAGCGCGGGCACGAAGCGCGGTTCGCGCGAGATGGCCGCCGAGCAGGCCGCGGCCCTCCTCACGTCGGCGAAGGCGTCGCCGAGCGCCTGCGCCAGCAGGTCCGCGATCTCGTCGTCCATCTCGAGGGAGCCGGCGGCGAGGAGCGCGTTCTTGCGCAGCAGCAGCTCCTTGGGCCGCACGTCCTGCGCGGCCTTGAGGACGGTCTTCCTGGCCTTGTCGTCCTCGGCGCCGAGCGCGCCCGCGGCCCGCAGCCACTCCTTGGCCACGGCCATCTCCTTCTCCTTCTTGTAGGCCTCGAGTACGTCCTTCAGTGCCTTCGCGCTGCCGAGCTGCTCCAGGGCCACCGCCACCTCGGCGCGCACCAGGGGCTCGCCGTCCTTGGCCAGCGGCACGAGCACCTCGTAGTAGGAGGGCGGCGAGACCTCGCCCACCGCGCGGATGCACTCGGCGAGGGTCTGGCTGCCTTCGTGCCGCATCCAGCGCGAGCCGAACTGGATCTTGGCGAAAGCGACGGCCTCGGGCTCGTCCGCCGTGATGAGGCGCAGGAACAAGAGGTGCACGTTGTCGCGCGAGGTGGTCTTCGCCTCCTCGAGCAGCGCCAGCGCCTGCTCCCGGTTCAAGCTCTCGCCCGCGCCCCCGCTGCCCGGGTCGATCACGCCCTTGAGAATGAGGCGCCTGGGCGCGCGGCCGCCGCGCGTCTTCCACTCCGGGTCGACCGCGGCGATGGCCGTGAGGAAGCACCAGGTCAGCTCGCTCTTGGTGACGGCGTAGGGCACCGAGAGGATCACGGCGCCGCTCGCGTCCAGGAAGACGTGCTGCGGCGCGATGACCCAGCCGTTCCCTGCCTCCTTGACCACGCGCTTGCGCACCTGCTTGTCGACCGCCTGGTGCACGGCGCAGGGCACGCCGCCGAAGCGCGGGCACTCGCGCTCGCCGCCGGCGTGCGTCTCCTTCGAGGCCAGCAGGTTCACGGTCAGGCCGGCCAGCCTGATGATGTCCTTGTCCTGGTAGACCACGTTCGCGAGCGTGTCGTTGGCGCGCTCGCCGTCCATGTTGACGGCGACGAAGACGACCTTGTGCTCGGCGCGCGCCTTCTCCAGCGCGGCGTCGAGCGACTCCTGCCACTCGATGCCGGCGAGCGCGGCCAGGAGGAAGGGGATGACCAGGGCGGGCATGATTCTGGCTTTCTGGGCGCGGGTGCGGCCGGCGGATTGTACCGCGGCCAGGGGCCTCGGCCGCTGCGCCAGCCGCGCGGCCGCGGTACAAAGGACGTGGGTCCGGCCCATTCCCTGCCCAGCGAACGAACTTGGCCGCGGCGCCGCCGCGATGCGTGGACATGGAGATCCTCGACACCGTCCTGCCCGTGTTCGTGGTCATGGGCGCGGGCTACCTGCTGCGCGCGACCGGGCAGATCGAGGCCGCGGTGAACGCCGCCTTCGCCCGCCTGGTGTTCTACGTGGCGGCGCCGGCGCTGTTGTTCCGCGGCGCCGCCCAGGCGCCCCTGTCCGAGAGCGTGGACCTGAGGACGCTCGGCGTGCTCGCCGGCGCGACACTGGTGACGGCGTTCGCCGTCTATGCCGCGACCGCGCGCGCCGCGCCGGCGCGGCGCGGGGTGCTGGCCCAGGGGGCGCACCGCAGCAACATGGTCTTCATCGGCCTGCCGGTCGCGGCCTACGCCTGCGGCGAGGAGGTGCTCGGCGCGGCCGCGGTGTTCATCGGCTTCATGGTCATCGTGTGCAATCTCCTCTCGGTCCTGGTGCTGGTCCTGCCGCACCACCGGCGGCCGGTCGACGGCGGCGCGGCGCGCCGCGCGCTGCTCGAGATCGTGGAGAACCCGCTGATCCTCTCCTGCGCCGCCGGGCTGCTCTGCTCCGCCTGCGGCATCCGCCTGCCGGTGAGCGCCGACCGCTCGCTCGAGCTGATCGGCGCCATCGCCCTGCCGCTGGCGCTCTTCTCCTCGGGCGCGAGCATCGACCTCGGCAAGCTCCGCGCCGACGGCCGGGCGGCCGCCTGGGTCGCGCTGGTCAAGCTCGTGGTCCATCCCGGGCTGGTCTACCTGGGGCTCTGCTGGGCCGGCCTCGAGGGAGCCGCGCTCGCCTGCCCGGTGCTGGTGATGGGCGCGCCGACCGCGGTCGTGTCCAGCGTGATGGCGCGCGAGATGAAGGGGGACGAGCCGCTGGCCGCGGCGATCGTGATCGGCTCGACGCTCGGCTCGCTCTTCAGCCTGTCCGGGTGGATCTGGCTCTTGAGGGTCGCGTAGGGCAGCGACGCTACGGGCAGAACGTGACCTGCAGCGCATCCGAGTGCTGCACGTCCCCGCCGAAACCCGGATCGCGCGCCGCGAACTCGTAGCAGAAGGACTTGCCGACGAGGGAGGCCGTGACCGGGATCGCGACGGACACGGCCCCGGCGGCGTCCGCTAGCACGTAGGTGCGCGTGACGAAGCCGCCGGTCCAGATCGTGCCCCAGCCCTCGACGTTTTGCCCCTGCTGATCCCCCGTGAAGAGGACGCCGAGGACGTTCGGCCGAAAGCCGGCGCCGGCCACGGCGAAGTTCGGGTTGCCGAAGGAGGGGTCGCCACCGGTCGCGGCAATGACCGCGAGCTGTCCGGTCGAGCCAATCTCGCCGTAGCCGTAGTTCCATACGGCGCAGCCGGACGGATCGGGCACGCGATAGTCCCAGATGCCGCGCCCGTACGTGCCGAAGCGCATTTTCCCCTCATTGCGCACTGCCTCCACCGACCACCAGTTGGTGATGGGCGCGTGCACGTCCATCGCGTTGGTCCAGGCGCCGGCGGCGCGGTCGTAACGGTAGGCGCCGGCGTCGGTCGCGGCATGAATGTCGCCGCTTCCGTCGCAGGAGTAGGCCAGGCCATTGACCAGTGTCTGCGGCAGGCCATTGGTGAGCGGCTGCCAGGTCTGTCCGCCGTCGATCGTGCGGATGACGCCGGAGGCGCTGTAACCCGAGCCGCCCACCACGCACTCGAGCGGGTCCGTGGGATGCACGGCGATCGCCTGGCCGTAGAAGTACTGCCCGGCCGGCGCGCCCGGCAGCGGGCTGGTCCAGGTCACGCCGTGGTCCGTGGACACGTAGACCCAGCCGGCCTCGTTCACCGCGTAGGCGCGCTGTGCGTCGGTGGGAGCAAAGGCCAGGGCCGTGAGGAAGGCGCCGCCGCCGGCGGTGAAGGTCTGGCTCGAGTGGAGCGCCGGGCTCCAGGTCGAGAACACGCCCTTGGTGTAGCGCCACAGCCGGTCGCCGCAGAAGAAGAAGGCGGTCGGGGCGAGCGGGTCGGCCGCGACCGGCGGCATCCATTCGCAGGCGCAGCCGGCCGGGTAGTCGACGTAGAACAGCGACGGGTTCGACTCGCCCTTCTGCACCAGGATGAAGCCCGGGTAGGTGCTGAACACCCAGGCGTGTGTGCCGTCGGCCGAGGTCAGGTGGCCGTAATCGCCGCTGATGAGCTGCGTGAAGGGCGTGGACGGCCCGGCGGGCAGGGGCTGCACGAACACGCCGCGCTGATATCCCTGATCCTGGGAGCCGGCGGCGATGAGCAGCGGGTTCGCGGCCGAGGTCAACGTCGAGTAGTACTGGCTGACGCCGAGCCCGGAGAGCGACAGGTTGTTCACCGTGGCGCCGAGCGTGTCGCTGTCGTAGGTGCCGCCGTCGGTGCAGAAGTACCAGCGCTCGCTCCCCGGCAGCGAGGGATGCGGCAGGCAGTGCAGCCCGAAGATGTCGGCGTGCAGCTTGTGGGCGGGATCGCCGTAGTAGTCGTACCAGGCATTGACGTGGGCGAAGCCCGCGCCGCCGTTCGTGGAGCGCCAGGCCTCGACCTCGCCGTAGATCACGACGTTCTGGTCGGTGATCGAGGCAGAGAGCGGCCCCCAAAAGGAGGCGAGCGTGTTCACCTGGGCGAAGCTCGTGCCGCCGTCGGCGGAGCGGTGAAGCTGCCACTGGCCGCCGGTGTAGACGGCGGCGTAGAGCGCCGGCGACCCGGCCTCGGAGCCGGCCAACACGGCGCTCGAGGCGCTGCTGGAGACGGACGCGAGTCTGGAGAAGGTGTAGCCGCCGTTGGTGGAGCGGAGCAGGTTACCCTGGTGCAGCAGGTAGAGCGTGGAGGACGCCGCGGCGCCCGTGCGCGGCACCCAGAGCCAGCCGTCCCACGCCGGGGTCGAGGACCAGCGCTGCAGGAAGGTGTGGCCGCGATCGATCGAGGCGAAGAGCGCGCTCCAGGCGCCGGCGCGGCCCAGGCAGACGATCGTGTGCGTCGCGTCCTGGAGGACATGCAGACCGCGCACGCTCGTGATGCTCGCCGCGCCCGCCGGGATCTGCCAGGTTGCGCCGCCGTCGTGCGTCACGCGCAGCCTGCCGTCCACCTCGACCACGACCACGTCCGGATCGCCGGGGCTGATGCCGTCCACGACGACCAGGTCCTCGACGTGGCCGTAGAGGTTGTCGCCGATCGGCTGCCAGTCCGTGCCCGCGAGCGTGCCGCGCCAGACGCCGCCGAGATCCGATCCGGAGTAGAGCGTGGCCTGATCCGGCCCGATGGCGGCAGAGCGCATGCGGCCGGCCAGGTTGTTCGAGCCCACCTCCGTCCAGGGGCTCGGCGCCGCGCGGGACACGCCCAGGCCGGTCAGGCGGTTCCTGCGCTCCATCTCGCGAGCGCCGTTCTCCGCGTTGATCGCGCGCCAGTCCACGCCCGGAGCGGCGCGGTGGATGCGCTCCATCCAGGCGCGGCGGCCGCGCCCCAGCTCCTCTTCCGCGTGGCGGTCGTTCCGGCTGCCCGCGGCCGCGGGCTGGGGAAGCCTCCCCCCCGGCCGGGCGCTGCACCCGAGCGCGGGAGCGAGCAGGAGCAACACGAGCGGGAAGAGGGCGCGGGAGCGAAGCGGGCTGGGCATGGGGCCTTCCTCAAGGGGCTGGGGACGAGGCGGCACTGCACCGAGGATAACCTACGCGGCGAGGCGGACTACAGGTCGATCCGGTTGAGCGCCGCCTGGATCACGGCCTGGAACTCAGCGGGAAAGGGCGCGCCCGCGTGGCGCACCTCCACCGGCACGCCCTTGGTCCTTGCCAGGAGGTCGCGGCACAGGTCGCAGCGACTGAGGTGGGAGCGGGCCTGCTGCCTCGTCTCTTCGGGCAGGGCCGCCTCGTTCAGGGGATCGGCGCACTGGAAGAACGTATCGGGATCGATGTGGGTTCCTCCCGCCTCCTGCATGCGCATGGCGACGAACGCGGTCCAGGTGGCGCGAAAGACCCAGTTGTAGAAGGTCTCGACCAGGTCGACGAAGCGGCCGGCGCGCAGGTCATCCACCAGCGCCTGCGCCACGCGCGCCAGGCGCGGGGCGTCCTCCAGCTCCGCTCTGCCGTAGAAGCGCAGGAGCCCCTCGCGGAAGAGCGCGCCGTGGCGCTCGAACAGGCCCTTGAGGCCCTCCCGGTCACGGCTGACGATCTTCCGCAGGACGTCACGTTCGGTTGGCATGGCGGCGAATCCGGTGCTATCTCACGGTGTGTTGTAACACCCAAGGGGCCACAGGCTTAGGCGCGCCGCACCAGCGCGCGGCTTGCTTTCCTGCGTCCCTGAGGATACGTTCGCTCCATCGGGCGGCGAGTATACACCGTGGCGCCGGGGGGAGCGCAACACGACAGCCGCGCGCGTAACTGGTCCTTTCCGTTGGCCTTGAGGATTGCCGGAACCGCGACGATAGACAGTTGAGAACGCGCCCCGCGGGCGCCGGTGATGAACCATGCGAGTCCTCTTCGTCCAGAAGTACCTCCCCGCCGAGATGATCGGGATCATGTACCTGTCGACGTGGCTGAAGAAGGCCGGCCACGAGGTCAGAACCCAGTTCCTCCCGGAGAAGGACTGGCTGGACAAGATCAAGGAATAGCCGCCCCAGGTCCTGGCCTACTCGGTGACCACCGGCGACCACGTCTACTACCTCGGGCTCAACCGACAGTTGAAGGAGCTGACCGGCGCATTCTCGGTCTTCGGCAACTCCCATCCCACCTTCGTGCCGGAGTTCATCGAGGAGGAGGGGGTGGACGCCATCTGCCGCGGCGAGGGCGAGATCGCGTTCGCGGATCTCTGCAACCGCCTGCAGAAGGGCGAGGACGTCTCCGACACCAAGAACTTCTGGATCAAGCAGAACGGCACGGTCCACCAGAACCCGCTCCGGCCGCTGGCGCACAACCTCGAGGCCCTGGGCTTCCCGGACCGCAGCGTCATCTACGACCACGGCTCGTGCTACCGCGAGATCGAGCGCAAGATCTTCATCACCGCGCGCGGCTGCCCCAACAGTTGCTCCTACTGCTTCCACCACGCCTGGCGCGACAAGGTCTACGGCGCCACGGTCAAGGACTACGTGCGCAAGCGGTCGGTCGACCACGTCATCGAGGAGATCAACCTGGTGCGCGAGAAGTACCCCTTGCGCTTCGTGCACTTCCTCGACGACATCTTCAACATCAGCGACCAGTGGCTCGACGAGTTCTGCGTGAAGTGGCCCAAGGAGGTCAAACTTCCCTTCGACGTGATCCTGCGCACCAACCTCACCACCGAGCAGCAGATGAAGGACCTGAAGCGGGTGGGGTGCATCTCGGCGCGCCTCGCCTTCGAAGCGGCGAACGACTACATCCGCAACGTGGTCTACCGGAAGAGCGTGACCATGGAGGACCTGAAGGCCTCCTCGCGGCACGTCAAGGAGGCCGGCCTGCGCCTGACCTCGCTGCAGCTCCTCGGCGCGCCCGGCGGCACGCTCAATGACGAGCTGGACACGCTGCGCCTCAACATCGAGTGCAAGGTCGACCACCCCTGGGTCAGCCTGCTGCAGCCCTACGCGATGACCGACATCAACGAGTACACCAAGGAGATCGGCATCGCGGTGGACGAGTGGGACAAGTTCCCGGAGAAGTTCAACCGCACCACGACGGTGCACCACCAGCACCGGCGCGAGGTCGAGAACCTGCACAAGCTCTTCCCCTTCGTGGTGCGCTTCCCCTTCCTCATGCCGATCGTGCCCTTCCTGCTGCGCCTGCACTTCCTCAGGCCCCTCTACCTCGCGATCTACGCCCTGTGGACCGAGTACCTGGTGAGCGAGCAGAACCAGCAGTGGTCCGAGGCCACCGGCAAGCGCGGCCTGCTCACGTGGGCGCCTTTCGACTGGCTGCGCCGCACCACGGTCAAGGTCTTCCTGCGCCTGCGCGAGGTGCTCTTCGGCAAGAAGTTCAGGAAGGCCCAGCTCAAGCTGCAGATGAGCACCGACACCCTGATCCACTCGTGAGCGGCGCTGGAGGGGCGATCCGCCGGCCGGCGCGCGCCGCCTGAAGACCGCGGGACCCTTGCGGACGGACCGTGCGATCCATAGAACTCGCCGGTCCCATTCCCGCAGGCACGGAATCCCGCATGCTCGAAGAGAACCACTCGGCGTCCCCGCCCGCGGGACGCGCCGGCGCGCCGCTCCTCATCGCCGTGGCGCTGCTCTCCGCCTCGGGCCTGATGTTCGAGGTGACGCTGACCCGCCTCTTCTCGGCCACCATCTGGTACCACTACACCTTCGTCGCCATCTCGGTGGCGCTGTTCGGCTGGGGCCTGGGCGGCTTCCTGGTGTGCGTGCTGCGCCTGGCGCGCTTCGAGCGCGAGATGACGGGGATGCTCGGCGCGCTCAGCCTGCTCGTGGCCGCGACCTTCCCGCTGTTCCTCGCGCTGCTCCTCCAGGTCGGGTTCTCGCCGCGGAACCTGGTCTGGTACTTCCTGCTCAGCCTGCTGCCGTTCCTCGCCGGCGGGGCGGCCCTGAGCCTCGCCTTCGAGAGCCGCGGCAGGGACTCGAACCGCCTGTACTTCGCCGACCTGCTGGGCGCGGCCGCGGGCACCTTGCTCGTGCCGCTGGCGCTCTCGTGCCTCGGCGCCGAGACGACCATCCTGGCGATCGGCGTGCTGCCCGGGATCGCGGGCGCGGTGCTGCTCGCGCCGCGCGCCGGCGCCCGGTCCTCCTGGCGGCTTCTCGCCGCGCTCGTGCCGCTCGCGGCCGTCCTGTTCGCGGCGTGGAACCTCAAGAGCGGCGCCCTCGCGGTGCGGGACGCGCCGCACAAGGAGCTGTACCAGCTCCTCGCCGCGCATCCGGGGCAGGCGCGCGTGGACAGCGACCGCTGGAACGCCTACTCGCGCATCACCGCCGTTTCCGGGTTCGACGAGCTGCACATCGCACGCCTCTTCATCGACAGCAGCGCCGAGACGAGCGTGCTGCGCTGGAACGGCAGCGCCGACGACCCGCCAGGCGCCGCCTCGTGGCTCCGGGCCTTCCCCTTCCGCATGAAGCGCGACGCGCGCGTGCTGGTGATCGGCCCGGGCGGCGGCACCGACGTGGTGCTGGCCATCGCCGGCGGCTGCCGCACGGTGACGGCGGTGGAGATGAACCCGCTGATCGTCGACTGCGTGCGCCGCCTGGGCGGCGCGGCCGGCAACCTCTACGACCATCCGCGCGTCGAGCTGGTCATGGAGGAGGGGCGCAACTTCATCGAGCGCACCAGCGAGCGCTTCGACCTGATCGTGCTCGGCTGGGTCGATTCGTGGGCGTCGGTGGCGAGCGGCGGGCTGGCCCTGACCGAGAACTACCTGTACACGCAGGAGGCGCTGGCGGCCTATACCGACCACCTGACCGAGGACGGCGCGCTGGCCATCATCCGCTGGCCGATCGACGTGCGCCGTCTCGCCGCCAATGCCGTGGCGTTCCTGGGCGCGCGGGGGCTCTCGCCGCGAGAGGTCGGGCGGCGCGTGCTGGCCGCGAGCCTGCGCCGGCCCGAGGCGGACGAGCTGTCCACGGTCGAGACCGTGTTCCTGCTGGCGCGCGCGCCGCTTCTGCCCGAGAAGGTCGGCGAGCTGCTCGCCGGCCACGAGGACGCGTACGTCATGCACGCACCGGGCCGGGCGTCCGCGCCGCCGTGGGATGCGCTCTTCTCCGGGGAGATGACGCTCGCCGCCTACGGCGAGGCTTTCGACACGCTCGCCACGCCCGTGTGCGACGACCACCCGTTCTACTTCGCCTGGGACAAGCCGCTGGGCATTCCGCGCTTCGTGGTGCGGCTGCTGCTGGTGCCGGTGGGCGCGGTCGTGGCCTTCGCGCTCGTCCTGCTCCTCGGCGCCCGGCGCCTGGGCTTCCGCGCGCCGCGGCGCCGCAGCGTGGCCTACTTCGGGGCGCTGGGCATGGGCTTCATCATCGTCGAGGTGGCGCTCATGCAGCGCCTGATCCTGCTGCTCGGCCACCCGCTCTACAGCCTGGTGGTGATCCTCTTCACGCTGCTCGTCTGCGGCGGGATCGGCTCGCTCTGCGCGCGGCGCGTGCCGGCCGAGGGAGTGCGGCGCGCGCTGGGCTTCATCGTGCCGTTCGTGGTGCTCTTGGTGCTCGCCGGCGCCTTCGCTTTGCCCGGTGTCGTGCGGGCGCTGCTGCCGCTCTCTCTGCCGGCGCGCGTCCTGCTGGCCGGCCTGCTCGTCCTGCCGTTTGGCTTCCTCATGGGCATGCCCTTCCCGCTGGGGCTGCGCCACGAGGCGGCCGATCCGGGCGGCGCGCCCCTGTCCGCGCTCTGGGGCGTGAACGGCGTGGCTTCGGTGATCGGCTCGCTCTGCGGGTTGAGCCTCGCGCTGATCGCCGGCTTCACCTGGGTGTTCGTGCTCGGCGCGGGCTGCTATGCGGTGGCCTGGCTGGCGCGGCCGGCTTCGCGGCTTTTCGGCTCGGAACCGGAGGGGAGGGGAGGGGAAGGAGAGTGAGCGGAGCGATCGCAGCCGTTTCCCTGCTCTCCGGGAGCGGATGCGCGGCTCCCGGTGTGCATCGCGTGCGCGACGAACGTGCAGGGGCTCGTCGCGGCGAAGGCGATGCTGGAGGTCCAGCGGCGTGAGGCACGGCGGGCGTGAAGGGGCAACGTCGCCGCGGCCGCTCCCTCCGCTCGGGAAACGCTGCTCCGCTCCCACCCCGCCCCGTCTCGAAACCCGAGGTCGAGGCGGGCCGCTTCGGTACCACGTACTCAAGGTCGGCGGTCGCGGGCGGGAGAGGAGCCCGCTCCCGCCCCAGAAGGGTGCACCGCGCGAGGCCGCGCGGGGCTTCGCGGCTTCTTGGCTCGGAACCGGAGGGGAGGGGAGGGGAGTGAGCCGAGCGGTCGCGGCCGTTTCCCCGGCCTCCGGGGACGGG
>DYIW01000053.1 GCA_020723465.1 Phycisphaera mikurensis
CCGCGCCGCGGACCGCTGCGCCCACGGCGACCGGCGCGTCCGGCCACGGCATCCCCTTCCTCGACATCGAGCCGCTCCCGGACTTCTCGGCCTGGGGCGAGGTGGCGAAGGTGCCCCTGCGCTCGCTGCGCAGGAAGATCGCGCACCGCCTGACCACCTCGATGATCCTCGTGCCGCACGTCGCCCACATCGACGAAGCTGACGTCACGCGCCTCGACGAGATCCGCCTGCGCGAGCGCGAGCGCCGCGCCGGCCAGCCCGGCGAGAACCTGACGCTCCTGCCCTTCGTCATCAAGGCCGCGACCGCCGCCTTGAAGGAAGCGCCGGCCTTCAACGCCAGCCTCGACCCCTTCGCCGAGGAGATCATCTACAAGAAGTACTACAGCATCGGCGTGGCGGCCGACACCGAGCGCGGGCTGCTCGTGCCGGTCATCCGCGACACCGACCAGAAGAGCGTCATGACCATCGCCGCCGAGCTGGAGCAGATCGCGCGGAAGGCGCGCGCCAACGAGATCACGGTCGAGGAGCTGCGCGGCGGCACCTTCACCATCACCAACGTCGGAGCGATCGGCGGCATCGCGGCCATCCCCACCATCAACTACCCCGAGGCCGCGATCCTCGGCATGGGCCGGCTCAGCGAGAAGCCGGTGGTGCGGGACGGCGCCATCGTCATCCGCAAGATGCTGCCGATCTGCCTGTCCTTCGATCACCGCATCGCCGACGGCATGGCCGCGGCGCGCTTCGTCACCGCGATCATCAGGCGGCTCTCCGACCCCGACCTGCTGCTCGTGGAAGCGTAGCCGCACGGGAGCCTCGCCCATGGTCATGGGAAGTCTGCGCCAGGAGACCGAGGTCGCGGTCATCGGCTCGGGACCCGGCGGCTACGTCGCCGCCCTGCGCGCCGCCGCCCTCGGCAAGGAAGTGATCCTCATCGAGAAGGAGGAGCTGCTCGGCGGCGTGTGCCTGCGCGAGGGGTGCATTCCGTCGAAGACGCTCATCCACGTGGTCGAGCTGGCGGCCTCCGCGCAGGAGGCCGCGCGCATGGGGCTCACCTTCGAAAAGCTGCACATCGACGCGAACGCGCTGCGCGACTGGACCGCCTCGGTCGTCGCCTCCCTGGCTCAGGGCGTGGCCGGCCTCTTGAAAGGCCGCGGCGTCGAGGTGGTGCGCGGCCGCGCGCGCTTCGACGGCCCGCACACGCTGCACATCGAGGGCGCGGAGGTCGCGGGCGTCGACTTCCGCCAGTGCATCATCGCCACGGGCTCGCGCATCAACCGCCTGCCGCTCGCGCGCGACCTGCCGCTCTGGACCTCGGCCGACGCCCTCCGCGTCCCCGAGGTGCCCGGGCGGCTGCTGGTCGTGGGCGGCGGCTACATCGGCCTGGAGCTGGGCCTCGTCTACGCCGGGCTCGGGTCGCAAGTGACCATGGTCGAGTTCCTGCCGCGCCTCCTCGCCGGCGCCGATCCCGATCTGGTGCAGGTCGTGCTCAAGAACTGCGAGAAGCGGTTCGCGGCGCTCCGGGTCGAGTCGCGCGTGCTGGGCGTGGAGCGCACGGCGGGCGGCTTCGCAGTCGAGATCGAGCACCAGGGCGCGAAGAAGAAGGAGGAGTTCGACCAGGTGCTGGTCGCGATCGGCCGGCGGCCCAACACGGATGACCTCGGCCTGGAGAAGGCGGGCATCGCGCCGAACGAGCACGGGCTGCTGGAAGTCACGCCCGAGGGAAAGACCGGCGTGCCGCACATCTACGCCATCGGCGACGTCACGCCCGGACCCGCCCTCGCCCACAAGGCCAGCCGCGAGGCCAAGGTGGCGGCCGAGAGCATCGCCGGCCTGCGCTCCGCGTTCGACAACCGCGCCATCCCGGCCGTGGTCTTCACCGATCCGGAGCTGGCCTGGGCCGGGCTCACCGAGCAGGAGGCGAAGGAGCGCGGCATCGAGGTCGACGTGGGCCGCTTCCCGCTGTCGGCGCTCGGCCGCGCGCGCACCATGGGCCGGAGCGACGGCCTGGTCAAGGTCATCGCCGATCCCGAGACCAAGCTCGTGCTGGGCGTGGGCATGGTCGGCCCGCACGCCTCGGAGCTGATCGCCGAGGGCACGCTGGCGCTCGAGATGGGCGCCACGCTGGAAGACCTGATGGTAACCATCCACCCCCACCCGACCCTGTCCGAGGCGATCATGGAGGCGAGCGAGGCGGCCGCGGGCGCGGCCGTGCACGGCGCGGCGCCGCCGAAGAAGAGGAAGAAGGGTGGATGAGGATCCCTTTCCCGCGTACGCGCGGGACGACGATCTCTGGGAACCCGTGCCCCGGGACGGTCAGAGCCGCGTGCGCGTGTACCGGCCGGAGCGCGCGCTCGTGGTGCTCGGCGCGGGCAGCCGCCCCGAACGAGAGGTGGACCTCGACGCCTGCGCGGCGGATGGCATCCCCGTGCTGCGGCGCCGCGGCGGCGGCTGCGCCGTGCTCCTCGATCCCGGGTGCGTGGTGGTTGCGGCCGTGACGAGCGGCGCGCCCTTCGGCCAGCACCGGCGGCACTTCGCGGCGTTCGCCGCGTGGCTCATCCAGGGGCTCGAGCGCATGGGCCTGCCGGGGGTCGCGCAGGCCGGGACGTCCGACCTGGCCCTCGGCGAGCGCAAGGTCGGCGGCGCCTGCCTCCATCGCTTCAGGGACCTGCTCGACTACTCGGTGAGCCTCCTCGTCACGCCGGACGTGGAGCGGACGAGCCGCTGCCTGCGCCACCCGCCGCGCGAGCCCGCCTACCGCAGGGGGCGGCCGCACGCCGAGTTCATGGGCTCGCTCGGCGCGCACGCGCGCGCCCTCGGAGCGCCCGAACTCGCCGATCCCGAGACCTTCGCGGCGCGGCTGCGCGCCGCGCTCGGTCCCCTGCCGCTCGGCGCGCGCCCCGGGAAGTGACCCGCGGCCGTCGTCAGAACGGAACTCGCGGCCGGCGCGCGCGTATCTTGCGACAGCGACCCGTTCGGGTGACGGGGATCTCCGAAGCCGCTCGAGATCCCGCGGAGGATCCGTCCATGAGGCATTCCGTGTTGTTCCTGTTGGGTCTGGCTGGCGCGGCGGTGCTCCTGCAGGCCGGGGTTTCGGCCGCGGAGAAGCCGAAGATCAAGCCGACCGTCACGTTCGCCACGAGCTGGGAGGCCGCGCTCGAGGAGGCGCGCATCCTGAACGTGCCCATCGTGGTGCACAGCCACGGCTTCAAGTGCCCGCCGTGCTGGGGCATGCACGCGTCCGTCCTGCAGAACAAGGACTACATCAAGTTCGCGGACAAGTGCACGGTCGAGGTCATCTGCCTGGGCCGCCTGCAGGAAGGGATCGACGAGAAGAGCCCCAAGGCGGCCACGTACAAGACCAAGGAGAACGGCCAGGAAGTCGAGCACTTGGTGGAGTGGCCGAACCTCACGGTCGAAGAGGTCCTGGCCTTGGGCCAGAGCAAGGCGGGGAGCTTCAACGACACGGGCTTCGTGCCCTTCACGGCCGTCATCGACCCACACACCGAGCAGGAGATGGCGCGCTTCCCGGGCAGCACCGCGGCCGGCGCGCTCATGGAGGGCGTGGAGCAGGCCCAGAAGAAGCTCGAGAGCGAGCACGGCAAGGGCGTGGCGCGCAAGGAGCTGCGCGGCTTCGAGGAGGCCGAGGCGGCCGCTCTCGAGCAGACCGCGGCCGGCGACTTCGCTGCGGCCCTCGACGGCCTGAACAAGCTCGGCAAGGCCGGCGCCAACTGGCCGCAGGCGCTGCAGGACCGCCTGGCCAAGGCGCGCGCACAGGTCGTGGAGACGGCCGAGAAGACCCTGGCCGCGATCGAGAAGACCGCCGCCTCCGATCCGGTTCAGGCGCAGCGCGAGCTGGCGAGGCTTGCTCCCAAGCTCCGCGGCACCGGGCTCGAGGAGCGCGCGGGCGAACTCAAGAACTCGCTCTGACCCGCGCCGCATTCCGGGCAGGTCGGGCGCGGGGCCGCTCCCGTCCGGCTACTGCCCCTGCCCGAGATTCGCCTTCCAGTAAGGATGAATCCTGCCGATATTCTCCCTCATTGAAGGAGAATATCGGTTGACTTTCTCCTTCCACGGAGGAGAAAATGCCGCGGCCATGGATGACGCCGAAGCAAGCGGGCTGCGCGCCCGCGTGATCGAGGTGCTGGCCGAGTCGCTGGCGGGACCGCTTCCCGCCGGCACGCCGCGCAGGATCCACGGCCGCCTGGCCCTCCCGGGCAAAGCCACGGCGGTCGTCGGCATGCGCCGGGCGGGGAAGACCACGTTCCTGCACCAGTTGCGCCGCGAGCGCTTCGAGCGCGGCGCAGGGCGCGAACGCCTGCCCTACGTCAACTTCGAGGACGAACGGATCGCCGGCATCGAGGCCGGGGATCTGCGCCTCCTCGTCGAGGAGCACTACCGCCGCTTTCCGGCGCTGCGCGGCAAGGACACGGTGACCTGGTGTCTCGACGAGGTCCAGGTCGTCCCTGGATGGGAGCGCTTCGTGCGCAGCATCCTCGACGCGGAGAAGGTCGAGGTCTTCCTGTCCGGCTCCTCGGCCGCGCTGCTCTCGCGCGAGATCGCGACGGCGATGCGCGGCCGGGCGTGGGAGGTGGCGATCTACCCCTTCAGCTTCGAGGAGACCTTGCGCCATCAGGGCCGCGCGCTCCCGGCCCAGGCGGACTTCCTCGGCGCGCGCGAGCGGTCGGAGCTCGAGCGCGCCTTCCTCGACTACCTGGAGTGCGGCGGCTTCCCCGAGGCGCAGGGGCTCGACGCGAACGCGCGCCACAGGATGCTTCGCGACACCGTCGACGTCGCACTGATGCGCGACGTGATCGAGCGACACGCCATCAGCAACGTGGCCGGGCTGCGCTGGCTCGTACGCCACCTGCTCGGCAACGCGGCGGCGCCCTTCAGCGTCGAGAAGTTCCACGCCGCGCTCCGCTCGCAGGGGATCGCCATCTCCCGGGACACCGTGCATCAGTTGCTGGCGCACCTCGGGGACTGCTTCCTGGTCCGCACCCTCTGGCTGGACGCGGCCTCCGAGCGCCAGCGCATGGTGAACCCGCGCAAGGCCTACCCTGTGGATACGGGCCTCATTCCGGTCTTCGACCGCACCGGCCGGGCGAACGCCGGCCACCGGCTCGAGACCGCGGTGCTGGTGGAGTTGGAGCGCCGCGGCTTCGACGTGGCCTACGTGCGCACGCCCGAGGGACACGAGGTGGACTTCGTGGCGCGGCGGCCGGGCGGCGGCGAGGAGCTCATCCAGGTGGCGGCGGACGCAACGGCCGCCGGCACGACGGAGCGCGAGCTGCGCGCGCTGGCCGAGGCCGCGAAGCGCTACCCGCAGGCGACCAGGCGCCTGCTCACCCTGACGCGAGACGGCCTGCCGGCGAGCGTGCCGCGCGGAGTGCTCGCGCAGCCGGCCTACGAATGGATGCTCGCGCCGCCGGGCGAGGACTGAGCGAGGCGCCCGCCTCACGGCTCGTTCAAGAGCTTGGCCGAGACGATGCGTCCAGTGAAGACGACCTCCCTCTCCACTTCGCCGCGGCCGAGAACCAGTCTCCCGCCCACGCCCCGCACCACCGAATACCAGTAGTTCTTCTCGTTCTCGGGCAGCGTGTGGTTGATCACGACCGAAGCCTGGATCGCCTCCGGCGCGAGACGAGCCTCGGTGTAGAGCCTCTTCACCGCGTGCCGTCCGCGCCCCTCGAGGCTCCAGTAGGAGATCTGGCCGCCTCCCTGCAAGACCAGGTTCGCCTGCCCCAGCCACTCGGCGCTGGCGAGCGGGCCCTTGCCGTCGAACTCCACGAGCAACTGGGCGCATCCCGGATACAGGGACAGCACGGCCTGGTCCACGACCTTCGTCCCGTGCTTGCCCTCGGGCGGTTTCGTCTCGGACGAGTAGCCCCTGCCGCGGATCGTCACGCGGAAGCGCCACGGCACGCTCACCACGTCCTCCGGATCCACGAGCGTTCCCTGCCCGAAGTCCACGTACTCCATGGGGCCGAACCAGTCTCGCACGACGCCCGCGGATCCGCTCAGGGTCCTCAGGTTGGAGCCGTCGTTCGTGAGGCACAGGCCCCGGCCGCCGGCGGTAGGGGCCGACTCCCCGCCTCCTATCCCGGTCGGAGCTTGGTATGCCAGCACGACCTCGAGCGTGGGCTGGCTCACGAGCACGACCCAGCCCCCGAGGAAGGCGAGGTCAGCCGGAGGGCCAGGCAGCATGATGGGTCCGGCTGTGACCTCGCCCTCGTCGCTCAAGGCGTAAAGCGCCGGGCCTTCCTCTGACGCGACCCACGTCCGTCCCGCCGGATCCAGCCCGACCGCCACGGGCTGGCCAAGGCCCGCCGGGCAAGCCACGACCGACTCCGTGGCGCCGTTCACTCCCACGACCACGATCGAGTCGTTCCCGTGTGAGGCGACGAGCAGCCGCCCGCCCGCGCCCACGCACAGTCCGCGCGGGTTCGCCAGTGCGCCGTCGTTCGGCCGGCGCTCGAGCTTGCCGTCACCCGAGATGCGGAACAGATCGCCGCTGCCCGAGGCCACGACGTTGAGGCGGCCGTCCGGCCCGAACGCGAGCCCCCACGGCTCGACGAAGCCCTGTTCGCCATTGCCGAGCCGGCGCACCACCTTGCCGAATTCGGTGTACTCCACGACCTCGTTCCCGCCCCTGTCGGAAACGAGGACGTGCCCGGCCAGGAACTCCTCCCCGCCTACCGCCACCGGCGCGATCCACGCCGCCATGGCCGCCAACCAGACCAGCCTGCTGCACGAGGTCCTCATTCCTGCCTCCCGAAGACGGACGATCGCTCTTCTTCACATACGATTCGCCGGGCAGGGGGCCGAGCGATTGCCACGGCATTCCTCCGGGCGTCACCATCATCCCGCCGCGCTGCGGCTCACTCAGGCCGCGGCGCGGTCTCGATGGCCACCTTCGCCCAGTAGCCCGCCTCGCACATCCAGCCGGTCGGCTGGTTGAGAAGCTCCAGGACGATGCTCCTTCCCGCGAACTCGGAGAGATCCACGGTCACGTCGAGCCAGCCGGCGGCCGCGGTGCCTGCCCCCACGGTCTTCCGCAGCAGCTCCCGCGCGTCGGCCCGCACGATCAGGTCCCAGTCTCCGTCCGGGTGGTGGCCGATCGTGAGATGGACCGCCGTGTCCTTGCCGGCGGGGATCTCGACCGTGCGCCGCAGCACGCAAGGCCCGTCCGAGGCGATCGGATGCGTGACCAGGACGTTCGGCCGGCCGCGTTCCTCGGCGCGCAGGCCGGGATCCATATCGCTGCCGCAGTCGAGGACCGTCCAGCCCGGGGCGAAGATCTCGATGGCCCGCTTCACGCTCTCCGGGCAGTTCGTGGCGGTGATCTGCGCCCTCTCCGCGTCGCTGAAACGGCTCTCCGCGATGGGGCCGGGATCCCAGCTTCGCTCCAGCTTGCTGGGCTGCGCCGCCTTCACGGAAACGACGAAGACCTCCGCGCTGCTTTCGTCCTTCTCGATCCTGCCGCCTTCCGCCACGATCGCCTGGCGCGCGAGCGTCTCACAGACGGCGAGGAGAGCGGGCAGGTCGTAGGCCGTCTGGCTGAAGACGGCCCGCTCGTCCAGTTCCTTGGTGAAGCGCTCGGGCAGCCGCGAGCAGCCGAGCGTCGTGAAGAGCACGCCGGCCGAGCTGGACGGGTTGCAGTCGGAGTCCTGGCCCGCGCGGCACGAGATGACGATCGTGCGGTCGAGGTCGCCCTTGCCGTAGAGCAGGCCCAGGAGAACGTAGGCGCCGTTGATCTTGCAGTCGATGCCGCCGTTCGAGGCCTTCTGGTATTCCGGGTCGTTCCGGTACTTCTCCTGGCAAAGCCGCCAGCACTCCTCCCAGGAAGGGACGCGCCGCGACCACTCCAGCAGGTCGCGCACCATCTCGGCGTACTGGCTCTCGGCCGGGATAGCCCGCAGGCCCGCCTCGACGACCTTCGCCACGTCGTTCTCGAAGAAGGCCTCGCCGTACATCGCGCCCATGAACTGGCCGGCGTACATGCCGTCCCCGTAGTTCATGAGGCGGCCGAACTTCTCGCCCAGCGCAACGGTCACGTTCGGCATGCCGGGCGCGATCAGGCCGGAGAAGTCGGCCTCGATCTGGTAGTCGATGTCGTTGGGGCAGCGATTGAACCGGGGATGGCTGGAATCAGGCGGCGCGATGCCCCGGCGCAGGTTGGCGCGGCCGGCGGCATTGGCGCACCACAGCGGATAGCCGCTGTTGGCGAAGTCGATGCCGGCCTGGCGGATCGAACCGTCGAGGCCGTGCTGCTCCATTGTCCGGAGGAAGGTCATCTCGACGTACAGGTCGTCCTGGCCAAAGGCGTCGTTGATCATGCCCGGCCGCCACTCGGGCACGGCGCCCTCGGGCATGATCGCGTCGCGATAGTGGAACTCGGTCGGCGCGCCCCAGGCCACGCCCGCCATTTGGCCGATCCAGCCGGCCTTCATCTTGTCCCGGTACTCCGCCACGGGCAGGCGGCGGCAGGCGGCCGTATCCTCTGCCTGCCCGCCCGCGCTCAGGAACGCCATCACTGCAAGAAGGAGGATCGTCACGCGGCAGGCCGTGTTCATCTTGTCCTCACGAGTTCCGGGACTCCCGCATCGGCCGGCGCGAGCGTGGCCCGCTCGCAGCGACGTGCTCCGCGACCGTGTGATCAGCCATGTCGTTGGCGGCGATGAGCCGCTGCTGGTGCTCCCGTACGCAACGCACCATGCCGGAGCACCTCTCGCGGCCACCTCGGGACGGCGAGTCTAGCCCGCAGCACGCCCGGCCGCGGCATCCTTGCTGGCAGCAACGAGTGCCTCCTGAGTGACGGTCCGCAAGGACAGCTTGAAGCCCTCCCAGACGGCGATGCCGTAGAAGAGCAGGTCCATCGGGCTGAAGGTGGCCTTCATCAGATCCAGCGTCACGGCGGGCGTCAGGCTCTTCAGGACCTCGAAGAAGCTCACCTCCGCCGACACGGCGACGAAGTGACAGACGGTGAAGAGGTTACCCAGCAGGCAACCAACGAGCGCAAGAACTGCTCCGGCGATGGCGAACGACCTGTCGATGCCCTTGCCCACCACCCGCATGGCAAGAGCGACCAGGAGACCCACGCCCACCGCCATCCAACCGATCTGGTAGCTGGAGATGACGGTGATCACGGCCCAGATCGCCGCGCCGACCAGCATGGCGACGAGACCGGCAATGAGGCCGCCGGCGAAGTTCTGCTCGGACCTGAGCGTCTCCAGCGCCATCAGCAACGTCTTCCGGTCGATCCTCTCCTCTGTGCCCTCCTTCGCCCCGGGCTGCTCCTGCGCCTGCGCGTCGCTCACTTCACACCTCCTTCACGTCGCGGCGGCGCCGCGATCAGACCTGCCTTGCACGTTCCGGCTCCCGCCCTGCCTCCGGTCAGCTCGCTCGGCGCAGGGCGAAGTCCCAGTCGATGAGCTTGTCCAGCACGGCGTCCACGTAGTCGCCCCGCCGATTCTGGTAGTCCAGGTAGTAGGCGTGCTCCCAGACGTCGATGGTCAGGAGCGGCTTGACGCCCGACGTAAGCGGCGTCTCCGCGTTGCTGGTCTTCACCACCTTGAGCCTCTCGCCGTCGAGAACGAGCCAGGCCCAGCCGCTGCCGAACTGGGCCACGGCCGCGCCGGCCAGCTCCTTCTTGCACGCCTCCACGCTGCCGAACGACGCCTCGATCTTCTGCCTCAGCGCGCCCGGAGGTCCGCCTCCTCCCTGCGGCTTCAAGCTCTTCCAGTAGAAGGTGTGGTTCCACACCTGCGCGGCGTTGTTGAAGATCGCCGCCTTGTCGGCCTGTCCCGCCGTGGCCGTGATGATCTCGTCCAGGGAGCGCTTGGCGAACTCGGTGCCCTGGATGAGCTTGTTCAGGTTCTCCACGTAGGCCTTGTGGTGCTTGCCGTGGTGGAACTCGATCGTCCTGGCCGAGATGATCGGCTCCAGCGCATTCGCCGCGTAGGGAAGCTCGGGCAGCTCGTGCTGCGCCGCGGCCGCCCGCGCCGGCCGGCAGAGCCCTCCGGCGGCCAGGGCGACCACGCCGCCCACGGCCGCGACCAGAACCTCGCGGCGTCCAACCTCATGCAGTCGATGCTCTTTGTCGTCCACTTCGACCTCCTTCTAGCAGCCGCGCCCTTGACGACCGGCCCTGCCAGGCCACGCCGGCTACGCCGGGTCTTCTCACCTTCACTTCATCAGATCCTCGAGGATGGCGGCGCCCGCTGCCTCGAGTCCTGGCCGGTCGATCTCAATGGCACGCCGGATCTGCTCCACGTCCACGCCGAGGTAGCCGTGGACCAGCACGTTCCGTAGGCCCGCCAAGGCCGTCCACGGCACATCTGGGCGTCGCGCCTTCGCCGCCGCGCTGAGGCGCTGCGTTGACTCGGCCATGATCTGCAGATTCCGCAGCACGGCATCCTGGACGAGGTGCGAGGACGAGAAGAGACCTGGATCATCGGAGACGTACTCCTCGATTCTCGAGATGCACCGCAGGATGTGACCGAGATAGACCGAATCGTCCTTCACAGGGGAACCGCCTCCGCCAGAACACGCTCCCGCAGAAGGTCATCCAGGCCGCGCTCCGTCACGACCTGCACGCTTCGGCCGAGCAACGCCTCCAGCTCCGCCACGAGCCCTCCAGGGAACCAGGGCCCCGTGTGTGGCCCCACGTCCACCAGCAGGTCCAGATCGCTCGTCGGCCTCGCGTCCCCACGGGCCATCGACCCGAACACACGGACCCGGATCGCTCCATGCCGCGCCGCGACCTCCAGGATCTCGTCCCTCCGCGACTTCAGAAGGTCGATCACGATCGCCTCCACTCCTTCTCCTGCCGTCTCACGCCACGCGCCGTGTGCTACACGCCTGCGCCGGCCCGCCCCCCGCCGGGCAGGCAGAGGGTTAGACCGCTGTTCCGCTCTCTCACTCGTCCATTGGCCCATACTGCTCCGGCCTCGGCCCCACCTCCTTGATCACCCGCGGGTAGTCCACTTCTTGCTCCTCCTTCTTCGCACTCGCGCGTCTCGTGACCTGGAACATCCAGTCGTCGCCGAAGTCGAACCAGTAGAACAGCTTCTTGCCCTTGGGCAGAGGGAAGACCTTGCTCACCCTCATCTCGCAGAGAAGATCCATCGCTTCCTCTGCATCATCACCGTGGACCAGTTCCTCCCGCCTCCCGTGACAGCTTCGCCCGGTGAAGAACGCGAACAGGTGATCATCGTCGAAGCCAGCCAGCGCCTGGATCAGCGTGTGGAGCTCGCCCAGAGTCATGTCGTTCGGCGCCTCAACGGTTCGCTCGAATGGCTCATTCAAGTGCAGGCCGCGAACGCACTTGATCGTCAGTGTCTGCACCATTTCGCCTCCGGTCAGCTCGCGTTCCGCAGCGCGAACTCCCAGTTGACGAGCTTGCCCAGCACCGCGTTCACGTGGTCGGCACGGCGGTTCTGGTAGTCCAGGTAGTAGGCGTGCTCCCAGACGTCGATGGCCAGCAGCGGCTTCAGGCCCGCCGTGAGCGGCAGGTCCGCGTTGGACGTCTTCACCACCTTGAGCGCCTCGCCGTCGAGCGCGAGCCAGGCCCAGCCGCTGCCGAACTGCGCCAGGGCCGCGGCCGCGAGCTCCTTCGTGCACGCCTCCACGCTGCCGAACGACGCCTCGAGCTTCTCTTTCAGCGCCGCCGGCGGTTCGCCCCCGCCCTTGGGCGTCAGGCTCTGCCAGTAGAAGGTGTGGTTCCAGACCTGCGCCGCATTGTTGAAGATCGCCGTCTTGTCGGCCTGCCCCGCCGAGGCCGCGATGATCTCCTCCAGGGAACGCTCGGCCAGCTCCGAGCCCGCGACGAGCTTGTTCAGGTTGTCCACGTAGGCCTTGTGGTGCTTGCGTGGTGGAACTCGAGCGTCCTGGCCGAGATGATCGGCTCCAGCGCGTTCCCCTCGTAGGGAAGCTCCGGCAGGACGTGCGGCGCCCCGGCCGCTCGCGCCGCCTTGCTCAGGCCGCCGGCCGCCAGCGCGACCATGCCGCCCACTGCCGCGACCAGGACCTCGCGGCGTCCGACCTCGTGCTGTCGATACACTCTGTCTTCCACCTCGACCTCCTTGCAGCAGCCGTGCTGGTGACGGCCGGCGCTTCCAGTCCGCGCCGGCGCCCTTCCTTCTTACCAGGAATCGTGCGCCTGCTACAGTCAGCGCGCCGCGCCCGGCGCACGCGGGCGGTCCGCGCCGCGCCGGGCGCTCACGGGAGACGCTCGATGATTCCGCTCCTGTCGCGCATCTCGACTTCCATCGCGCTCGCGGCGAGCCTCGGCTGCGCCGCGCCGCGCGCCGGCGTCCTCGACGAGCTCGCGCGCTACGACCCGTGCTTCACCTCGCCAGGCGGCGACCCGTCCGGCTCCATGCCCATCGGCAACGGCGAGGTCGGCCTCAACGTCTGGGTCGAGGAAGACGGCGACCTCTGCTTCTACCTGGCGCGCACCGACTCCTGGAGCGAGGCGAACCGCCTGCTCAAGCTCGGGCGCATCCGCGTACGGCTCACGCCGAGCCCCTTCGCCGGGGACGCGCCGTTTGCCCAGACGCTCTGCCTCGCCGAGGGCGCGGTCCAGGTCACGGGCGGCGCGCCCGGCGCCGAGGCGACGCTCGAGGTGTTCGTGGACAGCGAGCAGCCGCAGGTGCGCGTCCTCGGCTGGAGCGCGCGGCCCGTGGCGGTCAGCGTCGATCTCGAGATCTGGCGCCGCGCGCGGCGCGTCTTGCGCGGCGAGGAGCTGGCCTCGTCGTGGACCATGCGCGACGCGCCCGAGTCCATCGAGGTCTGGGAGTCGGCGGACGTGGTGTGCGACGCGCCCGGCGCGCTCGAGTGGTATCACCGCAACGAGCACTCCATCGTGCCGCTCACGCTCGCGCACCAGGGCCTCGAGCCGGTCCAGGACGCGGCGCGCGACCCGCTGCTGCATCGCACTTTCGGCGGCTCCGTGAGCGCCCCGGGCTTCGCGCGCCAAGGCGCGACCCGCCTGGTCTCGCGGGAAGCGCGCCGTGACTTCGAGATCGTGATCGCCACGCACTGCGCACAGGCCGAGAGCGCCGCGCGCTGGCGGGAGGAGCTGCGCGCGCTCGCCGCCGGCGCGCCGAGCGCCGCGGTCGCGCGCGCGCGCACCGCCGCGTGGTGGCGCGCGTTCTGGTCGCGCTCGTGGGTGTTCGTCGAGGGCGACCCCGCGGGCGGCGCGCCGCCGAACGACCTGCCGCTCCGCATCGGCGCGGACTCGAACGGCGCGAACCTGATCCACGGCATGCTCGGGCGGGCGAGCGTGTTCTCGCGCGCGCTCGCGCCCGCCGAGATCGGGGCGCTCGCGGCGACCGCGCCCGGCGCGGCGGCGCCGTGCGCGGGCGAGCGCGTCGCCAGCTTCCTGCTCGGCGAGCTGGCGGACGGCGCCGTGAGCGACGGCGCGCTGGTCGCTCGCGCGCGCGGCCCGGTCGCGGCGCGCCACGACGGCGGCGTGCGCTGCGTGCTCATGGACGGCGGGTTCCTCGAAGTCCCCGACGAGGACGCGCTCGATTTCGCGAGCTTCACGCTCGAGGCGTGGCTCGCGCTCGACGCCGCGCACCCGGTCGGACGCATCTTCGACAAGGTGACCGCGGGCGGCCGCAACGGCTTCCTGCTCGACACGCACCCGGGCCGCGCGCTGCGCCTGCTGGTGGGAGACCAGGCGCTGATCGCGGAGAACGCGCTTTCCGGCGCGGGCTGGCACCACGTGGCCGCGACCTGCGACGCCCGAAGCGCGGCGCTCGCGCTCTACCTCGACGGCCGCCTGCTGCAAGCAAGCGCGCCGCCGCGTGACCCAGCCCCGCCGTCGCGCGTGACTCAAGGCTACGTGCTGCAGCGCTTCGTCCAGGCCTGCGCCGGCCGCGGCGCCTTCCCCATCAAGTTCAACGGCTCGATCTTCACGGTCGATCCGAAGTACAGCGGCGGCCCGGACCTCGACGCCGACTGGCGCAAGTGGGGCGGCGACTACTGGTGGCAGAACACGCGCCTGCCGTACCACCCGATGCTCGCGTCGGGCGACTTCGACATGCTCGTGCCGCTCTTCCGTTTCTACGGCGACGTGCTGCCGCTCTGCGCGGCGCGCGCCCGCCTCTACCACGGCGCGCGTGGCGCGTACTTCCCCGAGACCATGACCAGCTTCGGCACGTACGCGAACGGCGACTACGGCTGGGACCGGACCGGGCGCCAGCCGCACGAGGTGCTGTGCCCGTGGTGGTGCTACGCGTGGAACCAGGGCCCGGAGCTGGTCGCGCTCATGCTCGACGACTACGCCTACACAGGGGACGAGGGCTTCGCGCGCGAAGAGCTCGTGCCCATGGCGAGCGCGGTGCTGGCGTACTTCGACTCGCGCTTCCAGCGCGACGCGCGCGGCAAGCTCGTCATCCGGCCGACGCAGGCGCTCGAGACCCACTGGCACGACGTGGTCAATGACGCGCCGGCGGTCGCCGGGCTGATCGACGTGGGGACGCGGCTCTCGGCGCTGCCGAGCACGCTCGGTTCGACCGCGGAGCGTGCGCTCTGGCGGCGCGTGCGCGACGCCGCGCCCGACCTGCCGGGCGCCGAGCAGGACGGCGTGCGCGTCCTCACTGCGGCCGAGCAGTTCGATCCGAGCCGCCAGAACGTCGAGACGCCGGAACTCTACGGCGTGTTCCCGTTTCGGCTCGTGGGCCTGGGCAAACCCGGCCTCGACGCCGCGCGCGCGGCCTACTGGCGCCGCGCCGACCGCTCTGACGTCGGCTGGGCGCAGGACGGCCTTTTCGCGGCCCTGCTCGGGCTCGAAGGCGAGGCGCGGCGCGGGCTGCTCGCCAAGACGCGCAACAGCCATCCCGCCCACCGCTTCCCCGCCATGTGGGGGCCGAACTACGACTGGCTGCCGGACCAGGACCACGGCTCGAACCTGCTCGGCCTGACCCAGCTCATGCTCCTGCAGTGCGACGGCGACGTCATCCGTCTGCTCCCCGCCTGGCCGAAGGAGTGGAACGTCTGGTTCCGCTTGCACGCGCCGAAGAACACGGTCGTCGAGGCCCGCTGGCGCGACGGCCGCCTCGCGGAGCTGCACGTTGACCCGCCCGAGCGCGCCCGCGACCTCGTGCTGCCGCCGTGAGCGGCAACCCAGGCGCCCTACGCTCAACGACCCTGTCGCGACGAGCGAACCTGTTCGCCGCGAGGCCGGTGACCAAGCTCACCTGCAGCGGCCGGGATTGGGACCGGTCATGCACCGGCAGGAGCCGGCTATTCCGCAGCTTGCCGGGTAACGATCGGCACGTACCCGACCTCCTTCCCCTCCGGCGGCGTGACGAGAAGTGCCGGGTCCAGGTCGGCCAGCGTGCCGACGGTGTTTGGCGGCAGATACTTTTTGTCCTTCGTCCACCGGCGGTGAATACTCTCGACCTTCTTCTGCAGTTCTTCCCGTTCGTCGTCGGTCAGGTCGGCGTTCAGCAGGGCGGGCTGGTCGGCGAAGCGGTACCAGAAGTAGGTCACCACGCTGCCATCCCCCAGCTTGGCCTCGAACGGCCCGGCCGCTGGCCCCGGCGTCTTCCAACTGTTCCCCGCCTCGTCGGGTGTGACGTAGGGTTCGCGATCACTTCCGCACCCCTTCGGGAACTCGACCTCGGCCAGACCCGTATCGACGGGCACGTCCTGGGCGTTCACCGCCACCCAGTGATCCCTGCCCTCCTTGTCCTGCTCCAGGCGGTAGTACTCGGGCAAGGTGACGAGCGAGCCGTCCTTCGACACGGCCTCCTTCGCCCACCTGTAGCCGTAGGTGGTATCGTCCAGCGCGGTCGGTGTGGCGAACGAACTCCACGCCACCGGCACCTTCTCCTCCCGCGGCGTGCTGAGCGGATAGATCTCCCAGGTCGCGCCGCCCCCGCCCTTGAACGTGTGAACGGCGGACGCCTCCGGGTCGATCTCGCCAGACACTTCCTTTCCACCGTTGAACCACGCCTCCACGCCGTCCCATAACGCCGCCTTGCTGTACGCGGTGATACGGTGGATGAGCGGTGCATCCCCGTCCGCTTTCGCCGGGAAATGCGTCGGGGCGATGCGGGCGTAGGAGTCGCCCTTCGCGTCGGTGGCGGTGAACGCCGGCACGTGCTGCGTCTCCATCTGCACCGCCTTGTTCGGCTCGGATGGTCGGGTGTCGAGGAACATTCCGCCCAGTTCGGGCTCCTCCACGGTCGGCTTCGTCCAGAAGTACGGCAGGAAGAACGTGACCGGCCCCTTGAAGTTGCCGGTGTTCAAGAAGAGCGTCCAGCAGTGGTTGCCGGTTGGCACGTCCTTGCCGGCGGTCATCATCTTGGAAGCGGTGAGCGGAAGCGGCAGGTAGCCGTACCCGAACAGTTCGCCCGATGTGCCCTGTTTCAGGTTCAGGCCGTCCGGCGGCCAGAGCACCCACGGGCTGAGCTGGGCGATGGCGTAGTGGCCGGCGGGCTTCCTCCAGTCGCGGCCCTTGCCGGCACCGGGGCCGTTCGCCCACTCGCTGAACTCGAGCGCCACGCCGCCCATGATGAATTTCGGCGTCTCGGTGGCGAAGCGGGTGTCCCGCCACCAGCCGAGTCCGCCCTCAATGTCGGAGTAGATTCTCTCTGGCTCCGGCCCGTCGTGCTGGGCGAACATCCAGGTGCCGAACAGCCCGCTCTGGAAGTCCTGGCCGGGGTAGTTCTTCAACAGCGGCCACGCCGCCACATACATGGAGAAGCCGGCGTTGTACGCCTTCTCCACCCTCTCGTGCGGTACGAGCAGGTAGCCGGCCATCTCGCCTTTCTGGGGAGGTTTGTCACCGGGGGGCACGAGCGCGTCCGCGAATGCCTTGCCGATGGGCGCGAGAATCTTCGCCGCACCGAGGTAGTGGTAGCCCCCATTGGAGACGCCCGCCCTCAGCCGCTTCAACTCGTCAGGCTTGAACCGCTCCTCGGCGGCCTTCCTGCGCGCGGCGTCCTGCGCCTCCTGGCCAAGTGCCGAGTCCTCCTCGAACTCCCGATCCATCTCCTCGTTCAGCTTCTCCATCCGCCGGTCGAGCGCGTCCAGGTCGTCGTCCCAGAAGGGCGACGTCTCCACCACCCTCACGTTCCCCTTGAACTCCTCGAGAGTCGACGGCTTGGCCTGGGCCTGTCGGAAGTACATCTGCGGCGCCTTGTTCCCCTCCTTCTCTCCGCCGATACCCATCACCCCGATGACGAACGGCATGTTCGGGGCCGACAGGTCCTTGCGCACGTCACGGATCAGGTGGCAGAGCAGGTCGGCGTATTCGTCGTACCCGCCCCGGTTCATCTGGTCGGGGTACGACCAGTCGTCAATCATGTCGTTGAACCCCTGGAACCAGACGAATCCGGCCAGCTCGTACCCCTGCTTCCGGTCATACCCCGGCACCACCCGCTTGATGTCCTTGAGCACCCTCTTCACGTGATCGATCATGTGCCGGTAGAAGACGCCGTTCATATCGCGATTGTGCCTAACCGCTTCCTTCTTCGGGTTCAGACCCGTTTCCCTCCAGCGCTTCTGGATGTGGTCGTTGAACACCCGCGGGCCAGCGCTGGGCGGACGAAAGTCGGTCATCAGGCTTCGCCCGCCCCACGCCGTCTTGATGATCAGGATCGGCTCGTGCAGTTGCTTCTCCAGGGTGAGACCGAAGGTGAACTCCGGCCCGATCTTGTCCGACGCTGCCCCGAAGCCTACCGTGAGCCTGCCCGTCTGCTCGCGCAGGTCCGAGTACGCGTCGCCGAGGCAACCGACCGACGAGATCCACACTCCCTCGCACACCTTCGCCTTGCCGTCCGGCGTGCGCATCTCCTTGAGCAGCGGAGCCGTCTTCGGGTCGTCGGCCAGACTGTCGAACGTCGAAACGGCCGCGTGCCCCTGCATGTTCGACTGGCCCGCCAGGATGAACACCTTGAGCGGCCTCACGCCTCCTCCGGGAGGTTTCGCCTGTTTCGCGCTATCCGCCGCGCTCGCAAGCGCCACCACGCTCACGAACCAAACGCCAATCCGTGTGGCAGGCAGCCAATCGAAAGGAGGCCTCATGTTCGAGCCCTTCGCCTTGATGAACCGCGGCGGCTACAACCCCGCCCGCGCGCCCTCCGCCGCCGAACGTCGTGCGTAGCCCGCGGGCCGAACGCCCGCAGCTCGTGCGCCTTCTGCATGGCCCGCGACGGTACGGAACCGCAGGTTGACGCGCCTCCTAACCCGCGACCCACACAGGACCGATCACCTTGCCCAGCACTCGCTCTCGAGTAAGCGGCCCAAATGGCGCGAGTCCGTCGAAGCGTCGCGGTTCGATTCTAGCACGAAGAAGAACCCCGCGGGAACCACTCGCTCCTCGAGGTCGCCGACAGCCCCTGGCTCCCGGTCGAACGAGATGTACACGTCCGGTCCGTTCCCCCGCTCGATTTCAACCGCCGCGCCAAGGCGCCCGCGGCTGATCCCTTCCCTGTCCTGCGGCGCCACGGGGACGTACTCCAACGCGGCGCCATCGATCGTCACATGGGGACCATGTATGGCGATCCGGGCCCCCGGCCCGGCGATCACGCGCTTCACCGCAAGCTGGCCGTCAAGGAGTCGGAACAGCACCATGTCACCCGGGACAGGATCCGCCAGTCTCGCGAGCCGACGACCTTGCGCGCTTGGGTGATGCGCGCAAACAGGCCGGGCGCGAGATCAGCGAGCGCACCAATCGCCTCGCCGATCGTTGTGAACTCGCGCTCGACCGCCGAACGCTTCTCGCGGAAGTAGGCGTCAAGGAGCACGAAGGGATCCAGGGAGCCGAAATCGACCAGCAGGTCGACGTCGCTCTCGCCGAGGCGGAACTCATCGCGCGCAGCGGAGCCGAAGACGTCCATGCGCACGACCCCGTACCTCCGGCACGGAGCCGCGATGGCCTCACGCTTCTCCTCCAGTTCCGCGAGCATTCGTACCTCCGGGGCCATGGTACCCGTTGAACGGCCCCCGCGCCTGCCGCGACCCCGACCTGAGAACTCGGACCAACTTGAGTTCGACAATCCGTGATCCCCAACCTGTGGCCGCGCTGCGGGCCGTCCAAGGCCGGACGGAGGGATGGCCCTGGCACGCGGCCAGGAAACGGCGCAAGGTGCGGCAGGTGGCGCGCTTGGGGATGACGGCGGCCAGCACCGCGCTCCGCACAACGTGCCGGAGGACGGTCACGTGCAGGTGGTGGCGCCGGCGCTCGCCGGCCAGCCGGTCCACGCAGATGCGTGGCGGGGAAGACCCACTGCCGCGGCCATTCGCGGCCGGCGCCCAGAGCGCCGCTACACCAGCCCCAGGACCTTCCACCAGATCGAGACCACGCCCACGACCGCGGAGATGCACAGCACGAGCGTGACGGCGCCCGCCTTGGACAGGTCACGCGACGTGAACTGCCCATAGGAATAGGCGATCGCGTTCGGCGGGCAGCCGATGACGAGCAGCATGGCGAACGAGGTGCACATGCCGAGGCACAGCGCCAGCACGCGCGGATCCACTCCCTGAAGCTGCGCCAGCGGAATGACGATCGGCAGGATCAGCGCCGCGGCCGCGACGTTGGCCATGACGTTGGTCACGAGCGCGCTGAACACTCCCACCCCGACGAACAGGAGCAGCCAGCCGCCGCCCTGGACGAAGGGCATGAACAGGTGGGCGAAGTAGCGCGCCGCGCCCGAGCCCTCCATGGCCAGGCCGAGGGCGATGCCGCCGCCGAAGATGAACAGCGCCGTGCCCCACTCGAGCTTCTGGTGGATGTCGTCCCACTTGAGCACACCGGCCAGCACCAGGACCGCCACGCCGGCCATGCCGGTCACCGAGTAATCGAGCCCATGCAGCCCCTTGGTGAGCCACGCCAGGAACACCACGCTCAGGATGAGCACGGTCTTCTTCTCCAGCGCGCTCCACGGCCGCGCCGTATCGTCGAAGCTCGGCAGGCGGTACTTCCGGTCGGGCCGGAACACGAAGTAGACCGCGACCGTGGAGATGGGAATCGTGATCACCGCCGCGGGCAGGGCGTACAACATCCAGTCGAAGAAGCTCAGCTCGATGCCGGTGAACTCCTTCAGGAAGGCCGCGGACACCATGCAGCGGCCGCCGCCCACCAGCGTGCCCATGCCGCCGCAGGAGGTGGCGAAGGGAATGGCGAGCGTCATGAAGCGCGCGGTGTTGGTGTGGGGTTCGATCCCGGCCGCGCGCATGAGCGGCAGCATTACGGCGATGCCGATGGCCGTGGCCGCCGCGTCGTGCATGAGGGCCGAGGCCAGCCCCAGGCCGAACGAGAACAGGAACACGAACTTGACCACGCTGCCCTTGGCGCGCCGGCCCAGGGCCTCGCCCAGCCGCACGGTCAATCCCGCCTTGTCGAGAGCGATGGCGAACACCAGGCAGGAGATGATGAACACCACCACCGGGTGCATGTACGGCGCCCAGGCGTCCTTCACGTCCGCCACGCCCGTCACGATGAGCAGCACGCCGATCAGGATCGCCGTGATCTCGAGCGGAATCGGCTCGAACACGAACAGGAAGACCAGGAAGACGAGCATGGACAGGAAGACCAGCGCCTTCGGCGACAGGCCGTCCACGCACTCCACTCTCGCGTCCTTCAGGCCGAGCCGCGCCGCGTCTTCCTTGAGCCGCTCGCCGGTGCACTCGGCCGCGCCGGGCCGAAGCGCCTCGAGCTGGTAGACCTCGGGTCTTCCCTCGGCCGGCGGCAGCAGCCGGAAGTCCTGCTCGACCGCGGCGGCCAGAGCGCGCGCCGGATCGCCCAGGATCTCGTACGTCTTTCCCTCGGGGCGCGGCAGCCGCGAGATCGCGACTCCCAGCAGGACGGCGATGGCGAGCAGGACCCAGCGGTTCTTCATCAACGGTGCACCTCGCTGTGCATCGGGCGGCGGCGGTGGACGGAGTCGGGATGGGCCTGGCAGGGCCGGCGGCCCGGCCGCGCGCACCCGCGCCGGCCGCGGACAGGGACCGCGCGGGCCAGGATCGTAGCAGGGGACTCCCTCGTTCCACCTCGCGCGCCGGGAAGTTCGACGCCTCGGCGGACGTCCCTTGCCCTATCCCGGGAGCCGACCCGCCCGGGCGCCTGGATTCAGCCCCTACACCAGCCCCAGGACCTTCCACCAGATCGAGACCACGCCCACGAGCGCGGAGATGCAGAGCACGAGCGTGAGTGCGCCCGCCTTGGACAGGTCGCGCGACGAGAACTGGCCGTAGGAGTAGGCGATCGCGTTCGGCGGACAGCCGATGACGAGCAGCATGGCGAAGGAGGTGCACATGCCGAGGCAGAGCGCGATCACGCGCGGGTCCACCCCTTCGAGCTGCGCCAGCGGGATCGCGATGGGCAGGAGCAAGGCCGCGGCCGCGACGTTGGCCATCACGTTGGTCACGAGGGCGCTGAACACGCCAATGCCGACGAAGAGCAGGAGCCAGCCGCCGCCCTGGACGAAGGGCAGGACCAGATAGGCGAAGTAGCGCGCCGCGCCCGAGCCCTCCATGGCCAGGCCGAGCGAGAGGCCGCCGCCGAAGATGAAGAGCGCGGTGCCCCATTCCAGCTTCTGGTGGATGTCGTCCCACTTGAGGATGCCCGTAAGCACCAGCGCCGTGACGCCGAGCATGCCGGTCACCGAGTAGTCGAGCCCGTGCAGTCCCTTGGTGAGCCACGCGACCAGGACCACGCACAGGATCAGAAGGGTGCGCTTCTCCTGTGTGCTCCAGGGCTGTGGCTTCTCGTCGAAGCTGGGCAGGCGGAACCTGCTGTCGGGCCGGAACACCAGGTAGACCGCAAGCGTGGAGATGGGGATCGTGATGATGGCCGCGGGCAGGGCGTACAGGGTCCAGTCGAAGAAGCTCAGCTCGATGCCGGTGAACTCCTTCAAGAAAGCCGCGGACACCATGCAGCGGCCGCCGCCCACGAGAGTGCCCATGCCGCCGCAGGAGGCGGCGAAGGGGATGGAGAGCAGCATGAAGCGCGCCGTGTTGGTGTGCGGCTCGATCCCCACGGCGCGCATCAGCGGCAGCATCACGGCGATGCCGATGGCCGTGGCCGCCGCGTCATGCATCACGGTCGAAGCCACGCCCAGGCCGAAGGCAAACACCACGGTGAACTTCACCACGCTCCCCTTGACGCGCCGGCCAAGCGCCTGGCCGAGCCGCACCGTCAGCCCCACCTTGTCGAGGGCGATGGCAAACACCAGGCAGGTCATGATGAACACCACGACCGGGTGCATGTACGGCGACCAGGCGTCCTTCACGTCCGCCACGCCCGTCACGATGAGCAGCACGCCGATGAGGATGGCCGTGATCTCGAGCGGGACCGGCTCGAACACGAACAGGAAGACCAGGAAGGCGAGCATGGCCAGGAAGACCAGCGCCTTGGGCGCGAGGCCTTCCATGTACTCCACGCTCACGCCTTCCAGGCCGAGGCGGGTCGCCTCCTCTTGGAGGCGCGCGCCCGTGCATTCCTCCGCGCCGGGCCGCAGCGCCTCGAGCTGGTAGGTTCTCGCTTTCGCGTCTGCCGCCGGCAGCAGGCGGAAGTCGGCCTGGACCGCCGCGGCGAGCGACTGCGCCGCGTCGCCGCCGATCTCGTACTTCGTTCCTTCGGGACGGGGAAGCCGCGAGATCGCGACTCCCAGAAGGACGGCGATGGCGAGCAGGATCCAGCGGTTCTTCAACAAGGATGCACCTCGTCGGGCTTCGAGAGACTGTCCTTGGATTCAGGAGCGTGCGCCGCGGCGGACGAGCGACCCGCCCGCAGCGACCCCAGCCCTCTGGTCCGGGCGGATCGGATCGGGATCATATCAACCAGTCCAGGGAACGGGTCTTCCCCGCGCTGGCGAGGTGACCTTCCTGCGTGGCGGAGCGTCCGCGCGGCCGGCTCACGGTTTCCCGGCGCCCGGGTCCGCCGGAGCGCCGCGGTTCGGGCCGCGATGCTTCTCCCTACTCCGCGCCAGGGCCGCCTCGGCCTTGTCGAGGAGCACCTCGACGTCGACCGGCACCTGGACGTCGTCGAACGCCCCGAGCTTCATGCCACGGATGACCAGCGGAAGCTGGCTCTTGCCGGTGAGGAGGATGACCTCGGCGTCCGGCGAGCCCTCGCGCACGGCCTGGAGGGCCAGGAGCGCCACGTTCCCCAGGCTCTGCAGGTCGAGCAGGGCGACCTCCACGCAACCGCCGTGCGCCGCGCGGCTGGCCGCTTCGAGGCTGTCGCCTTCCAGCACCCGCCAGCCCCGGCGCGCCAGGCGCTCGGCGAGGGTCCGCCGCCGCTGCGCGCCGCCGTCCACGATGAGAATGGTCCCGCTCATCTCACTCGCCGGCACCTGCCGCTGCCCGGTTTCCGGGCGCTCCACGCCGCTCTCCAGGAGTGGTGCAACAGGCGTGCCGCGCGGCCGGCGCCGTTCAGGCCTCGGGCCGGGCCTCGGCGCGGCCGCGGAAGAGGTTCGCCTCGCGCCGCAGAAGGCGCGCGCGCAGCAGGTCGAGCGCGTCCTGCCAGGGTCCCATCACCGAATCGAGCACCTCGACCCGCTTCCACGTCAGGTACTGATGGAACTCCTCCTCGATGCCGCCGCAGACCACCGATTGCACGCCCTCCACCACGATGAGATGGCAAAGATCCTCGGCCGAAGCCTGGGGCATGACGACGGTGCGCTGCGACTCCACGGCGCCGTTCTCCGCGAACACGGCGATCAGCACCTCGGTAGTCAGATCGAAACGCGCGGAAACGTCGTCCCCGGCGAGCGTGAGCAGCACCTTGTGAGACATCGCGAGCCTCCTGGCCGGGGTCACCCCTCGATCCCGTACTGCCTCATCTTGCGCCACAGCGTGCTCCGCCCCCAGCCCAGGATCTCGGCCGCGCGACGGCGCCTCCCGCGGCTGCGCACCAGCGCGTCGAGGATGATGCGGCGCTCCACCTCGGGCCACTTCACTCCCGCGGCTGGTTCATGGACGCCCTCGTCTTTCAGGGCGCGCTCCCAGCCCTCGCTCTCGCCCGCGAGCACGGCCGAGGCGGGCGCCTGGAGCAGGTAGGCCGGCACGTGCTCCACGTCCAGCATTTCGCCCTGGCAGACGTTGGCCGCGTACTCGACGATGTTCTTCAGCTCGCGCACGTTCCCCGGATAGGCGTAGCTCATCAACAGGTCGCGCGCGGGCCGCGAGAAGCCCGTCAGCTTCTTGTTGAAGCGCTGAGCCAGGACGCGCAGGAAGTGATCGAGCAGCAGGCCGATGTCCTCGGGCCGCTCGCGCAGCGGCGGGAGATGCATGCGGATCACGTTCAGCCGGTAGAGCAGGTCCTGGCGGAAGCGGCCCTGCTCGAGCATCTGCTCCAGGTTGCGATGCGTGGCGGCGATGATGCGCACGTTCGCCTGGAAGCCCTTGGACCCGCCCAGCGGGTAGACGACCTTGTCGTCGAGGAAGGTGAGCAGCTTCACCTGCAGGCTGAGGGGCAGGTCCCCGATCTCGGTGAGGTAGAGCGTGCCGTTGTGCGCCAGGCGGATGCGACCGGGCCGG
>DYIW01000450.1 GCA_020723465.1 Phycisphaera mikurensis
ACGCGCGCCGGCCAGGCCGGGAAAGGCGGCCTCGGCGCGGCCGGCCGCGTCGAAGGTGACGGCGGCATGCCGGGCGCTCGGCGCGCCGGCGGCCACGTGCAGCAGGCGCCAGTCGGTCGGGCCCACGTCGCGCAAGCAGAGACGCGTGTCCGCCCGCACCTCGGCCGCGCGGCCGGGCGGCCCGGCCAGGCGCACGTGGAGCGCGCCGTCCTCGCCGCGCGCGACCTCCAGGATCTCGATCGACGCCGGATCCTGGTCGAGCTGGCCGTTCAGCAGGGTCTCCGCGTGCACGTAGACCACGGCGTTGCCGTAGGGGTCGTCCTCACGCAGGCCGCCGAGCTTCTTGGCCGCCACCCCGTAGCGCAGGCCGGTTTCCACCGGCATGCCGAACAAGTAGCCGTAGGGGCGGCGGTAGAGGGCGAGGGTGTGGTCGAAGATGACCTGATACCAGGCCACGAACTCGCGGTTCAGGCCACCGGCGCCGATCTCGATGGTGCGGCCCAACGCGCGGAAGCCGTTCGTGCTCGGGCCAGCGAAGGGATCGCCCATGTCTCCTTCCCACTCGAGCCCCTCGCTGCATGGCGCGATGTAGTTGCGCTTGAAGCAGGCGTAGATCATCTCCCACTGATACGAGCTGTCGTCGGTCATGTAGCCGTCGTCCAGCAGGCGCCGCCGCAGGTCGCTCTTGCACAGCTCGCGGATGGCGTGGGCGTAGGCCGGCAGGCCGGCGCTCGCCGGGTTCGCCTCGGGCGGCGCGTTGTGCAGCCAGACCGGCCCGCGATAGGCGCGCGGTTGGTCGCCGGTGGTGAAGGAGCCGAGCCGAATGCCCTCGATCCAGAGGTTCCTGTCCCAAGGGGCGTCGCGTGGCAGGCGGTAGTCGGTCATGCGCTGGGCGAAGTCGCAGAGCTCCGTCGCCTGGTAGCCGCTGTAGCGGAAGGCCAGCAGCAGCGCCTCGACGTTCTTGCCGTAGTGGTCGTCGGTGTCGTTCTCCAGGTCATAGCGCCGTGCATCGAACTCACGGTCGAAGAGCTCCATGGCCCGCGCCACGGCGCGCCGGTAGTCGGCGCGCGGACTCGAGCACCACACGCGCATCAAGCCCACGGCAGTGTCGAAGTCGTGATACCAGGAGCGGTCGAGGGAGATGGCCCAGGCCTGGTCGTAGGTGGCCTTCTTCGGCTCGGCCAGCCAGCCGAGCGGCGAGACCTTCTCCGGCATGCGCCCGAACCAGTTGCCGCCCGGGCCGCGCCCGAAGGGCGTCTCCTTGGGCAGGTCGTGCTCGTCGCGCAGCGCGACCATCTTGTCCGCCACGCGCGTGCACACCTCGATCACTTTCTGCCGCAGCGCCTCCTCTTCCGGGAAGACCTCCGCCACGTCCATGAGGTAGTTGATGAAGTGGGTCGGCGAGTACTCGGTGTCCGTGCGGCGCTGGCCGCTCTTCTGGTCGTAGAGGCAGAACAGCCCGGTCTCCGGCAGGATGTTGCGCGTCAGCACCGAGCCCACGTGCTTCAGCAGCCGGTCGCGCACGAGGGGCCGGAGCTGGCGTCCCTCCTCGGTCTCGTCCTCCAGGCGCAGGTACTTGACCATGAGGTCGTGGATGCCGCCGATGCCGACCACCGGGCTCCTGGCCAGGACCGCGCCCGTGCTGGCGTTGACCTGGACTCCGGTCAAGTAGCCGGACTGGGGATCGACCAGCTCCAGGCCGGCGAGGGGCGTGCCGCCGGGCGGCGCCAGGTGGATGCGAAGCAGGTCGCGCACCTCGCCGAGCAGCGCGGCGCGCAGCTCCGTGGGCCGGATGCGCGGCAGGTAGTGCGCCGCGACGACGTCGTCCACGAGGACCGCGCCTCCGGCGGCGCTGAGCTCCAGGCGGCACCAGGGCGCGGGCGGTGCGCCGGTCAGGCGCCGCAGGTCACGGCCCGCCTCGATCTGGAAGCAAGCGAAGCCCGCGGCGTTCTGTGCCCCGCGCGCGGCCAGGGCGATCGCGCCGTCCTCGGCGGGCGTGGCTTCTTCGCCGAGCACGTAGCGCAGGACGCGCTCGTTCTGCGTGCGCAGGCAGAGGACGAGCCGCGCGGGCGCTGTCTCGAAGCGGGCGCACAGCGTCACCAGGAAGTGCTCCGCCGCCGGCCCGTAGAGGGTGACGATCTGGGAGACCGGCGGCGCGCCTGGCGTGAGCCGCAGTGCGTGCTCTCCGGGAGCATGTTCCACGACCAGGCAGTCGGGGATGCCCTCCTCGGGCACGAAGGCGTTCTTCCAGAAGGCGCCGTACTTGGGGGGCGTGGTGGTGGAGTCGGCCACCAGCTCGAAGCCGCCGTTCTGCACCACGTTGACCGGGAACAGCGCGGGATCGGCGAGCGCGAGCGGCGCCACCGCATCCTGCTCCTCCTGGTCCTGGCCGCACGCCGGAGCGAACAGGACCAGGGCCGGCAGGGCGCGGCAGAGGAGGGCTCGCGCCCACAGACGTCCCCGGGAGCCGCTCAGGAACGCCGCGAACACGGCGCACGCCGAAGGAGCATCGCGGCTGATCGGCTTGGAGCCGGAGGGCAGGGAAGCGCGAGGAGCGATCGCAGCCGTTTCCCCGCTTCCGGGGACGGATGCGCGCCTTCCGGTGCATGGTGCGCGCGACGAATGATGGGTGCCTGCTGGCGGCAGAGGCGATGAGAGCGGCTCGGCGCGGCGAAGGCACGGGCGGCGTGGAGGCGACGGCGGCGCGGCCGTCCCCTCCACTGGGGAAACGCTGCTCCGCTCCGCAAGCGCGCCGTCTCGCTGCTCAGGGCGAGGCGTCGCAACCGGCCTTTCCGGGACTCGGAGGGGAGGGCGAGAAAGGAGCGTCGCGGCCATCCCCGGCGCCAGGAAAGCGCCGCTCCTCTCCGCCGGTGCACAGCAGCGGAACTCAGGACGAGGTGGGCTTGCATTGATCAACATACTTGCGGACGGCGGTCGCGGGCAGGAGCCCGCTCCCGCCCCAGAAGGGTGCACCGCACGAAGACGCGCGGTGAGATAGGCGTCGCAGTGGGTCTCTCGGAGGCGGAGGGGAAGGCCCTGCCAGGAGCGCTCGCAGCCGTTTCCCCGCTTCCGGGGACGGATGCGCGCCTTCCGGTGCATGGTGC
>DYIW01000451.1 GCA_020723465.1 Phycisphaera mikurensis
GGAGCGTCCCAGCCTGCGCGACTTCGAGTCGGGAAACGCGCTCATGCGCGAGGTCGTCGAGTTCGCCCACCTCGCGGCCTCGGAGTTCATCACGGTCCTCATCCAGGGGGAGACCGGCACGGGCAAGGACATGCTCGCCGAGGCGATCCACAATGCCTCCGAGCGCGGGCGCGGTCCCTTCGTCAAGGTGAACTGCGGCGCCCTGCCTGAGACCCTGCTCGAGTCGGAGCTGTTCGGCTACACCAAGGGCGCCTTCACCGGCGCCGTGTCCGACCAACCCGGTCGCATCCGCCTGGCGCACAACGGCACGCTCTACCTCACGGAGATCGGCGACCTGCCCCTCAGCCTGCAGGTCAAGCTGCTCACCTTCCTCGACGACAAGGTCGTCTACCCGTTGGGCGGGTCCAGGAGTCCCCGGGCGGACGTGCGCATCATCGCCGCCACCAACTGCGACTTGGAGGCCATGGTGGCGGCCGGACGCTTCCGCATTGACCTGTTCTACCGCTTGGACGAGTGTGGCATCAATCTCCCGCCGCTCAGGAGCCGTGCCGAGGACGTGGAGCGCCTGGCCTACCGCTTTCTGGAGAAGCTCGGCCGCACGAGAGGAAAGGCCGCGGAGCGGCTCCACCCGGAGGCGCTGGACGCGCTGAGACGGCATCCCTGGCCCGGGAACGTGCGGCAGCTCCACGATGTCATCCAGCTCGCCGGCATGAAATGCTCCGGCGCCGAGATCGGGCTCGAGCACTTGCCCAAGAAGTTCCTCGTGGCCTTGAGCGTGCCCAGGCCCCGGCCCGCGCCCCCTCGCGAGTCCTCCATGCGCGTCGCGCCGTTCGCTCCTGCTTCGCCGGCGGGTGAGAACGGCAGGGACGTGCCGTCCATGGACGACCTAGTGAAGCAGGCCGAGCTGTATGGGATCCCGCGCGCCCTGAAGGCGCTCGGCGGCAACGTCACGCAAGCCGCGGAGGCCCTGGAGCGATCGAGGAGCTGGCTTGTGGAGAAGATGGGGTTCCACGGCATAAACCGCGAGGACTTTGTGGGTACCAACGAGAAGGCGGGAACGGAGCCGCCATGAACGTCCGAGGCAGGACGGGGATCCTGGGCGCGCGGCGGCGGAGGGCCCGCCTGAGCCGGCCGGGGGCCATGGCCGTGGCCGCCGCGCTCGGGACCGCGCTCGCCCTGGCCCTGCTCGGCATGGCCCTAAGCCGGCCGGACGTGGACCCATTTCTCGTCGGGGAGGAGGAGGCGACGGACCTCGGCGGCTGCCGCCTGAGGAAGCCCGTCCTCCAGGTCGTGCGGGCAGAGGGCGGCCGGGAAGCAAAGGGGTGGTTCCTCGGGCTCCCGGACGGGCTGCTCGTGGCCGCGGAACCGAAGGCTGACGCAAGCCGAGGAGGGATCGGGACGCTGCCGCGCTTTGACGTGTGGCTCGTCGGCGCCATGCAGCCCCGGTTCGGTGCACCCGGGCCGGGTCTTACCGGTGGCGAGGAGGCCACACCCGAGCAGGAGGAGGCCTGGCACCGGGGCGGCGGCCTCTGCTACTTCGCCGCCTGCGACCTCGGCGGGGACAGGATCCCGCTCGACACCAGGAACTCGGACGGGACCGGGGACTCGAGGCCGCGGATCGGCCTGCGCCTCCTCTCGGTGCCGTGCGGCCGGCCCGTCAGCGTGGAGGTCCGGGCAGAAGGCGGCCTCGGCACCGTCGGCCTGCGCGTCACCGTCGAGTGCGCGTGCGGCCTCAGTTCAACCGGCGAGCGGCCTTTGCTGCGCGGCGGATCCGGCCCGGAAGGGGCACGCGCCAGTCCGGATACGCGTCCCCGCTGGACCGCCAAGCGCCTCGCGCCGAACACGCCCGGCCTCAGGGAGTGGGCCGCCACCCGCGCACGCTGGTGGAAGGACCTGTAGGCAAGGCCGGATCGCGCGCACCGCGGCAATCGCCGTGAAGGCGGGGTCATCCTCGCGCGTGACCACGCCCTACAGCTCACCGTAGCCACGCGCAAGCGACCCGCCCCGCACGGCTCCCCATGCGCCCGCCGGCCTCATGCCACCTCTCTTCGTGGTACCGGTCCAGGACCACCAGCAGCGCCCGATTCACTTCTGCTGTAAGTTAGCTTGCAGGCAAGCGTTATCCGCTGCCTGACACGGTGTCAGTTGCACGCGTTTCGCCCCCGCGACCACAGCCGCCCGGTGCGGCATGTGAGAGGCGATCAGTCCTCAGGCAGTTCGAACCACCTGAGCTGCCGTGACCTCAGGTCGAGGACACGGAGCTCCCTCCCATCGGAGGAGAACCCCACATGGAACCGCGGTGGCGATTCGCCTTCGACGAGGTCCGCCACCCGCAGCACGACTCCGTCCGCGTCGCGAATCAGGTAGACGGAGTCCTCGCCGTCGGTGGCCGCGATCCACGTCCCCGAATAGGCCAGGCTCTCCGCCCAGTCCGGCGCCTGATGCAGATGACGCGGCTCGCCCCCGGGTCCATACGTGCCGATCAAGGACCTCTCGCTCAGGGCCAACGAACCGTCCGGGGCGACCGCCATGCCATCTAGGCGCCAGAACCAGCGGCGGTCCGGCCACCGCTCGATCCAGGCTACCTCGCCGCGCTTCAGATCGACCAGCTCGACGCTGTCGCCCCTGTCGATCCAACGCGCGTCCGTCCATGGGACGAAGACAGCCCTTTCGCCGATGAACGTCAACTCTCCGGCTCTGGCCCCGCGGGCGTCGAAATGCACGTAGCGGGCTTCTGGAAACGTGCCCGTCTGCATGTACAGGTCGCCGGCCTTTCCACTGGCCAGATGCGACACTCCGGTCGACCCGTCCAGATCCCCGGGTGCTGGGACGGCAACGAACATCTGCCTCCCGCCGGCGTCGAACACGTGAAGGCAGTTCGTGCGTCGGTCTTGAACCACGATTCGATCCAGCGCGTCGAACACGATCGCGCCCGGCTGACGCAACTGTCTCCGGTCCACCTGTGGATCGGACGTGTCATTGGCGCCGTCCTCGTCATTCGACGGCGCTCCCTCGAGAATCGCGCTTCCCATCTCCGTGAGCTCTACGTCCCGGACCGCGATCCGCGGTCTCTCCAGACGGGGAACCCGCGGAAGG
>DYIW01000054.1 GCA_020723465.1 Phycisphaera mikurensis
CCCCCGGCGCTCGCAACGCGGCCGCGGGGGATTCCTGCTCAGGCTCTGAGTCGCAAGGTGGGCTCGCCCTCGTGGAAGCCTCTCGACGATTCCGTTCGCCAGGACGACGAAATCCATGGACACCCTGTAGACATCGAGTTTCTCGCCACGGCAGCCGCTCAATGTGAGAAGCTCACCCCTCCAAAGCCACCAGCGACGGGGACCCGCGCTGGGACTTTGGCGCACCCGTGTTCGCCGTGCGGCCCTCCTGGACGCACGGCGCCGCCCAGGCGTAGAATGCCCGTTTTGTCTCCCGCCGGCCGGGCGGGCCGTGATCGGAGCCGAGAGTGCGACCCCTGCTGAGACTGCTGGACGATGACCTGATCGAGCGCATCGTGGCCGAGGCGCGGGACATCCTCGACGCCCTGGGCGTGGAGATCCACAACCCGGCGCTCTTGGAGCTCTTGGCCGCGCACGGCGCGCGCGTGGACCGCGCCACGTTGCGCGCGCACATCCCCGGCGACCTGATCGACCGCGCCCTCGAGACCGCGCCGCGCTCGTTCGCGCTGTACGACGTGCTGGGCGCAAAGACGCACGACTTCTCCGGCGACACCGTGCACTTCACGCCCGGGTCCGCGGCGATCAACGTGCTCGACCACGAGAGCGGCACGATCCGGCGGCCGCATACCGCCGACTACGTGCGCTACGCCAAGCTGGTCGCGGGCCTGAAGAACATCGCAGCGCAGAGCACGGCGCTCATCCCGGCCGACGTGCCCGAGGCCATCTCGGACAGCTACCGCCTCTTCCTCAGCCTCTGGTACTGCGAGAAACCCGTGGTCACGGGCGCGTTCACCATCGAGTCGTTCGAGGTGATGAGAAGCATGCAGGAGGCGGTGAGAGGCTCGGCGGCCGCGCTCGAAGAGAAGCCGCTCACCGTCTTCTCCTGCTGCCCCACGGCGCCCTTGAAGTGGAGCGACGTGACCTCGCAGAACCTGGCCGACTGCGCGCGCCACGGCATCCCGGTCGAGTACATCTCCATGCCGCTCTCCGGCTTCATGGCGCCGGTGACGCTGGTCGGCACTCTGGTCCAGCACACGGCCGAGACCCTCTCCGGCGTGGTGCTCACGCAGCTCGTCCGCCCGGGCGCTCCGGCCCTGTACGGCGGATCGCCGGCCGCCTTCGACGTGCGCTACGAGACCACGCCCATGGGCGCGATCGAGACGCAGATGATCGACTGCGCCTACAGCGAGATCGGCAAGTGGCTGGGCCTGCCCACCCAGGCGTACATCGGCCTCTCCGACGCCAAGCTGCTCGACGCCCAGGCCGGCCTCGAGACCGGCATGGGCGCCTGCCTGGCCGCGCTCTCCGGCATCAACAGCATCTCCGGCCCGGGCATGCTCGACTTCGAGAGCTGCCAGAGCCTGGAGAAGCTGGTGCTCGACAACGAGATCTGCGGCATGTGCCTGCGCCTGGCGCGCGGCATCGAGCCGCGGGAGGACTTCCCGGCGCGGCCCATCTTCGAGGAGCTCTTGCGCGAGAAGCACCTGCTGATTGCCGACCACACGCGCCGGCATCTCCGCGCCGAGCACTTCTTCACCGGCCCGGTGATCGTGCGCGCCAACCTGTCGCGCTGGCGCGAGGAGGGCGCCACCACGCTCGGCGAGCGCGCGCACCGCGAGGTCGAGCGCCTGGTCGCCGGCGCGGCGCCGAGCCGCCTGCCGGATACGGCGCGGCGCGAGATCGAGCGCCTGATGACCGCCGAGGCGCGGCGCCACGGCCTTTCGGAGCTGCCGGGGCGCGAGGCGTGAGGGAAGTCGTCCACATTCCGGCCGCCGCGGTGTCGTGCCGGCCAGAGGACGTGCTCGCGCTGCAGGGAGTGCCGCGCGGGGCGCGCCTCGACGGCCGCATCGCCGCCCTGCTCGGCGAGGGCATCTCCCTCTACGAGTCGCTGGCCGAGCCCGTCGGCGTGCTCGAGGAAGTCGACGGCGCCGAGTTCGCCGAGGTCTACGCCGGCGCGGGCCGAAACGAGCCGCGCACGCCCCTCGCTTTCATCCATCCGCGCGCGGAGCGCCTCTGCCTCTTCGCCGTGACGGTCGGCGGGGCGGTCAGCTTGCGCATCAGCGAGCTGTTCCAGGCTCAGGAGTTCGCCCTCGGGGCGATGCTGGACGCGGCCGCCTCCCAGGGCGCGGAGCTTTGCGCCGCGTTCCTCGAGGCCCGCTACGACGGGCTCGTGGCGGAGCGCGGCGCGCCGGCCGCAAGAAGCGCGTACCTTCGCTACAGCCCCGGCTACTGCGGCTGGCACGTGAGCGGCCAGAAGCGCCTTTTCCAGCGCCTCAGGCCCGAGGAGATCGGCATCACGCTGCGCGAAAGCTGCCTGATGGAGCCGCTCAAGTCCATCTCGGGGGTCATCGCCGGCGGCCCGGCCGACATCCACGACTTCGACAACGACTATCCCTTTTGCGCCGAGTGCCGCGGCAAGGACTGCCGCGCCCGCATCCGGCGCGCGCTCGCGAACGAACGGTAGGACCAGCATGGAGATCCTGAAGCGCATCGCCGCCGAACTGGAGCGCGGCCACGACCAGCAGGTGGGGCAGCTCACGCGCGAGGCCCTGGCCGCGGGCGCGGCCCCGAAGCAGGTCCTGGATGACGGCCTGATCGCGGGCATGAACGTGGTCGGCGAGAAGTTCCGCGTGCACGAGATCTTCCTGCCCGACGTGCTGCTCGCGGCGCGCGCCATGTACGCGGGGATGGACGTGGTCAAGCCGCTGCTCCTCGAGGAGGAGGTGCCGGTCGCCGGGAAGGCGGTGCTCGGCACGGTGCAGGGCGACCTGCATGACATCGGCAAGAACCTGGTGGGCATCATGCTGAAGGGCGCCGGCTTCGAGGTGATCGACTTGGGGAACGACGTTTCGCCCGAGCGCTTCGTGGCCGCGGCCGAGGAGCACGGCGCGCCGGTGATCGGCATGTCCGCTCTCTTGACCACGACCATGCCGGTGATGAAGAAGGTGGTCGACCTGGTGCGCCAGAAGGGGCTCGCCGGCCGCATCAAGACCATCGTGGGCGGCGCGCCGCTCTCCGCGGACTACGCCCGCGAGATCGGCGCCGACGCCTACGGCTACGACGGCGTGAGCGCGGTGGAGCGCATCAAGGCGCTCGCCGGCGGCGGAGCGGGAGGGTAGGGCGATGCCAGACCTGCTCGCGCGTTTGCGCGCCGGGGAGACGCTCGTGGCCGACGGGGCCATGGGCAGCATGGTCATGGCGCGCGGCCTGGAGCCCGGCGCCTGCCCGGAGGCGCTGAACCTGTCGCGGCCCGAGCTGCTCGAGGAGATCGCCCGGCTCTACGTCGAGGCGGGCGCGGACCTGGTGCAGACGAACAGCTTTGGCGGCTCGCCGGCGAAGCTCCAGCGTTACGGGCTCGAGCCGCGCTGCGAGGAAGTGAACCGCGCCGCCGCGGCCGCGGCGCGCCGCGCCGCAAAGGAGCGCGCCCTGGTCTACGGCTCGTGCGGGCCCTGCGGCCGCCTGCTGAAGCCCGTCGGCGACGCCGAGCCGGACGAAGTGCGGGACGGGTACCTCCGGCAGATGCGGGCGCTCGTGGCGGAAGGGGTGGACGCGCTCTGCGTCGAGACCATGACCGACCTGGCCGAGGCGACGCTCGCCATCGAGGCGGCGCGCGAGGCGGCGGCCGAGGCCGGGCGCGAGGTTCCGGTCCTGGCGACCATGACCTTCGACCGCACGCGCCGTGGCTACTTCACGATCATGGGGGTGGACATCGCCGCGGCCGCGGCCGGCCTGGCGCGCGCCGGCGCCGACGTGATCGGCTCGAACTGCGGCAACGGCAGCGACAACATGGTCGAGATCGCGCGCGAGTTCCGCGACCGCTCCTCGCTGCCGCTGCTCATCCAGCCGAACGCCGGGCTGCCGCGTCTGGAGGGAGGAAAGGCGGTCTACGCGGAGAGCCCTGAGTACATGGCCGAGCGTGCGCAGAAGCTCCTGGTCCTGGGCGTGGCCATCGTCGGCGGTTGCTGCGGCACCACGCCCGAGCACACGCGGGCGCTGCGGCGGCTGGTGTCTAGCTCGGGAGCTGGCCAGGCAGGTTGAGCAGCGGTTCGGGCAGGTCGAAGCAGGAGGGCGGGTCCATTCCCACCGGGTGGTACTCGCCGGTGTGCTCGTCCAGCACGTACTCGCCGCGGCAGCCGTCCCGGCCGACGGAGGCGAGCGCCTCGGCCAGGTACTCGATCTCCTCCTCGGCGTTGTACAGGGCGAGGCTGGCGCGCACGAAACCGGGGTGGTCGTGCAGGTGCCCGCCGCGCGCGGCCGCGAGGTAGGCGCGCGACTCCTCCGGCTTGACGCCGAGCAGGTCCGCGACGTAGGGCTGGGCGCAGAAGCAGCCGTTGCGCACGCCGATGCCCCACTCGTAGGCGAGCACCGCGGCCAGGTGCGCGTGCCGGAAGCCCTCGAGCTGGAAGGGGATGATGCCCACGCGGTCGCCGTGCTCGCCGTTGCCGCCGTAGATGTGCAGGCCGGCGATGCCGGCCAGGCGCTCGAGGGCGAGGCTCGTCAGCTCGCGCTCGCGCTCCGCGATGCGCTCCAGGCGCAGCGCGCTGAGCGTCCTCAAGGACGCGACCAGGGCGCAGATGCCGAGCAGGTTGGGCGTGCCGGCCTCTTCCTTCTCCGGCACCTCGGCCCATTCCACGTCGTCGAGGGTCACGAGCTTGACGGCGCCGCCGCCCAAGAGCCCCGGGCGCCCCTTTTCGAAGAAGGCGCGCGGGCCGATGAGCGCGCCGCTGCCGAACGGGGCGTACACCTTGTGCCCGGAGAAGGCCAGGAAGTCGATGCGCTCCGGGTCGGCGCCGCCGCCCATGACGATGGGGCGGTGGGCGATGAGCTGTGACGCGTCCACCAGGAGGAGCGCGCCGTGCTCGTGCGCCAGGCGCGCCACCTGGCCGAGCGGCGGGGCCCTGCCGGTGACGTTGGAGGCGCCGGTCACCGCCACCAGCGGCACGCGGCCGGCGTGGTGGTGGAGCTTGGCCTCCAGGTCCTGCAGGTCGAGGGCGCCCGTGCCGGGTTCGCAGCGCACGTGGTCGACCGCACCGCCGAAGCGCCAGGGCAGCATGTTGGAGTGGTGCTCCATCACCGAGAGCAGCACCACCTCGCCCTCGCGCCGCGGGAAGCGGTGGCTCAGGCGGTTGATGCCGTCCGTGGCGTTGGCGCAGAAGATGGCGGTGTGGTAGGCGGGATCGGCGCCGACGAAGCGCAGCACCTCCTCGTGCGCCTGGTGGAAGGCCTCGGTGGAGATCTGCGACTTGAAGCCGGTGCCGCGATGCACGCTGGAGTACCACTCGGCGCAGGCGACGATGTGGTCCAGCACGGCGCGCAGCGGCGGCGTCGTGGCCGCGTTGTCCAGGTTGACATAGGGGCGCTTCCGGCCGTCGAGTAGAGGCACCTCGTGGTCCAGCCCCACGAAGAGACCACGCACCTCGTCAGTTTGCAGCGGGTTCATCCAACCTGCTCTTTTTCCAGCTCTATCTCGCACTGATCACCGCAGTCGGCCGGGCCGGCGCCCTCCTCGCCCGCGGAGGAGTCCGTGCCGTAGTTCTTCCCGGTCTGCCGCAGCACCTCGTTCTTGAACACCGGCCAGGCGCAGACCGGCATGAAGTTCACCTGCCGCGTCTGCGGGTCCTCGAAGGGGAAGGCTGCCGGGCAGTCCGCCAGGCGGGCCGCCTCGATGCATTGCTTCTCCTCGAAAGGCAGCACGATCATGCGCAGGATGCCCTGGCAGCGGGTATGCGCCCGCAGCAGGTCCTTCATTTTCCGGCCGCGCACCAGCCCAAAGATCACGCGCAGCAATTTCAAGTATGCTCTGCCGCCGAATATCTCGCGCAGGTCGACGCGCTTGAGCAGCAGGCGCAGCAGGGCTCGGCCATAGACGTATCGGCGGCCGAGGCGGCCGAACAGGCGGGAGGCGAGGTGCCCCGGCAGCTCCTTGCCCATGCGCTCGTCGAGCGCCCCCACCTCGAGCGCGAGGTCCTCCAGCGACACGCCGTTCAGGTAGCGCGTCACCGGATGGTACCTCTCGCCGTCCGAGATCATCATGCTGACGAGCTCGCAGTTGGGGTGGGCCCCGCCGAAGGTCATGCGGCCCACGTCGAAGGTGGCGCGCAGGGTGTGGAACTGGTAGAGCAGGCCGGCCGGGAAGAAGTCCAGTCCCGGGATCTCCCGGCGCATGATGTTCTCGACCCCTTCGTTGGTCGTGCTCTTGACGTTGAGGTGCTGTCCCGAACCCCACTCGGCGCTGAGCGGGATGAGGTCGAGGGCGCGGATGCAGTGGCGCTTCTCGTGGCAGTACTCGACGAGGTCGGCCATGTGCTTCTCGTTCGCGTCGCTCACGCAGCACATGACGGTGACCTTGCCCTGGGGATGGCGCGCCACGTTCTCCAGGCCCTTGAGCTTGAGTTCCAAAGCGCGCGGGTGCTTGCGCGTCTCGGTGTAGGCGCCCGGGTGGCGGCCGTCGAAGGAGAACATCAGCTCGGTGCCGGTGCCGATCAACTCGTTGCAGTATTTCTCATCCGCCAGGCGCAGGCCGTTGGTGACGACGCGCGCCGCCAGCCCGTACTTGTCCCGCGCCAGCTCGATCATCCGCACCAGGTCCTTGCGCATGGTGGGCTCGCCGCCGAACAGCTCGATCTTCGGGCGCGGCTCCATGCGCGCCAGGCGCGCAAAGATGCGCTCGAAGTACTCCATCGGGGGATCGAAGCGGAAGCCCATGGCCGGGATGTTGGCCAAGCAGATCGGGCAGTTCATGTTGCAGCGGTTTGTCACGTCGATGAAGACGAGCGTGGGCTGCTTGTGGCTGGAGCAATGGGTGCAGTCGAGGGAGCAGGTGTGCTGCGCCTCGCCCGCGTACCCGGTCAGCTTGCGCTTGGCCTCGTAGCGCTCGGCGTCGCAAGAGATCAGGGCCTCGGTCAAGCCGCAGTCCGGGCATTCCTTCTGCAGGAAAACGTTCTCGCCCCGCACCACGTGCCGGGCCACGACGATCCTGTCGCACTTGGAGCACACGCCCCGGTTCTCGATGTCTTCCTGAATGATCCTCATGGGCCTCGTCACGTGCTCCCACTACAGGCGGTTGATCGGAGAAGCGGCCGCGTCGGGCTCAAAGCCCTGCGGCCGGCCAGAAACGGGGCGAGCTGAGAGACTTGTGCGTGTACACCATGCCCCGGGGTCGTTACCCCGCCTGTTCATCTAGCTGCACCGCGTGTTCCCTGCCCGGGGAAACCGCGCTGCCCGCGGGCGCCCCGGCCGCGGCACCGAACCGAGCCGCGCGCCTCCGGCGGCGACATCGGGAGAAGGAGCGCCGCGAGCGCCCGGATCCGCCGGACGGAGCATCCCGCGCCCGACAGCGGGCCGGCCGTGCCGGGCCGCGGTCTGGAGCGAAGCGTTCATGGAATGTCCTTGTATCAGGAAGGGAGGCAGCGAGTCAAGCGACGGAAACCCAGGCGGCAGGGGCGGATGGGGCGTGCGGACGTGACCAGGACCCACTCAGCGCTTCTTGGCCGGCGGTCCTTCCGGCCCCTCGGGCGGGCGCAGGTGCACGTCGAGCTGGGGATAGGCGATCTCGATCCCGGCCGCGGCGAGCTCCTGGTGGATGCGGGTGTGCAGCTCGTCCATCACGCTCGACCACACGTCCAGCGTCGCGATGAACACGCGCAGCTCGAGGCGCAGCGCGCTCTCCCCGAAGGAGAGGAAGATGGCTGAGGGCGCCGGCTCCTGCATGACGTACCGGCAGTCCCAGGCCACCCGCAGCAGGATCTCGCGCGCCTTGGCTGGATCGGCGGAGTAAGCGATCCCCACCGGCACCACGATCCTGGTCATCTGATCCGAGAGCGACCAGTTGAGGAGGCGGCTGGTGATGAACTCCTTGTTCGGCACGATCAGCTCGCGGTTGTCCCAGTCGGTGATGGTCGTGGCGCGCATGCGGATCTTCGTGACCCTGCCGTCGGTGCCGTCCACGGTCACCACGTCGCCGAGGCGCAGCGGCCGCTCGAACAGCATGATCAGGCCCGACATGAAGTTGGCGAAGATCTCCTGCAGGCCGAAGGCGAGGCCGAAGGTGAGCGCCGCCGCGAGCCACTGGATCTTCGTCCAGCCGATGCCGATCGTCCCGAGGGCGGCGCTCGAGCCGACGATGGCGATGGTGTAGCGCGCCACCGTGGCCGCGGCGTAGCGCGCACCGGCGTCGAGCGGCAGGCGCCGGAGCAGCAGGATCTCCAGCAGGCCCGGCAAGTCGCGCGCGGCGATGGCGGTGATGAGCAGGATGACGAGCGCCAGGCCGACGTCCGCCAGCGTGAGCGTCAGGCCCTGGGCCGCGCCGGCCGGGGGCGCGGCCTCCATGGTGGGCTGAGGGACTGCCGGCGCGGGCTGAGGTCCGCCCGCGGCCGCTGCGTCTGGCGCCGCCTTCTGCCCCGCGCCCGCGCCACCCTCGAGGACCGGGTAGCGGCCTTCCTCGACGGCCTCGACCACGCGCACCTCGGGCCAGATCCGCACCCGCTGCAGCAGGCGCAGCGCCGGGAAGATGTCCGACCAGATCATGAAGAAGCCGGCCAGCACGGCGATGAACATGCTGCTGCGCACGAGCTCGCGCGTTTGCGCGCTCAAGGCCGGGATGTTCAGCTCCTCGGGGGCGGCCACGACGCCGGTCTCGCCGCTGGACTCCGCGCGCGCGGCCTCGCGCCGCTGGCGCACCTGCTGCAGGGCCAGGTGGCGGCGCACCACCAGCAGCCAGCGCAAGAGCAGGCCGTTCACCAGCACCAGCACCAGGACCAGCGCCAGGGAGAGGACGAAGTGGCGGTTGAGAGTGGCGGCCGAGAAGTCGTAGCCGGCCATGGCGAGCAGCAGGAACGCGATGGGCGCCGCGACCGCGAGCGCGTACCACGCATAGCGCAGGCGGGCGAGCAGGCTCGTGGCGCCTTCGGGGAAGACCTTGCGCAGCACCGGGCCCTGGGGAGCGAGCACGTTCTTCAGAAAGACGGCGAGCGCCGCCATGGCGGCGCAGAACAGGACGCGGCCGAGCGAGTCGTTCCAGGCCGCCTCGGCCGCGGCGTGCTGGAACGCTCGGGCCGGCAGCAGGAGCAGCAGGAAAACAGGGGTGAACCAGCGTAGCTGCGCGGTCAGCGCACGGCGCGCGGGCTCCGGCCAGCCGAAGTGGGCGTCAGCCAGGCCGCCCTCGCGCAGCGACTGCTGCAGCAGGGCGAGCATGAACCAGAGGGGGGCGATCTTCAGGGACTCGCCCAGCACGGCGGCCGCGTCCGGCTGGTCGGCCGGCTGCAGGAGGAACACGCTCAGCAGCCACGCGATGAAGGGCCCGGGCGCCGCCAACATGAGCGTGCACAGGGCGGCCTGGACCGTGTAGGAGAAGGAGTCGCTGCGGATGCGCGCCACCTGCGTGCCGGTGTAGAGCAGGCGCTCCGCGGCGCGCCGGCGAAACGCGAACAAAAGCACCAGCACGAGCAGCGCCGGAACACTCTGCTGCGGCTCGCGCAGCGCGTGCGCAGCGACGTTCTTCGCGGCCGCGCCCCACGCGGCCGGCGCGAACAGCCAGACCACGGCCTCGCCCATGGCACGCGGCGCCGGAACCAGGCTGCCGGCGACGCTGCGCACCATGAGGATGCGCTCCACGATGTAGCCGCGGTACTCCTCGGCCGCGGCGATGAGCGTCTCGGTGATCTGTCCCAGCTCGATCAGGCGCTTCTCGTAGGTCTGGTAGTCGTTCTTGACCTCCTCGAGGCGCCGGCGCCGGTCCGCGAGGATCTCGCGCGCGACCGCTTCCAGGTCGGCGCGGTCGTCCCGCCGCCCCGCCGGGTCGATCTCGTCGAGCAGGGCGCGCATGCTCGCCTCGACGTCGAACAGCAGGTCGCGCTGATCCTGCAGCTCGAGCTGCTGGAACTGGGCGTCCGAGATGCGCTGCCGGCGCGCCTTGGCCTCGCGGCGCAGTTTGGCGGCGTCCGGCAGGCCGGCGTATTCGCGCCGGAGCAGGACGCTCATGGCCTGCGTCAGCCCGGCGGCGTGCATCCGGTCGCGCACGGCCTGGAAGCGGTCCCTGAGGCCGGTGATCAGCGCGCGGCGCTCGTTCAGGTCCTTGTCCGCGGCGCTGATGCGCGCGGTCAGGCCGTCGGCGCCGGTCCTTAGGTCCGCCAGGGCCACGTTCTCCTCGGCGAGCCGCTTGAGCTGCTCCACCTCGGTCAGGGCCGCGTCGCGGTTGCGTCGCTTCGCCTCCTCGGCCGCGCGGTCGGCCTCGTCGCGGCGCCTGGTCTCGACCACGGCCTGCCAGGCGGCGACCAGCTTCTCGGCCTCGGCCACCCGCCGCAGGGCGCGGTCGCGGTGCGCCGGCACGAGCTCGACGAGCGCCGCGTGAGACACCAGCTCCTTCTCGTAGCGGTCGATCTCCCGCAGCAGGGACTCGCGCTGCGCCCGCAGCAGCAGGCGCCGCGCCGCCGCCTGCGGGTCGGCCTTGGCTCCCGCGGTCGCGAGCGTTTCCTCGACCTCCGCCAGCCGCGCGCGCGCCGCCGCCAGGTCGCTCGGTATCTGCGCCGAGCGCTCCTTGCGGGCCGCGTCCTCGTCCTCTAGCTCGCCCGCGGCCGCGCGCGCGTTGGCCAGGGACGCTTCCACCTCCTTCAGAAGCTGCTCGATCTGCTGCAGGCTGGCGCCCGCTGCCGGTTCGGCCCGCACCTCGGCGGCCGGCCTGGCCAGCTCGGCGCGTATGGTCTCGAGCAGCGCCGGGGCCTCGGCGGCCGCGCGCGCGAAGTCGGCGGCCGCGCTGGCGTGCGCGGAGGCGCTCTCCAGCTCGCGGCGCGCGCTCTCGTAGTCCTCCCTGAGGACCCTGCTGGCGGTCTCGTCCAGCCCCAGCGCGTCCAGCTCGACGAGCAGGGAGGCGATGCTCTCGAGCGTGAGGGGCGGCTCTTCGGCCGCCTGAGGCGCTGGCGTGGCCGGCTCCGCGTCCTGGGCGCGCGCCGGCGCGGCCCATACCAGGGCCGCCAGGCAGGCGGCCCGGACCAGGGTCGCGCGCACACGCGGCGCGCGATCTCGTCGCCATCGGCTGAGGAAGTGTCGCATCGCTCGTCTACGCTGTGGTGCGTTTTGGTGGTGCGCCAGCATACCGTGGGGCCGCCGCCTGCGGGGCGGACCCGCGGGTTCTCCGCGGCGCGCAGGAGGCTCGCATGATCCAGACCCGGTTCTTCCGCCGCCACCTCGCCCCGGCCGGCGCTCCGCCCGGGACGATCCACGTGCGCGCGGGCGCGGCCGAGCCGCGCTACCACGCCATCTCGTACGACGCCGCGTCGCTCGAGGAGCACGCGCCCGCGACCGTGGCCGAGGCGCGCGCCCTGCTGAGAAAGGGGCGCGTGCTCTGGCTCGACGTCGCCGGCCTGGGCGACCTGGCGGCGCTGGAGGAGTTCGTCGCGCGCTTCTCTCTGCACCACCTCGCGGTCGCGGACGTGGCCCACGTCGGCCAGCGGCCCAAGGTCGAGGACTACGGCGACACCGTGTTCTTCGTGGCGCGCATGGTGACGCTCTCCGCGGACGGGGGAATCGAGTGGGAGCAGGTCTCCATGTTCCAGAGCGAGGGCCTCGTCCTCACCTTCCAGGAGACGCCGGGGGACTGCCTGGATCCGCTGCGCAACCGCCTGCGCGAGGGGATGAGGCTGCTGCGCGCGGCCGGCAGCGACTGCCTGGCGTGCATGGTGCTGGACGCGATCGTGGACGGCTACTTCCCGGTGCTGGAGCGCTACGGCGAGGAGCTCGAGGCGCTGGAGGAGCGCGTCATCAACGATCCGAGCCCGCGCGTGCTGAGCGAGGTCTTCCGCGTCAAGCACGAGCTCATGACCTTCCGCCGCGCGGCCTGGCCCCTGCGCGACGCCCTGAGCCGCCTGCTGCGCGAGCCGCACGCGCTCATCTCGCCGGCCACGCTGCCGTACCTGCGTGACACCGCCGATCACGTCATGCAGGTGGTGGACGTCATCGAGAGCTACCGCGAGCTGTGCGGCAGCCTGGTGGACGTCTACCTCTCAGGCATGAGCAACAGGATGAACGCGGTGATGCGCGTGCTGACCGTCATTGCCACGATCTTCATTCCGCTGACCTTTCTGGCGGGCGTCTACGGCATGAACTTCGACACCAGCCGGCCGCTCAACATGCCGGAGCTGGGCTGGGGCGGCGGCTACCTGCTGTTCTGGGCCGTGTGCCTGCTGCTCGCCGGGGTGCTTCTGTTCGCCTTCCATCGCCTCGGCTGGCTGGGATGGGGCCGGCGCGCCGCGCGGGAAGACGAGGAGCAGCCGCGCCAGTGAAACCAGGGGAAAGGAAGCTCGGGAAGCGCTGGCGTCGCGGCAGCGGCAGCTTCCCGCGTGTGTGCTATGCTCTCCGCGGTCCTCATGGATGGCTGTTGGGAGCGGGCCCGCGTTCAACGGGCAACGATCGTCAGCGAGACGGCGCAGCGGGCTGAATGTCGTTCAACTCGACCATCTTCATCTTCTTCTTCCTGGTCGTCTTCTACGCCTACTGGGCCATCTCCCGGACCACGAACCTGCGCTTCATGCTGCTTTTCGTCGCGAGCTGCATCTTCTACATGAGCTGGAACGTCAAGTTCGTCTTCCTGCTGCTCTTCTCCACGGCCCTCGACTACTACACGGGAGCGGCCATCCACCGCACCGAGAACGTCACGAAGCGGCGGATCTACCTGGCGATCAGTCTGATCGGGAACCTGGGGCTCCTCGGCTTCTTCAAGTACTTCAACTTCTTCGCCGAGAACTTCCACGAGACCCTCGAGTGGCTGGGGTTGGCCGAGTCCACCAAGTTCGTGCCATGGAACATCGTGCTGCCGGTGGGGATCTCCTTCTACACCTTCCAGACCCTCAGCTACACGATCGACATCTACCGCCGCGAGCTGGTGCCGACCGACTCGTTCCTCAAGTTCGCTCTGTTCGTCGCCTTCTTTCCCCAGCTCGTGGCCGGACCGATCGTGCGGGCCAGCCACTTCCTGCCCCAGCTCGACGTGCCGGCGAGGTACGACGAGGAGCGGGTGGCCCGCGGCGTCTTCCTCATTGCCGCCGGGCTCATCAAGAAGGTCGTGCTGGCGGACATGATCGGCGTCAATCTGGTCGATCCGGTCTATGCCTCGCCCGGCAGCCATCATCCGGTGGAGGTCGTCCTCGGCGTCTGGGGCGCGCTGTTCCAGTTCTACCTGGACTTCTCGGCCTACTCCGACATCGCCATTGGCTGCGCCGCCTGCCTGGGATACACGCTACCCATCAACTTCCGCAGGCCGTTCCTGTCCCAGGACCTGAACGAGTTCTGGCGTCGCTGGCACATCTCCATGACGAGCTGGTTCCGCGACTACGTCTTCGTGACACTCGGAGGCACTCGGGGTGGACGGTTCATGGTGCTGCGCAATGTCATGATCACGCTCCTGCTCACTGGGCTGTGGCACGGGGCCGGCTGGAACTACGTCATCTGGGGCGGAATGTACGGCGTGGTCATGATCCTCCAGGGGGCCTTCCTCAGGAGAGTATCGCCAGAGGAACGGGAAAACCGCGGCCTCCTGAGCAAGCTGTGGCGGCGCGCCGTCACATTCAACTTCCTGGCCCTCAGCATGCTCGTGTTCCGGAACGGCACCGTGGCCGAGGGCAACCGGGGCATCGAGGGCACGCTCGACATGTTGGCGTCGCTGGTCCGTTTCGACACGCCCCTCCATGGCTCCGAGTCCCTGGGCATCACGATGCTCGCCATCGCGGCGGTGATCCACTTCACTCCCAAGCGCTGGATCGACGGATCCTGCGACCGGTGGCTGCGGCTGCCCAGCCCGGTGCAGGCCGCGGTGCTGGTGCTGGTCACGGGATCGCTCGCGGCCGTCTCGTACCAGCGGGCGCCCTTCATCTACTTCCAGTTCTGACCATGCGGCTCATTGGACACTCGACCTCCGGCTCTCGAAAGACCATGGTCATGGGCGCCTGGTACGTGGCGCTCTGCGCCGTCCTCCTCTGGTACACCCGCCACGAGCGCCTGCAGATGGTGGTGGACGCCTGCTTCGCCACGATCCGGGAACTTCTGGCGGAGAACGTGCACGCGGACGTGCTGTTCCTCGGCAGCTCGCGCACGCTGCGCGGCGTCGTCCCGGACGTCTTCGAGCAGCGCTGTCAGGCCGCCATTGGCACGAGCGTGACGGCGCTCAACCTGGCGATCCTGGGCGAGCCGCGGCAGGTGAACTACCACGTGCTGCGCGACTACCTCAGCGACCACGCCGCGCCGAACGTGGTGTTCGTGGAGGTCGGTATGGTCGATGTCTCGGAGGACGCACACGCGCTGGTCTCGCGCTTCATGGACGTGGAGGATGCGCTGCGGATGGTCTGGGAGAGGCCCTACGTCTATTGCAGGCCGTGGGCCGCCGAGGCCCCGGCAGTGGAGGTCGGCGGGAACCCATGGCCGGAGGCACCGGCCGTGGACCGCGACATCGGCGCGATCGACCGGTTCGGGCTCCACTGCTCCATCGCCCTCGACGCGCTGGGCAGGGGACCGGAGGACCTGGTGCGCGCCCTGTACAATCGGATCGCGAACGGCGTAGGAAGCTGGTTCTGGGCGGCGGAGGGCGAGAGCGGGGGTTTCCGCGGATTCCTCGCCGGCCTGCACAATCCCTACCGCTCGCCAGAGGCGAGGATCGACATGTCGTTCGTCGAGAGAGGGGTCGGCGCCAGGGGGTGGCTCGGCTGGCAGGCGCTCGACTGGGAGCAGGCGGTGGCGGCCAAGGAGCGGCTGCAGGAGCGGGCCAGCCGCGCGAATGTGGACGGGATCCTGAGGCAGAGGAACAGGGATATCGACCTGGACGACCCGGAGCGCTTCCGCGCGGCACGGATCTACACCCGGCTGCTGGCCGACCTCTGTCGCGAGCGGGGGATTCGCCTGATCATGATGGAGGTGCCGGGCTTCCTGGAACCGACCCTCTCCGCGTCCCAGGAGCGCTTCTACCGCGAGGAGGCGGAGCTGTTCCGCCCGAACCGCACGAAGCTCTACCATGAGAGCCTGTACCAGGACATGGGCCACTTCAACCACGATGGGGCCGTGCTGTTCACCGAGCAGCTCGTCCGCTACCTGGTGGCGAGACCGGGTCATTGAGGCCGGGAATCCAATGTTCACCGCACGCACTCGTGCCGCCGCGGCGGCCGTCGCAATGCTCGGGCTCGCGATCGCGGGCGTCATGTTCGTCAATCGAGACGCGGAGAAGCCATCCCCGCCCGCTCAGCCGGAGGCGAGCGAGGCCGAGGTTCAGGCGCCGAGCCGTCCGGCGGCCGAGCCGAGCCCGGTCGCAAGGGAGGACGCGTCCAAAGACGCGGTCACGCTCGAAGGCATCGTCCTCGGCCCGGATGGGGCGCCATACCGGGGCGCGGCGCTTTCGGCGCGCGGCCCTGCCGCCTCGCAGGAGATCGTCGGCACGGCCGTGAGCGGTCCGGGCGGGGAGTTCGCGCTGCAGGTGCCGGCCGAGGCGTTTCCGCTGAGGCTTCACGCGAGCGGCGCGGGCTGTCGCGAGGCGGTCGTGGACGTGGCGCGCGAGGACGATCACGACTTGCTGACCATCCGGCTCCAAGCCGACCGGCTCCAAGAGCGGCCGTCAGGGGGACCCACGGTGCGGGCCATCGTGCGGGGCCGCGCCGTGGAGGTCGGCGCGGACGGCGCTCCCCTGGCTCCGATCGCGAACGCCGAGGTGTACTGCGTGGCTCCGGAAGCTTGGTCCCGCGTGTACACGAGCCGCTTCTTGGACAAAGAGCCGTACCTCAGGGTGGCGATCAAGTCCGTGACCGACGCATCCGGTGCGTTCGAGATGGCGGTGGAGGCCACACGCGAGCCCTACGTGATCCTGCTCTCCGATCCGTGGCTGCAGTGGCGAGAGTGGCCCATGGTCGTCCTGGACGGGCCTGAACCGGAAGCGGTCCTGGTGCAGGCGCAGCGCGGGCTGGAGGTGAAGGTCAGCGCGCGGCTGGCGACCGGCGAGGACCTGCCCGGACCCGCCAGCCTCTACGTGGATGCCCGAGAAGGCGGCAAGCACCTGACGGAGAGGAGACTCAGGCCTGGCGGGAGCGTGTCGCTGTGTCTGCCGCCGGGCGACTACAGGTTGCTGTGCGGTTGTTTGTCCAGCTCGATTCAGTGGCAGGGTCGAGCGGATCTCACGCTCGTGGCCGGGAGCGGGGCCACGGATCTCTGCATCACGCTGGAGCCAAAGGAGCCCGAGCCGCCGCGGTTTCGGCACGTGCGCGGGCAGATCTACGACACTCAGGGAAGCCCGATGAGTCTGCGCGAGCTGGGAGTGAACGACGAGTTCCAGCAGGTGGAGCTGTCCGTGAAGAGGCCAGCAGCGGCAGCTCCGAGCCACCGAAGGCAAGTGCTCATAGACGGGAGCTTCCACGTGAGCGTGCCGGTGGCGGCCCACGAAGCGGCAGGGCTGTTCGTCGAGCTTCGCATCGGTGAGTTCGTGACGCAGGCGCCGGTTCCCGCGGACGGCAGCGAGGTGCGGCTGGTGGTGCCTCGTGACGTGCTGGAGACAGGCTTCGCGTCGCTCACCGTGGACGTCGTGGCTGCGGGTTCGGGAGAGGCGATGCCTGGTGCCTGCGTCACGCTGCGGTTGGCAGAGCATGGGCGCTGGATCAGAGTGCTGGCGGACGAAAAGGGCAGGGCCGTGATCTGCGGTCTGCCTGGAGGAGAATGCGAGCTTGTGGCTGGTGCCATCCGTCACGGCGCCGTGCGGCAGCGCGTCGTGTTGGCGCCGAGGCAGGACCGGTCCATCGTTGTCGAACTGCCCAGCGCCGTGACCGTGGACTGCGAGGTGGTTCCCTGGGAGGCGGCGCGCGCGGGCGAAGTGATGATCTCGCTGATCGCGCCCGGAGACGAGCCGGGCGCGGGAGTCCGGTGGCTGGGGAGGGTCCGGGAGGGAGGTCATTGCGTGTTCGAGCACCTCGCTCCAGGCCGCTACCGCGCGGTCGCGATCGCCGTGGCCGGCTCTCGCACGAGCGAGGCGCGCGCGTGGCCGGTGATGGGCCAGACGATCGTGGTGGACGAGAGGCCGGTGCAGAAGGTGACGCTCGCGTGCAGGTGGGAGGAATCCAAGGAGGTCGAGGTCGAGATCCTGGGAGGCCAAGCGGCGCCGCGAGGCGCCCTGTCGCTGGAGTTTGCCGGCAGCGCGGGAGATGTGCTCGGGGGGTGGGTCTTGCCCCTGCCCATGTCCAGCGAGGCCGTGCGCCTCTGCCTGCCGGCCGGGACGAGAAGCGTGCGGTTCGGACCTTGCGACGCCACGAGCTTCCCGCTGTTCCCGTGCGGCGACATGCGCGAGCAGAGCGTTCCGGTGGCCGCGGACGGCCGCTTCGAGTGCGTTTCGATCGACGTGAGCACGCTCTTCGGGAAGGGCGAAGCAGCGGGCAAGTGACCGAGGCGGCGGCGCGCCTCGCTACGCGCAGGAGACGGCGTCGACCTCGATCTCGAAGAGGAGATCGGAGAAGCAGATCTCCCCGCGCGTGAGGAGGACGGGCAGGCCAGGGAGGCCGGCGCGCGCCTGAAGGTCGATGAACGCGCCGGCGTCCTGGCCGTCCCGGAAGTAGGCCACGGCGCGGGTCACGTCGCCAAATCCCATGCCGCGCGATTCCAGGATAGCCTGGACCACGGCCATCGTCCTCTCGATCTGCGCGCGCGCGTCCCCTGGGTGAGCGGGCCGGCCCTGCTCGTCGATGCTGGCGGTGCCGGACACGAGGAGGCGGCGATGGTCGGGGAAGGACAGCTCGATCGCGCGGCTGAAGAAGCTGCCGTAGTCCTGCGCCTCGCACTGCAGGGGCGAGGGCACGTCGCGTTTCACGAGTGCGCCCGCTTCCGCGCCCCGCACGGCGAGCAGGCCGGAGGTGAGAGCCGCTCCCTCCGGGTTCGATCCGCCCACGCCCGTGCTGGCCGGAAGCGCGCGGCGCAGCAGCTTGCGCTGGGTGAGAAAGGCCTGGCGCGTCTTGTTGAACGCCGCGTACCACGTCTCGATGGAGTCGAGGAAGAACCAGGTGCGCGCCACGTCGGAGAAGTCCAGGCCCGCGCCCGCGAGGATCGCGTCCATGAGCAGGAGGTGCGCCCGTGCCTCGCGCTCCGGCCTGGCCGCGCGGGGACGAACAAGCCCGCCAAGGCGGCACCAGCGAGCCTCCTCGTCGCTCCAGAGCGATCCCACGGCGCGTCCCGCGAGCAGGACCGGTTCGACCTGGCAGCCCGTCACCGCGTGGATCTCTACCCCGCCGGGCGCGCCGCTTCCGCTTCCTTCCTGGCGCATGCGGGTCACGGGCCAGGCCACCGGGCCGAGGAGCCGCGCGAGCGCCTCGTCCGGCACGGCGAGGCCGAACACATCGAGCGCGACGATGCGCGCACCGCGCTCCGCGAGGAAGCGGCCGGCGCGCGCCAGCACGGCATGCGCGTCCTCTCCTTGCAGCGGGACCGCCGTGAGGAACAGCTCGCTCCGTCCGGCGCGCGCCAGCGTTGCCGCGTGCAAGCCGGGCTCGATCGCGCGCTCCAGGGACGCTCGCGTGCGGCCGTCTTCAGTCATCGGCTGAACCGTTCCCGCGTCAGAGCGATCGCAAGTATTCGAGGAGGTCGGACAGCTCCGCCTCGCTCAGCGAGGCGGAGCTGCCGTGCCGGCCGTTGTCGTGGACGGTGAAGAGCGAGCGCAGGTCAGGCGCCCGGCCGTCGTGCAAATAGGGCGCGGTGCGCCACACCTCGATCAACGCCGGCGTGTCGAAGGCGCGCCCTTCGTCCTGGCCCAGACCCAGGCCGAGGTCGTACGCCTTCAGATCGGTAGAGCGCTCGCCGGCGTGGCAGGAGGCGCACTCGGCCTTCTCGAAGGCCGCGCGCCCGCGCTCGGCGGCCGGGCTCAGGCGTCCCTGCGCGAGGAACGGGCTCGGCAGCGGCGCGAGCGCCGCGACGTAGGCCTCGAGGCAGGAGATGTCCTCTTCCGGCAGGGTGGCGAACAGGATGTTCTTCACGCCGGCGTGCACCGCCGCGCTGGCGTTGGCGCGCACGCCCAGGCTCATGGCCGGCGGGCTCATGGGCGCGAGCAGGAGGCTCTTCGTGTTCTTCGGGTTGCCCAGGCCGTCGTTCAGCAGGTCCCAGTTCAGGGCGTCCGCGCGGCCCTCCGGGTGGCAGCTCGCGCAGCTCTGCCAGCCCTGGAAGCAAAGGCCCGCGTCGTGGAAGAGCATTTCGCCGCGCCGCGCGGGCTCAGGCGGCGCGGCCGGGCCGAGCGCGACCGAGCGAACCGCCAGCGGCTCAAGGCTCTCCCCGCCGAGCGTCACGAGGGCGAGCGAGTCGGAGAAGTATTCGGCCGCGCAGATGGTGTCGCCGCAGAAGACCAGGGCGCGCGGGCCGTTCCCCGGCAAGGGCACGCGCCGCCGCAGACCTGTGAGAAAGGACAGGTCGTCCTGCGCGGCCGCGCGCCCGGCCTCGCCGAGGGCGGAGAGCTTCTCGAGCAGCGCCGGCAGGTCGATGACGCTCACTTCGTGCGTGCCGGCGTGCGCCACCGCGAGCAGGCGTCCGTCCGCGTTCGCGGCCACGCCGTGCGGGTTGGCCGCGCCGCGGTCCACGTCGTCGAGCAGCACGCAGGCAGAAAGCCTGGCGTTCGCCACGTCGATGATGCTGAGCGCGTTGGTGTTCATCCAGCCGCGCACGAGCTGCGTGGCGGGGTTGTGGTAGCGCGCCAGGATATGCGTGGCAAAGACGAGGCGGCCGTCCGCGGAGAGGCAGAGGCCCGCCGCCGCGGTCGCGCCGTTCGGCAAAGGGATCGAGGCGCGGACCTCGCGGCGCGCCACGTCGATGAGCGAGACCTCGGCGGCGATGAAGCCGCCGTTCGCAGCGCCCGCGGGCAGGTGGTTCAGGACGACGACCGTGTTGCCATCCGGCGTGAGCGCGGCCGCGATGGGCTCGCGCGACAGAAGCACGCGCGCCAGGGTCTCGCCGCTCTCGAGGTCGAGGAAGGCGGCTTCGCTGGCGAAGCGGTTCAGCACGCAGGCGCTCTTCCCTCCCGGGAGGACCACGGGCGCGCAGGGCATGTGGCCTGCGTTCAGGCTCGCGGCAATGACTCCGGCCTCGAGGTCGATGACGTGCAGCCGGCCCTGCGGCGCGGCGCCCGTGACGTAGAGGCGCGAGCCGGCGAGCATGAGGCCGCTCGGCGGCTCAGGGAGCGGGATCTCGCGCGCGACCTGCTCTGAGGCCAGGTCGACCTCGGCCACGCGCCGCCCGCCGGCTTCCGCCACGTAGACGAAGCGGCCGGCGGCGTCCGCGGCCAGAGCGACCGGCGCGCGCGGCTCCTGCGCCTGGGCCGCCAGGCCAGGGCAGAACGCCGTCAGGAACCACGCGGCCCACTTCCGCGTCATGGATGGACCGCCACGCGGAAGCCCACGTCGTGCACCTTCTGGTAGGGCCGGTAGCCCAGACGCCAGGCCGAGCGCGCGAGCCGCGGGCGGTTGCCCCACGAGCCGCCGCGCACCACCTTGTTCCGATCCGGGGACAGGTCATTGCGGCCGTCGTCCGCGCGGTAGGGATAGGGGCGGTAGTCGCTGAGGGTCCACTCGCAGGCGTTGCCGTGCATGTCGAACAGGCCGAAGGCGTTGGGCTGATAGAGGGCGACGTCCGCCATGAGGCGCTGGCCGTCATTGCAGCGCGCCTCCTTGGGGAGGAAGTCCTCGTATTGGTTCGGGTTGGGGATGGGCTGGGGATTGACCCCGGTCACCGCGAGCAGCCTGATGGACACGTCCGCCAGGTTGGCAAACGGCGCGAAGTCCGCGTCCAGGCCGCCGAAGGAGAAGGCGGCGTCCGCGCCCGCGCGGCAGGCCCACTCCCACTCGGCCTCGGTGGGCAGGGTCGCGCGGCGTCCGGACCGCTCGGAGAGCCAGGCGCAGAAGGCCACGGCCTCCTCCCAGGACACGCGGATGGCCGGCCGCTTCTGCCCGTGCGCGGGATAGCCGGGCGTGGTGTGGTCCTTGTGCCGCTGGTCGTGGAAGCCGTTGAAGTGTTCCGGGCAGAAGCGCTGGAACTGCTCGCAGGTCACCTCGGTAGTGCCGAGGTAGAAGGGCCGCTCGACCGCGGTTGCGCAAGGAGGCGTCTCGTCCGGGAAGCCGTCGCTCGCTCCCATGACGAACGCTCCGGGCGGAAGGAGCGCGAGATCGAGCCCCACGCCCTCGCCGAGGTCGAGGTGCAGCTCCGGCGGCAGCTCGAGGCGCTCCCGGAGCTGACGCGCGGCCTCCGTATCGAAGGGCCAGCCCGGGACGCTCGGCGGCGCGGCCGCTGCCGCGGGCGCGGGAGCGGGCGTCTCGAAGGGAACGGGCGGCGGCTCGGCGGCGGGGTAGGCCTCCGGGTCGACGCTCACGCCGGCGTGCAATGAGAGCATCTCCAGGCGCCGCTGCCTGCCGTCGTGCGGGATGGGCGCGTGCTCGCTCCAGGTGCCGTGGTCCGGCGCGTTGAGGTCGATCCAGGTGACCAGGCGGTCCCAGGCCTCATCGTCGAGCCGCACGCCATTGTGCCCCTTCTCGAGCAGCGCGATCAGCTCGCTCGTGCTGGCGTGGAACTCGAGCGGCGCCAGCAGGTGATAGCCGCTCTCCGGCCCTGGCCGGCGCACGTAGGGGTGGAGCGCCAGGTACGAGGGCGTGAAGTTGCCCCAGCCGTTCTTTTCCTGCCGCGAGAAGTCGGGGATGACCTTGCCGTCCGGCCGCGCGCCGCCGTCGTGGCAGCCGGCGCAGAAGCGGTCGAGCACGGGCTGCACCTCGCGCGTGAAGCTGAAGCCCCGCTCCGGGCCGCGCCACGGCTCGATGGGCAAGGGCGGGCGCCGCGCCGCGAGCGTGGGCTTGACCGGGCTGGCCGTGTTCTGGCGCTCGTGGCAGCCGGCGCAGGAGACCACTTCGCCGGGCATGCCCACGAACCAGCTGCGCATGAGCTGCACCGCGCGCCCCTCCGCGTCGAGCGGCTGCACCGCCAGCGGCACGTTCGCCGGCACGAGGAAGGAGGCGGAACCGTCCTCGTACACGGGCACCGTGCCCAGGATGCGGTGCACGTCCCAGGGCCCTTCCACGCCCACGTTGATGTGCCCGCCCATGTCGTTGTAGCCGTAGTGGAAGGAGAAGACGCGCAGCATTTTGACCGTGCCGCGCGGCACTCCGGCCAGGCCCGGCCCGTGGTACACGTCCGTGAGGAAGACCGCCGCGTCGCGTCGCGACAGGTCCACCCGGTCCGGGATCGCCGGCGGCGGCGCCGTGCTTCTCAACGGGATGGGCTCGAGGAGCGCGCAGTCCGGCTCCTCGGCCAGCAGCACCAGGTTGTCGAAGATGTCGGCCAGGTAGATGCCCCAGAGCGCCTCGGGGTCCGGCTGGCAGGCGACCAGGAAGTGCCGGTCGCTCAGCGGGAAGGGGTGCAGGAACTTCGGCCAGCTCTGGTCCACGAGCTGGTCGACGATCACTGGCTCGACCTTCCGGCCGAATCCCGGAACGCGCTGCACCACGCCGTCGGCCTCGTGGCGCCCGAGCGCCGGATCGAGGATCACCAGCTCGCCCATGCGCGGCACGCCGTGGTGACCCGAGACGATCGCGACCACGCGCGTCGGATGGCCGGGAATGGGCCGGGCGTAGAACAGCGAGTTCGGCCAGTAGGAGTTGCTGCCGTAGAACTCCATCTGCCCGGTGCCGTCCGGGTTCATGTGCATGAGCAGGCGCGAGAAGTAGTGGGGCGTGTCCGAGTACTCCCAGCGCGTGAACAGCACGCGCCCGTCGTTCAGCACCGCCGGGCACCAGTCGTGGTCCTGGTCGAAGCAGAGCTGGCGGATGGCGCCGGTCTGCTCGTCGAGCAGGAAGAGGTTGGCCACCGCGTCCGCGCCGCCCACGCAGGGGATGCCCTGGAAGACGCGCGTCGAATCGAAGACGATGCGCCCGTCCGGCAGGTAGCAGGCGTCGTAGTTGTCGGCCTCCTCCTCGCCGGCCGGCGTCACCTGGCGCAGGGCGCCGTCCAGCAGGCAGAGCTCGAAGATCTGCCAGCGGCCGCGCTCGTCCGGCATGGAGCAGAGGAGGCGCTCGCCGCTCCAGTGCAGGTCGAGGTCGGCCAGCATGCGCGGATCGGGCGGCTGGAAAAACGCGCGCGGCCCGGCGGCCAGGTCTGAGAGCGCCAGCGCGCAGAGCTGGTCGTCGAAGCCGCTCCGCGGCAAGGAGCAGTTCCCCTGCCAGTTCTGCGGCAGGCCGAGGTTGGGGCTGTCCGCGCGCCGCCGGATGAGCAGCAGCAGCTCGAAGTCGAGCAGCGGGTTGGCGAACAGGTCCTCGCGGCGGTGCTCGGCGAGCGCGGCGATGGACTCGCGCGCCGCGTCGAGCGTGGCCAGGTCGCCGGCCCGCAGCGTGGCGCGCAGGGCGGGCAGGTCCTCCTCGGCGATCTGCAGGCGCTCGGCGTGCGCCGGCGAGTAGCGCCCGGGGAAGGAGCGCGCCAGGTCCTCGACCGCGCGCCGCCAGGCCGCGAAGTCGAGGCTGTCCAGCTCCGCCAGGGCCGCGCGCACGCGGCAGACCTGCTCGTAGAGCGCGAGCCAGCGCGCGTCGCCGCCGCCCGCGCCGCTCCTCTGCAGCTCCGCGCACGCCTCGCGCAGCTCCCCCTCACCCACGCCCGTCTTCTCCAGCAAGGCCTCGACCAGCGCGGCCCCCAGCTCCGCGCCGGCCTCGCCGCGCAGCCAGGCCAGGCAGCGCGCGCGCGAGACGTCCGCCTCGAGGCCGCGGCACGGCGCGGGAAAGGCGCTCCGCAGCTCCTGCCAGAGGCCGGCGGCCGGGTCCTCCAGCGCGAAGCAGAAGGCGTAGCCGCCGGCGATGTTGTGGATCTTCAGGAGCAGGCGGTTCTCGCCCGCGGCGAGGTCGAGCGCGGCGCGGTCCTGGGCCGGCGCCGCGGCGCGGGGCACGTCGCGCGCCAGCAGGCGCGCGCCGTTCAGCCAGACCTCGAGCCCGTCATCCGAGCCGAACGCGGCGGTGACCGACGCGGGCGCCGCGGCCGTGATCGTGCGGAAGAGGTAGGTGTGCGTGGCGTCGCCCGGGGGCAGGTCGTGGACCTGGCCGTCCGTCCATTCAGGATGCGCGCGCCAGAGCGGCTCCCCGGCCGCGTCCCGCGCGCCGAGGTCCACGCCCTGTTCGGGGAAGAGCGCGTCCGAGAAGCTCGCCGCGGGCAGCGGCGCCGTGGCGTGCCAGGGGCCAAGCGTCACGCCGCCGGCCTGGCCGCTGATCTCATGGAGGCGGGCGCGCGCCGCGGCCATGGCGTCCGGCCA
>DYIW01000452.1:0-979 GCA_020723465.1 Phycisphaera mikurensis
CTTGCTCGCCCTCTGCCAGCCGCGCCTGCGCTCGCTCGATCCGCTGGCGCGCTGCTCGGCGGCGATCGCGCTGGCGCAGATCGGGCTGCGGCGCGAAGCCGAGGACGCGGAGATGCTGCTGCGCGAGCAGGTGCTCCCGGCGATCATGGGGACCTATCTCGAGAACCAGTACTTCCGCGACTACCTGCCGCTCTTCTCCTACTGCCAGACGCGCGTGCAGCGCATCACCGGCCTCGATCTCGGCCAGGACGTGACCAAGTGGCGCGAGGCGTGGAGCGGCGGCGGCAGCACGCCGCTGATCCGCCGCGACCTGGATCCCGCGCGCCTGCCGGAGATCGCCGGCCAGCTCGTCGTCCAGTACGAGCGCCGCGGCCTGCCGCGCACCGGGACCGATCTCGACTTCCTCCTGGCGCCGAGCACGTTTCTCGGGGCGGAGGTGCGGGGCATCGACCTGGCGCGCGCCCTCTACCTGGACGAGGAGGCGCTGCGCGGCCTGGCCGGCGCGCTCCTCGCCAGCGGCGTGTTCGAGCAGGGCCGCGCCGCCACGCGCGGCGAACGCACGCGCGCCTCCTTCCGGCGCATCCGCGTGGTGTGGGAGAACCGCGAGCGCACGGTGGTGGTGGGGAGCGAGGCCGACGCCGCGTTCGCGGCCGCCGAGGAGGCGATCCGCCGCGCCTGCGACGACGCCTTCTGGCAGAGGCTCTTCCCCGGCGACCCGGCCGCCTTCGCCGAGTTCCTGCGCGCCGAGGGGCCGCACTTCGCGTCCACCGTGGACGAGACCGAGCGCGGCAGGCGTTACCTGCGGGCGCTCGAAATCACCCTGCCGTTCGTGCCGCCTGCCCTACGCGTGGACGCCCTGGCCGTGCTCTGGCGCCGGCCGGCCTGGCGCGACGTGATCACGGCCGAGGACCTCGTGCTCTTGCTGCGCGGCCTGGCCGAGGAAGCCGTGCCCGAGGGGGCCGCGCAGCTGCTCGCGCGC
>DYIW01000452.1:989-3087 GCA_020723465.1 Phycisphaera mikurensis
CCGACCCTCTTCGCGCCCTGTGCCGCGTTTCTGGCCGAGCGCCTGGGCGAGCGGGGCGAAGGCCTGCTGCGTGCGCTGGCGCGCGGCCTGAACGTCCTGCCCGAGGCGCTCGCCCATCCGTCTCCGGTCGTGCGCGTCGCCGCCGCGGCCGAGTGCCGCGAATCGGGCGGCGTCGCTGCTGATCTCCTTCTGGCCGCGCTCGAGGACGCGGACCCGCGCGTGCGCCGGCAGGCGATCCTGGCCCTCGCCAGCACGCCGGAGCCGCCAGCGCGCGAGCGGCTCCTCGCCCTGGCGCGCTCCGAGGACCGGGCGCTGCGGCGCATCGCACTCGAGGCGCTCGGGCGCGAGGGCTCGGCCGACGCGCTGGCCATCCTCGCCGAGGCGCTCCAGAGCGGCGAACCCTGGTTCGCGGTGCCGGCCTGCCGCTCCCTGGGCGAGATGGGCGGCCCCGAGGCCATGCGCCTGCTCCGCGGCGCGGTCGAGGCCCAGGGCGCCGCGAGCGAGGACGGAGGCGCCGCCCTGGACGCGCTCGCCGCCGGAAGGACGCAGCAGACCGTCGCCGCGCTCGCGAGCTTCCTCGCCGCCGAGGACCCGGAGCAGCGCGTGCAGGCCGCCTGCCGCCTGGCCGCGCTCGGCCGCCTGGAAGCCGCCCCGGTGCTGCTCGCCGCGCTCGAGGACGCGGAGCGCTCCGCTCGAGCGCAGGACGCGCTGGCGCTGCTCCTTTGTTGCGACGGCGGCGACCAGGGCGCGGCCTTCGCGGAGCGCTACCGCGACGCGCCGGAGGTCGCGGCGGACGAGTGGTTCCGCCGCGCCCTGGGCCTCGCCGACGTCCCGGGAGAGGATCCGGACCAGGCGCGCGGCGTTCCGCTCGACGCGCTCCTCAAGGCGCTGAAGGACGAGCGCTGGTACGTGCGCCAGAACGCGGTCGCGCGCCTGGAGGAGGAGTTCGGCTGGTCCTGCGGCCGGCCGCAGCGTTTCGCCGGCATGGCGGAACAGGAGCGCCTGGCGGCGCGCTGGGAGGCCTACTTCTCCGTGCCGCGGGAAGCGAGGCTCTGGTGACGGCGCCGGCGCGGGAAACGAGCCGCCGCATCGAGGAGGAGGCGCGCTTCCTCGACTCGATCGTGGCCGAGGTCGGCAAGGTCATCGTTGGCCAGGATCTGCTGCTGCGGCGCATGGTGCTGGGGCTGCTCGCCGGCGGCCACCTGCTGCTCGAGGGCGTGCCCGGGCTGGCCAAGTCGCTCGCGGTCGAGACGCTGGCGCGCACGCTGAATGCCACCTTCCACCGCATCCAGTTCACGCCCGATCTCCTGCCGGCGGACATCACCGGCACGCCGGTCTACCAGCAGGCGACGGGCCGCTTCGAGGTGAAGAAGGGCCCGATCTTCGCCAACCTGATCCTGGCGGACGAGGTCAACCGCGCGCCGGCCAAGGTGCACTCGGCTCTGCTCGAGGCCATGCAGGAGCGCAAGGTCAGCATCGGCGAGACGTCCTTCCCGCTGGAGGAGCCCTTCCTGGTGCTGGCCACGCAGAACCCGATCGAGCACGAGGGGACCTACGCCCTGCCCGAGGCCGAGCTGGACCGCTTCTTCCTGAAGGTGATCGTGGGCTACCCCACGCCGGACGAGGAGGCGGAGATCGTGCGGCGCATGGCCCGGACCGGCGCCCTGCCGGCGGTGAACGCCATCGCCAGCCGCGAGCGCATCCTCGCCGCGCGCGCCCTGGTGAACGAGGTGTACGTGGACGAGCGCCTGGTGCGCTACGTGCTCGCGCTGGTGCGCGCCTCGCGCGCGCCGCGCGAGGTCGGGCTGCCGGAGCTGGCCGCGGCGATCCGCTACGGCGCATCGCCGCGCGCCTCGATCGCTCTGGTCCTGGCCGCGCGCGGCAACGCCCTGCTCGCCGGGCGCGGCTACGCCACGCCGCAGGACGTCAAGGACGTGGCGCGCGACGTGCTGCGGCATCGCATCATCCTGACCTATGAGGCGGAGGCGGACGAGGTGGCGCCGGACGAGCTGCTCGGCCGGCTCCTCGACCGGGTCGAGGTCCCCTGATCTACTACTCCCAAGAATCGTCGCGCCGCGCGACGATTCTTGGGAGTAGT
>DYIW01000453.1 GCA_020723465.1 Phycisphaera mikurensis
AGGAAGGCGCTCGCGGGCCGGAGCCCGCTCCCGCCCCAGAAGGGTGCACCGCGCGAAGACGCGCGGTGAGACAGGCGAGGCAACCGGCTTCTCGGAGGCGGAGGGGAAGGGCATGAGGTGCATCGCGGCCGTTTCCCCGGCCTCCGGGAGCGACAGCGGCTCCCGGTGCGCGCCGTGCGCGACGAACGCGAGATGGTAGGTGCAGGTGGCACACGCCGCCGCAGCCGTTCCCTGCGCCGGGGAAACGCCGCTCGCTCCGCAGACGCGCCGTGCCGCGCCAGCCTGATCCAGCCACGGGCCGGGCTGAAAGCTGACAGCCGACCGCTGACAGCCCCTTTGGGCTGCTAACATCGGGCGTCCCTGGTGTTCCTCCCGCCAAAAGGAGCGCGCCATGCCCCGATTCGTCCGCGGCGGCCTGATCCAGTGCCAGAACCCGATCAACGATGAGAGCCGGCCGGTGCGCGAGATCCAGGCCGCGGCCTTCGAGAAGCACCTGCCGCTCATCGAGCAGGCGGGCGCGGCGGGCGTGCAGATCCTCTGCCTGCAGGAGCTGTTCAACGCGCCCTACTTCCCGCCCAGCCAGGACCCGCGCTGGTACGACGCGGCCGAGCCCGTGCCCGGCCCCACGGTCGAGGCGCTGGCGCCCCTGGCGCGCAAACACGAGATGGTCATGGTCGTGCCGCTCTTCGAACGCGAGATTGCGGGCGTGTACTACAACTCGGCGGCGGTCATCGACGCGAGCGGCGCCTACCTCGGCAAGTACAGGAAGAACCACCTGCCGCACACCGCCGGCTTCTGGGAGAAGTACTTCTTCAAGCCGGGAAACCGGGGCTACCCGGTGTTCGACACGGCCTACGGCAAGGTCGGAGTGTACATCTGCTACGACCGTCACTTCCCGGAGGGCGCGCGCCTGCTCGGCCTCAAGGGCGCCGAGGTGGTCCTGAACCCCTCGGCCACGGTCGCCGGTCTCTCCCAGTATCTGTGGAAGCTGGAGCAGCCGGCGCACGCGGTGGCCAACGGCTACTTCATGGGCTGCATCAACCGCGTCGGCACGGAACCGCCCTGGAACATCGGCAAGTTCTACGGCTCGAGCTACTTCGTCGATCCGCGCGGCCGCATCCTCGCCGAAGGCGCCGAGGACCGGGACGAGTTGGTCGTCGCCGACCTGGACTTCGACGTGATCGAAGAGGTGCGGCGCGTGTGGCAGTTCTACCGCGACCGCCGGCCGGAGACCTACGGCGAGATGGTCGAGCTCCTGCCCTGAGAGGCGCGCCGCGCATGCGCACCGTTCCGCACCCGCGCGAAGCGAGCGCCGCGCGCCTGATCCGCGCCCTGCACGAGATGCGCCAGAGCTTCGGCCCCGAGGCGGCGCGCGTCAAACTCGGCTTGCTGGACCAGATCGCCGCGGCGCGCCGCATCTCGGCCAAGAGCCTGCTGCTGCTCGACGACACGCTCGAGTTCATACGCGCCTACCCGGACAGCGCCCTGCTGCGCGCGCGTGCGCGGCCTGATCGCGTCGCTGCGCGGCCGTTTCGCAGAGGTCGCGGACAGCCCGGGGGCGCGCGCGGTCGCCAACCGCGGCTTCCCCGGGAGCGTGAACTCCTACCCCTACTCCTACGAGGTGGCGCTCGCCTTGCTGCGTCTCTTCCCCGGCCGCCTCGAGATCGACTGGCAAGAGCTGCCCGAGGAGTCGCCGCTGCCCGGCCTGCTCGACCTGCTGCTCGCACCGGCCGAGAACGAGGGCGCGGAGGCGGTGGAGCTGGACTGGCCCTCGTGGATGGCGCACGTCAAGGCGGACGCGCGCGCGACCGACCTCGAGAGCATCCTCGCGCTCCTCGCCGGCGCGCGCTTTGCCCCGGCGGAGCGCGCCTTCCTCTACGACTCGTGCGGGCTGACGCTGCGCCATGAGCTCGCCGAGCATGGCAGCGCCCGCACCGACATCGAGCTGCCCGGCGCGCGCCTCGCCTGGCAGCATGGCGCGATCGACCGCACGGCCTTCCCGCTCGCGCCCGCGATCCGCCGGCCGCTCGCCGTGCCGCGCCTGCTCGACGCGTGCACCGGCCGCGCGCTCATCGACCTCGCGCTGCGCGCGCTCAGCGCGCGCTGCCTGGAGATCTACCCGCTCATCAAGGCCAATCCCGAGGACGTGCTCCTCTGCCACGCCGGGCGCGGCGTGGCCATTGCGCTCATCGGCGCCCTGCCCGAGTTCCGCGGCGTGCTCGCCGGCCTCTACTGCTTCCTCGTGTTCAAGAACGGCGTGCCCGTGGCCTACGGCCCTGCCAGCCCCTGCCTCGGCGCCTGCGAGATGGGGATCAACCTCTTCCCCGAGTTCCGCGGCGGCGAAATCCGTTACATCTACGCCCAGGTGATGCGCCTGCTGCACCACGTCTTCGCGGTCGAGGACTTCTTCCTCACCGCCTACGGCATGGGCCGCGACAACGAGGACGCGCTGCGCACGGGCGCCTTCTGGTTCTACCGCAAGCTCGGCTTCGTGCCGGCCAATCCCAGAGTCGAGGAACTGGCGCGCGCCGAGGAGCGCCGCCTGCGGGCGCCAGGCGGCGGCCGCTCCGATCGCGCCACACTGCGCCGCCTCTCTGACACCGAGGCGCACCTCGACCTGTCCGGCGGACGCGTGCGGCCCTTCGACTTCGCGCGCCTGCCGCTCGCGGCGAGCCGCTTCCTGGCCCGCCGCTGCGGCGGCGACCGCGCGCGCGCCGCGACAAGCTGCGCCGCGCTCGTCTGCCGCGCGCTCGGCATCGCCGACCTGCGGCGCTGGACGCCGAACCAGCGCCGCGCCCTCCGGGACCTGGCGCCGCTTCTCGCCATGCTGCCGGAGCTGCCGCGCTGGAGCACGCGGGACAAGGCGGCGCTGCAGCGCATCGTGCGCGCCCGCGGCGCGCACAGCGAGCACCTCTCCATCCGCCTCATGGCGGCGCACCCGCGCCTCGGCCTGGAACTCCGCCGCGCGCTCGACTGATCTACTACTCCTGAGAATCGTCGCGCGGCGCGACGATTCCCGGGAGTAGTCGATCCCGCGGCCACGGGCCGCGGCCGCGCGCCTCGGGCGCGCGGTGGATGGGCGACG
>DYIW01000454.1 GCA_020723465.1 Phycisphaera mikurensis
GGCCGCACGCATCGCCGCAGGCCTGACCGCACGCATCGCCGCAGGCCTGACCGCAGGCATCGCCGCAGGCCTGACCGCAGGCATCGGCGCAGGCCTGACCGCAGGCATCGGCGCAGGCTTGATCGCAGGCATCGGCGCACGCCTCGACCGCCACCGCAGCGGGCGGCGCCACCGCGACCCGGATCTTCTTCTTGAGCTTGTCCACTCCGCCCTCGGTGGTGCCGGCCGCCCAGGCGGCTCCGGCGATCAGCGAGGCGACGATCGCGATCGCAAACGGTCTCTTCATCACTCGATCCTCCGCGGGCTCGCCATCGTTCTCGTCTCGGCTGGCTGCGGCGAGTCGAGCCCGTGCTCGCGCAGCACCATGCGCCGCCAGACCGCGAGAACGGCGAGACGGCGATCCAGTCCATCCACGCGCCGCTCGATCTCGAGCAGCGTCTGATTCAGTTCTTTCAAGGACGTGCTCCTCGGGATGACCGCCCGGAGCCCGGCGACCTCCTCCTTCAGCAGGGAGATCTCATCCTCCAGCAGCCCCGCGGCCTCGGCCACGAGCAGGGCCCGGTTGGACGAGGCCAACGCCTTCGGGGCAGGGAACGCCGCGATCGCGGGCAGCGCCGCATCCGCGGCCGGATTCGCGGCCGCGTTCGAGACCGCGGGCGCCAGGAAAGCCAGGCCCGGCAGCAGCAGCACGAGCAGCGACGCCGAACGCCGGCGGCGGCGGTCCTCGGCGAGCGCCTCTTCCTCGCGCAGCAGGCCCAGCACGCGGCGGCCCAGCGGCGAGCCCTCCTCGGCCATGGCCACGGCCGCGACCGGACGTGAGCCCTCGGTGATCCACGCCGCCACCTTGGTCAGACACTCCGCCAGGGGGAGGCCTCGGCCGACCAGCCGGATCGCCCAGGCGTCGCAGCGGCGCTCCACGGCCTCGAACAGACGGCGGCGCGCGGGCCGGTTCAGGGGCTGCAGGAACAGGACCACCTCGATGATGCGGCAGAGCAGCAGCCGCAGCGGGTCGCCGCGCACGAGATGGGCCAGCTCGTGGGCGAACATCCCCTCCTGCTGCTCGGCCGTCAGCTCGGCGAGGGCGCGCTCGGGCACGCAGATTTCCCACTTGCGCAGGCCGAAGGCCACGGGAGAGGCGATGCTCCTCGACACCGTGAGCGCGACCTCGCGCCCCACTCCCGCACGCTGGCGCAGCCGCTCGAGCAGCGCCGGCAGCCTTCCTCCAGCGAGCGCCCGCCGATCGCGCGGGCCCTGCAGGCCGGCGCGGAGAGCCGCCGCGAACAGCAGGCCGAGGACGGCGAGCCCGGCGAGCCCTGCGCAGGTCCTCCTCGTCGCGCTGACTGATCCGGAAACCGGCGCCGCCAGGGCGGGCTGGGCGCAGTCCCCCGAGGCCGTTTCGCCGTCCGCACCGGGGACTCGGCAGCGCGCGGACGGGCAAGCGTCCGCCTCGGCGCAGCGGAGAGACGGCGGCAGCGCTTCGCCGCCGTTCCCAGTGGTCGAGCCCGCCTGCGCGCTGTCCAGCGCCGCAAGGGCGGGCAGAACCAGCCTGCCGCCGAGCGGCTGCATGTGTCCCAGCGCCTGGGCCGTGGCCGTGACCAGGCCGCCGCAGAGGGCGATGGTCCAGAGCGCCTCGCGCCAGGCGAGCGAACGGACCTCGACGAGGCGCAGGAACAGCCACGCCCCGCCGATCAGGATGGAGCTGTGCAGGAGATACGTGAGAAGCCACGCGGCGGCCGCGCCCAGAGGATCAGCCATTCGCCGCCTCCTTGCGCCCGAGCCGCTGGCGCTCGGCGATCCGCTTGCGGAGCAGGTCCAGCTCCGTCGCGTCGATCTCGCACTCGCAGAGCAGGTGGTTCACCAGCGCGGCCGGGTTCCCCGGGAACAGACGCTCGACGAACTCCGCGACCATGGAGCGGTGGATCTCCTCCTCGGCCGCGGCAGCCCGGTAGACGTACTGGCGCCCCTCCGGACGATGGCGCACCAGGCCCTTCTTCTCCATTTTCGAGAGCATGGTTGCGATCGTGGTCAGCGCCAGGCGCTTCTCCGGGAGCAGCTCCTCGTGAACCTGGGCCGCGGTGGCCTCTCCCCTGCCCCAGAGCACCCTGAGAATCGCGAGCTGCAGCCCTCCCAGCAGGCGGGAACCGGACATCGACCACTCCTCATTCAACTACCGGGTAAGTACTACCTGGGTAGTTGAACCAGCGTTGGCCGCTTTGGATACTTTTTTTTCTACTTTGCGCACGTACTCGCCGAGCCCGCGCGGCGCGCGTCGGGCCCCGCGGCGTGCCTGGTCACGGCGGATGCTGGAGGTGGTTTCCATGTGCAAGACGACTGTCGCGGCCGTGTCCGCCTGGACCCTCCTGGCCGCGGCTCTGCCTGGTCAGGAGCCGAGAATCGTCCATCAGGAACCAGCCAGCGCCGTCGCCCAGGCCCCGCGCCGGCTGTTCGAGTCGGCGAGCTGCTTCCGGGTCGAAGGGGCAGCCGGCATCGGACTCGAGGGCGCGGGCCGCCGTGAGAGCGAGGAGCTGGCCGGAGCTCGCAGGCGCCTCACCTTCCTCCTGGGCAGCGGCAGCAGCACGGGCGAGGATGCTCTCGCTCTCGGCGGCGTGGGCTGCCTGGAGCGCTGGCTCATGCGCCAGGCGAGCGAGCGCATCGACAGCCTCGAGTCCGTGGAGATCGTCGATCGAGCCACGAGGCGCACGCGCGGCGCCAACGCTGCCGGCCACCTGGAGCGCGCGCTGGAGGTGGTCGGCCCGAGCGCCGCAGTGGCGGGCGTCGAGGAGTTCCTGGACGCGGTGCTGCGCCAGAACCGCGCCTTCCTGCTGGCGGAGCTGCACCTCTTCCGCCGCCCCGCGCACGAGGGGAGCGCCGGCGAGCCGGTCACGGTCGCGGCGCTGACCCGTTCGGCCGGCGAAACCTGGCTGACGGAGCGCCAGCAGGCGCCGGGCGGCTTGCTCGCCGCACCGCGGCTCATGCTGCTGGGCGGAGAGACCGGCCACGTGTCGGTGATCGACCAACTGTCCTACGTGCGCACCTACGAGACGCGGGCGGTGGGGGACGGCGTGGTCGTCGAT